>CALBSQ010000072.1 GCA_937967325.1 uncultured Chloroflexota bacterium
AGCTGCACAACGGCGGCATGGTATAGGCGGCAATGACGTCGTCGAAGCTCAGCACGGATAGCTCCTCCGGCACGGCCACGCCCAGGTCCCTGGCGGCAGCCAGGACGCCGTGGGCGCAATAGTCGTCAAAGCAAACGAGACCGGTCGGCCGGACGCCCCGCACGGCTGGCCCCGCGGTCAACAGCCTGTTCGTCAGGTCGTAGCCCCCGTTCCAACCGCCTCCGCCGAAATACAGGATTGGCGCATCTTCCGTCGCGATGGCGTGCCGAGCGGCCCCCTCGCGCCAGCCGCGCGCTCGGTCGCGCACGGCCGATGTACTGGTGTCCTCCAGAAGTGCGGCCAAACGGCGGTGCCCCAGCGCCACAAGGTACTCCACCGCCTCCTCCATGGCCGCCGCCCAATCGGGCGTCACGCAGTTGATCGGTTGCTCATCGAAGTGGCGGTTGATCAGCACGTAGGGCGTGCCGGCCGCGTCGAGCGGGCGCACGTGATTGGGAGCGAGCGGGATGAAGGTCAGCAGGATGAAACCATCCGCGCGATCTTCGGCCACCAACTTGCCGAGCGCGTCGGCCAGATCCGCGCTGTCGCTGGGGATCGTCACGAGATGGACATCCATACCTTGCGACGACGCCTGTGCCGCGATGCCGGTGAGCACGGGACCATAGAAGGAACGACCGAACTCCGCCGAGGTCATCCCCAGACTGACGACGGCGCAGCGCGCCAGCGCCCCCTTGCCGGCGGATAGCGCCTGTGCCCGTGCGCTGGCGCGATAGCCGAGATCCCCCGCCATGCGCAAGATCCGCTCGCGGGTGGCCGGCGCCACATCGGCATATCCGGCGAGCGCCCGAGACGCCACGGTCTTGCTCACGCCTGCGGCCAGAGCGACGTCGCGCAGCGTCGCGCGCGCGCGCGGCAGCGGTGATGACCGTACGCTCAGGTGAGTCATAGCCCACCCATGGCCGAGTCCTTGCAATCTGGTTCAACCCCGATTATACTCTGCCATGGCGGTTTTCCAAACCGGTTCTGATCACGAAGCAAGCGGGGCGATCGCCGTGGTCGCGCTCGCGTGGCGCGCCGTACCGCTGTGGCGCGGCGTCAATCCCCGTATGAGGAGAGAGGCTCGGTGAGTATGCTCGATCGTTCTCGGACCTCCCGCCGGTCACTGTTGCGCCAGGCGCTCGGCGCAACCCTGGTCTTGCCCGCGGTTCAAGTGTTGGCGGCGTGTGGGGCGGCATCATCCAGCGCTACGACCAGCACGGAGTCGTCGTCCGCCGCATCCAGTGCTGCGGCGTCGTCTCCCGCGTCGAGCGCCGTGGCAAGCTCATCAGCGGCCCCCACTGCCTCATCGGCAGCCGCGACGACCAGTGCAGCCGCGACGACCAGTGCAGCGGCGGCGACCACCGCGTCGAGCAGCGCGCCCAGCGTCGCTACCAGCGCGTCCAGCAGCGCGGCCACCTCCGCCGCGGCCAGCGCCGCGAGCACCTCCTCTGCGCTGCCGGTCCTCAAGGCGAGCGGGGCGACGATCTCCTGGATGGTGGAATACCCGTCTGCCGGTGGTCCCACGCTCTATGATGGCTTCCTGGCCCCCTGGAATCAGCAACACCCGACCGCCAAGGTCGAGCCAATTAGCATCGGTGGCGGTGACGCCGACAAGTACATCAAGATTCTCACTTTCGCCGCCGCCGGCACGCCACTCGACGTCATTGGCAAGGTCACCTTCATTCAACCGATTGCCAAACCCGGCGCGGTCCAACCGCTGGAACCCTTGATCGCCCGCGACAAGTACGACATCAGCGGCTACAACCAGGGCTGGCTCAAGACGTTTGGCTCCACAGGCGGCAAGCAATACTCGCTGCCGTGGGGCCTGGGTGGTAATGCCATCGCCTTCATCTACAATCCGCAACTGCTGGCCGGCGCCGGCCTCACGCCCCCATCCCAAGATTGGAACAACCCGTTTACCTGGAGCGACTATCGCGACTATGCGCAAAAGCTCACGAAAAAGCAGGGAAACACGTACCAGATCGTCGGGGCCGAGGAACTGGGCGATTGGGATTACACCATCCCAATGCAATGGGGCGGCCATTGGGTCTCCGCAGACTTCACCAAGGCCATCTGCAACTCACCGGAGATGATCGACGGGTTTACGAAGTACCTGGACATGATCCTGAAAGACAAGACGAGTACGGCGTCGCCGGACGTGAAGACGTCGGCCGATGGGAATGACGGACGCTGGGCCGCCGGGGAAGCAGCGCTCTCCTGGATCGGCGGCTGGCAGATGCTCACCTTCACCGACCCGGCCAAGTACAAGAACGACTACGTCATGGCCACGTTCCCCAAGGGAACGGCGTCCAGTCCCGATCAGGACACGATCCAGCTCGCGATCGGGGCCGGAATCAAGCATCCGGACGATGCCTGGAACTTCATGAAATGGTGCCTGGAGGGCGGGCGCTACGCCAATCTGGTCTTCCGCATGCCCGCGCTGGCCGCGGACGCCAGTTCCTGGGCCAAGACGGCCTTTGCCAAGGTGCCGGCAACGGCCGGGGTCAATGTCCTGGTGGAGTCATTGAAGATCGCCGCCGCGCCGGACCCCGTGCGGGCGATACCCAAGAACGCGCAGTTCGAGAAAACGATCGCCACCCCACTGTGGGACGGCCTCCTGAAGAGCAAGTTCACGGTACAAGACGGGTTCGCGCAGGCGCAGCAACAATTGCAGACACTTCTGAACTCGTAGCCGAGCCACCACACGGTATAAGTTGGGGCAGGTGACTCAGCGTTCCCCAAGGAGGGCCGGTGCCTGCGAATACCGCTTATCCGCAATTCGAAGACGTGCGCTCCGGCAATCGGGCCCTGCTGCTCACCATCGCCCGCCATCTCCGGACCGTATCGCGACCGGTGCTGGCGCAACACTCGGGGTTGAGCCTTGCTACCGCCTATGGCATCGCCGACGAGCTGCAGCAGGCCGGCATCCTGGTCGACGGCGGCGCCGGAGCCTCACAAGGCGGACGCCGTCCGCAACTGCTGCGTTTCGAGCCGCGCTCATGGTTTGCCCTTGGAGTGGAGCTGGGCGAGCGCGACCTGCACGCGGTCTTGACCGATCTGGACGGGAGCATCGTAGAACGTGAGGTCTGCGTAGCTCAAGGGACGGCTGCGCAACAGGTGTTGGATACCACGGCGGAGGTGGTCTCACGCCTGACACCACTGGCTCCGCGAGGGCGCATTTTGGGCCTGGGCTTCGCCTCGCCCGGTCTGGTTGACGTGGAGGCGGGCGTCGTCCACGGCGCGGCGGGCTACGACTGGCGAAACGTGCCCTTGGCCGCGCTGCTTCGCCAGCGCACCGGAATGCCGACCTACGTTGCCAATCGGAGCAAGGCCGCGGCGCTGGGTGAGTGCTTCAGTGGCGCCGGGCAGGACGCGCGCCACCTGGTGTATCTGTATGCCGGTCACGGCATCGCCGCCGGGATCGTGCAAAACGGCGAGCTGTACGCCGGCGCCAACTCCAGCGCTGGGGAGATCGGGCACATCACGGTGGTACCGGACGGGCTGTTGTGCGAGTGCGGCAATCGCGGCTGTCTCCACACCCTGGCCTCCGGCATGGCCCTGCTGGCGCGCCTACGAGACCAACTGCGCCTGGGTAACGGCTCGCTGCTCCGCGAGCGTTGCGACGGCGATCCATCGCGGCTGACCACGGTGGACCTGGCGGAGGGGGCCCGCGCCGGAGACGCTGTGGCCGTCCCCTTAGTGCGGGAAAGTGGTCGCAACCTGGGTATCGCCGCGGCCACGCTCATCAACTTGTTCAATCCCGACCGACTCATCCTGGGCGGACCGCTCGCGACGGCAGGGCCACTCTTCCTCGAGGCAGTCGAGAAAGAGGCGCGATCTCGCGCCCTGGCCGTGCCCCTCGCCGCCGTCGAGATCCGCCCCAGCGCCTTGGGCGCCGACGCAGGAAGCGTTGGCGCGGCAGCGCTGGTACTTCGGCAGGCGTCGGAGCTCATCGCCGCGAGCGCGAGCTCCGACACCGCCGCGACGGCGTAACGCGGCACGCGACGATGGTACGCGAGCGCGACCGGCGAGCCGGCGAGGGCGTGCCACATATTGTCGCATCGGCCGGGCAGTGTTGTGCGGAGCGCGGCCATAACGTGCCGAAAGACTCTGAGGAGTACCTGACCGGCCGACCGGCGACCGGCGATCGACCCTTGTCACCAGGAACCCCTTATGGTACGCTCTTGCCGGGCCACTTCTTATAGGGTTCCTAAGAAGTAGTCCGAGCCGCCTCGTGTCGACGTTGTCCCGCTGTCGCGGGCAGTAGTTGGAGATGAGTCGATGGCTTCTCGATCAAACCCGCCAGGTCTGACCCGTCGCGTGATCCCGTCCGTCGACCGGTCGTCGCCGACTCAGCCGCCGGTCTGTAGCCGTCGTCGCTTCCTCGTCGCGACCGCGACGGTGACCGGCGCCGTCACGCTGGCCGCGTGCGGCGGCGGCGCCACAACGACCGCCAGCGCCTCTAGCAGCGCCGCGCTAAGAGCCGCGAGCAGCGCCGCGGCGACGACGACCGCCAGCGCGGCAAGCAGCGTCGCTGCCACAACAACCGCCAACGCGGCATCGGCCGTGTCCAGCTCATCCCCCGCGACGACTGCCAGCCAGGCCGCCATCACGTCCACGAGCGCGACATCGTCGGCAGCGCTGACGGCCGTCGCCAGCGCGACAGCCCAGCCCGCCGGCAAGGGCGTCACGATCGACCTCGTCTACGTGTCAGACCCCGGCGAGCAGCCGGAGCACCTGTCCTGGATGAAGCGCTTCCACGAGCTGAACCCGGACATCACCGTCCAGGGCACGCTCCTGGTGGAGGATGCCAATCTGTACAGCAAGTTGTTGGCCATGGTGGCCGGCAACACCCCGCCGGACCTGTCCTACATCCATCCCCGGGCGCTGGCGCAGTTCGCCGCCAAGAAGGTTATCCTGCCCATCGATGCGTTCGTTGCCCAGGACAAGACGGCGAATATCGACGACTTCTACAAGACAACGCTCGAGTACTATCTCTTCGGCGGTAAGTACTACGGGCTGCCCTACTATTCCGGTCCATCGGTCACCTACTTCAACAAGACGCTGTTCAACAACGCGGGAGTCAAGACCCCAGACCAATACGAGCAGGAAGGCAACTGGACCTGGCAGACGCTGGTCGACGTTGCCCAGAAGCTGACCAACACGAGCGGCTCGACCAAAGTCTACGGCTATCACGGCACCGGCACGGATCTCCACTGGATCTGTGTGGCGATCTGGGGCAACGGCGGGGAGGTCTGGGACGACCAGCAGACCAAGATGCTGCTCGACCAGACCGCGGCGCTGGACGCCCTGCAGTTCGAAGCCGACATGTCCGCCAAGTACCACATCATCGGCGGCAATATCCCCTCCGGCAGCGCCGCCATGGACCACGGCATCCGCGGCGATGTGCCCGGATTCAAGGATGTCCACTTCGACCTGGGCTTGGCGCCACTGCCGAAAGGCGTCAAGGGCCGCTTCTGTCGCAACGGACCGAACTGCTTCCCCATCTATCAGGCGTCCAAGCACCAGCAGGAGGCCTGGATGTACGCCAACTGGATCACCCAGATGGAGGCGCAGTCGATCGGCTTCGACCTGAAGCGCTCCGTGCCGTCGCGCCAGTCAGTGGCGAATTCTGGCGCGTTCGAAAAGTCGCTATACCCCTGGGAGAGCGCGGCCGTGTATCGCGATGCCGCCGCCAGCGTCCGCGGCATGCCGCTGCCGAGCACGTACATCGACATCGACAACGCCTTCACGACCGCCTATAAAATGGCACAGAAAGGGCAGGCGTCGGTCCTGGACGCCCTGCAGCAGGCGATGCCAAAGATGAACACGCTCCTCGGCCAGAAGATCACCAGCTAGCCATGCCAGAAAAACCGACCGACGTCCGCCCAACGGGCGTCACGCTCTACGTCCTGCCGCTGCGGGCACGCATCCCGGTGAAGTTCGGCCCGGAAACTACCACTGAGGTGACCTACGCGCGCGTCCGGCTCGCCGTAGAGGACCGCGCAGGCGCGACTGCCCTAGGCTGGGGAGAGACGCCGCTCAGTGTGCAGTGGGTATGGCCGAGTACGTTATCCTACGCCGAACGGGAGGCGGCGCTGCAAGCGTTCTGTGTGGACCTGGCCAGGGCGTGGGCCGAATTCGATCACCTCGGCCATCCCATCGAGATTGGCCACGCCTTCCAAATCGACGTGCTGCCCCACCTCTGGCAGCAACAGAACCGGCAGCGGGCCGGACGGGAACCTATGCCCTGGCTGGCGGCGCTGGTCTGTTGCTCCGCCTTCGACCTGGCCCTGCACGACGCCTACGGCACCCGGCTCGACCTGCCCGTCTACGCCACTTATGCCGCCCAGTACATGAACGCCGACCTCGCGGCCTACCTGACCCCGGAAGAGGGGAGCGGCGTGTCCTTCGCCGGGAGTTACCCCGAAGCGTTCCTCGCCCATCCAGCGCCGCGGGAGCTGGCAGCCTGGCACCTCGTCGGCGGCAAGGACCCGCTGGAGGAACCCGACCTGGACGGGACCGAGCCACGCGACGGTTACCCAGTGCTGCTGCGCGACTCGATCCGCCGCGACGGCCTGACCTGCCTCAAGGTGAAGCTGCGCGGCGACGACCCGACCTGGGACTATGCGCGGCTCACCCGAGTTGGCCAGATCGCCGTCGAGGAGGGCTGCCTGTGGCTGACGGCGGACTTCAACTGCACGGTCGCCGAGCCTGCCTACGTGAACGAAATCCTTGACCGGCTCCTGATCGAACAGCCGCGTCTCTACGGCATGCTCCTGTATGTGGAGCAGCCCTTCCCCTACGACCTGGAGCGCTATCAGATCGACGTCCATAGCGTCGCGGCGCGCAAGCCGCTCTTCATGGATGAGAGCGCGCACGACTGGACGCTGGTCAAGCTGGGCCGGCGGTTGGGCTGGAGTGGGGTGGCGCTGAAGACTTGCAAGACCCAGACAGGGGCCATCCTGAGCCTGTGTTGGGCCAGGGCGCACGGGATGCCGCTCATGGTGCAGGACCTGTCCAACACGATGCTCGCCCAGATTCCCCACCTCCAGTTGGCCGCCCACGCCGGTACCATCATGGGCGTGGAGAGCAACGGGATGCAGTACTATCCGGACGCGTCCGGTCCCGAGGCGGCCGCGCATCCCGGTATCTACACGCGCCATCAGGGCAAGTTGGACCTCGCTACCTTGAGCGGATCGGGCTTTGGCTACGATACTGCCCCTACTCTGCGCACGCTCCCGGAGCCGGTAGCAGACTTTAGCAATCTCGCCGGCACGGAACGGACTTGACGCGCTTTCCGCATGGACTCGTGCGTCAACAGGAGGCCTGGTAGGCCGTGGTTGAACAGTGACAAGAGGAGTTTTCTCTGGGAACACCCCATGCCCCGCCCTAACGGGCACTAGGGAGGAAGCAGCCTAGCGACAGACCGCATCGTTCGCCGTGCCACGGTATGCGCCGTTCGGACGGTGGAGCAACAAGAATGGAGTGTACACCAGATGCAATATCGCTCGTCTTCTCCGATGGTGAGTCGTCGTTCCCTCCTACGGCTGGCGGGCGGTTTGGCCGGCGTTGCCGGATCAGGAATACTGAGCGCCTGTATGGGCACGGCCGTGACCTCCAGCAGCGGTGGCAGTCAGAGCGCCGCGGTTTCGACCGCCTCGACGGCGCCGACCACCGCCGCCGCAACGAGCGCTGCCGCCTCGACAGGCCCCGCTTCGACGAGCGAGGCCACACGGACTTCGACGGCTCCCGCGAGCAACGTTACGAGCAGCGCCTCGGTCACGAGCGCTTCGTCCAGCGCCGCCCCCGCCGGCGTCACCTCCGTCGTCTGGTGGTTCAACGTCACCGGGACTGCCCAGCAAGCTTGGGAGCAGACGATCAAGGAGTACCAGGCCCAGCATGCCGACATCAAGGTCACCCTCAATCCGCTCGATGGCCATACCGTGGACCAGGAGGCCAAGCTCCAATCCGTCATCGCCGGTGGCAGCCAGGCAGACCTCATCTACGTCCACCCGATCTACAACGCCGCCTTCGCGACCAAAGGGGTCATCGTGCCGATGGAGCCGTACCTGGACCGGAGCAAAGGCGCCTTCGACCTCGCCGACTTCTACCCCGGCACCATCGACTACTTCCGCTGGGCCGGCAAGCTCTGGTCGCTCCCCAACTACTCCGGGCCAGGGGTGTACTACTACAACACCGACCTGCTCAAGCGTCAGGGCCTGGCCGACCCCTGGACGCTCTTCCAGAAGGGCCAGTGGACCATCCAGGAGATGGATACCGACGTGACCAAGGTCACCACCGGCCAAGGGTCGACCAAGGTCTTCGCCCGGGACGACGTCTCGCACAGTATCCGTTTCCAGTCCCCCTGGATCCAGGGCTTTGGCGGTGAGGTGTGGAACGCCGACGTGACCAAGACGCTGATCGACGGCGATGGGGCTATCAAAGGCTGGGAGTACCTGGCCGGCCAGGTGACGAAGGGCTATGCCCCCAGCTCCGCGGACCTCAAGGGGGTCAACAACGGCACCACCGGACTCTTCGCCGCCGGCCGGCTGGCCTTCTACTTCGGCATCCGCAGCGACGCGCCGTCCTTGAAGACGGTCCCCTTCGGCACCGTGCCCGTCCATCTGATGCCCGACGGCAAGTACTACAACCGCGATGGCCCCAACGGCATCAGCATCGCGCAGTCCAGTCGGGCCAAGGACGCGGCCTGGCAGTTCATGACCTTCGATCTGACGCGGGGCATGGAGCTGGCGATGGCAGCGGGCTTCTCGGCGCCGACGACACGCACGCTGGCCAAGAGCTCGGTCTGGCTCACCCAACTCATCTCCGGCGAGAACGCCGACGCCTACGCCGCGGCGGCCGAGCAGGTGCATGCTATCTTGCTGCCGGTGCGAACGGTCGAGATCGACGCGGCCATCCAGGACGCATATGGCAAGATACTGAAAGGGCAGGCCACTGCCAAGTCGGCCATGGCGGCAATTGTCCCGCAGGTGAACACGATGCTGACAGCGCCGGGACAGTGACCACGGGTGCCTGCCGCGCGGTGGATACGGGGCGCTGAAGAGACGGCAGCGCGCCGACCGCAGAAAGGCAGGAGACATGCAGGTTGCCGTGCTCATTCCGGACACGACCTACGCGCAGTTGTTCCCGCGCGATGTTCACGATCGCATCCTGGGCCTGGGCTCGGTCAAGCAAGCGATGGGCGACACCGCGGCACTGGCCGAACAGGCCCCCGCCCTGCTGGCCCAGGCCGATATCCTGCTGGCTGGGCCAGGAACGCCCAGTTTGAAGGAAGAATGGCTAGACGGCGCACCCGAGCTGAAGATCATCGGCTATGCCACGGGGAGCGTCCGCGGCATCATCCCGCCGACCATCTACCGGCGTGGCATCCGGCTCGTCCACAACGCCCCCGTCATTGCCGACGCCGTCGCAGAGTTCTCCATCGGGCTCGCCCTGCTCTGGCTCCGCCGCTACCACATCCAGGATCGTCAGTTCCGCGCCGGCCTGCCCTGGAAGGAGATGCAAGCGGCCCATGGACGCCTGCTCGCCGGTCGCTGGGCCGGGTTGGTCGGGGCAGGCTATGTGGCGCAGCGTCACATCCGCTTGCTGCTGGCCTTTGGCGCCCACGTCCGCGTCTACGACCCCTACCTCAGCTCCGCGCGTGCCGCTGAGCTGGGCGTCGAGAAGGCCACCCTGGAGCAAGTCTTCGGCGAGAGCGAGATCATCGCAGTCCATGCGCCAAAGACGCCGGAGACCTATCGGATGATCAACGCCGACCTGCTCGCGCGCATCCAGCCCGACGCTATCCTCATCCAGAACTCCCGCGCCTGGGCCATGGACCAGGACGCGCTGCTGCGGGAGCTGCAGACCGGCCGCTTCTCAGCGGCGCTGGATGTCTTCGACCAGGAGCCATTACCGCCGGATAGCCCTTTCTTCCAACTGGACAATGTGCTGCTCACGCCCCACATGGCCGGCAAGGCCCGTTCCACCCCCGGCAAGCTGGGGCACGCCCTGGTGGACGAGTTGGAGCGCTTCCAGCGCGGCGAGCCGCTGCGCCAGGAGATCCTCGCCGATCGGTACGACCAGCTCGCCTGAGTCGTCGCGTCAAGGAGTGTGCGATGTCCGTCGACGTGATCTTCTCCTTCGACAGCGAGGATTTCGAGACGCCCGCCGCCGACGAGGGCGAGCTGTGGTGGGCCGACGCGCTGACGCGCCACGGCCTGACCGGCTGCTTCTGCGTGGTTGGCGAGCTGGCCCGCGCCTTGACGAGACGCCGCCGGCCGGACGTGCTCGCGGCGTGGTCGCGTCACGAGATCGGCTTCCACAGCGATCTGCATTCGGCCCATCCCCTGCACGCCGAGTATCTGGAGGAGATGGGCTGGGACGACGGCGTGGCGGCCGTGATGGCACGCGAGGCAGGTGGGGTTGCCGACATCCGCCGCCTCACCGGACAGCAGCCGGCAGCCTACTGCAAGCCCGGCTCGAGCTGGGCGCCGCAGGTGCCGGCGGCGATGGCCCTGCTGGGCATCCCCGTCTTCTGCGACGCACCGGTCGAGTGGGCAACCGGCCAGCCGATGTGGTACTGCGGCACGCTGTGCATCAAGTACCACACCCTCTTCGACCGCTACTTCGACGTCCCCGACCGCGGCCGGCGTCTGCGCGACGACTTCCTGGAGGCGCTCGATCAACGGCGGGAGGGTGGTGTGCTGGTCATGTACACCCACCCCTGCCGGCTGATCACGGCGGCGCCGACCGACACCTTCCGTTTCGGCATCAATCGCCCGCGCTCGGCATGGGCGCCCGCTCCGCTGCATCCGCGAACCAAGATCGAGGACCTGATGGCCGACTTCGACGATTTCCTGGGCTGGGTGGCCCACGAGGCGGGCGTCAATGTCACGACCTACCGGGCGCTCTTGGAGCGTCACCGTGAGGACGACCGTTGGTTGGAGCCAGCCGGCGTAGCCCAGCTCATCCAGGAGGCCGGCGGCCCGCTGGAGCCGCGCCGGATTGGCGGCCACTGGCTGAGCCCGGCGGAGCAGCTCGGCGTGCTCCTGGACGCGGCCGCGTGGCGACGGGACCACGCCGAGCTGCCACGCTTGAGTTTTGTCCGACCGTTACTCGGCCCCGAGGCTCTGGCAGCGCCCGCGGAGCCGGGCGAGATCGAAGTGGCTGACCTGTTGACGATGGCGGCAGCCGTCAATCCAGAGGTGGCACGGCGCGGCCGTGTACCTGCGGCAGTCGAGGTGGCTCGTCGGGTGGTGGGTCCGGGAGCGCTGCTTCGCACCCTGGCCCAGGCGCTACACGCCGATCGCGAGCGGATAGCAGTGGGGCCGGCGGATGAACTGCCGGAGCTGGCGCGCCGCGCCGACTTCGCCAGCCTGCGCTTTCGGGGTGGCTGGAACATGTTTGCCCCGGAGTTCGAGGCGCCGCGCGTGCTCCAGTTGGCACGACTGCAGACATGGTCGGCACGCCCGGCGGCCAACCAGCTTGGCGCCGCGCCTTAGCGTTCGATCCAGTTCCGATATTCCTCCAGCCCGCGCCACTCATCCTCCGCGCGGAGATCGGCGACGTGGCCTAGGATTGCGCCACGGGCGCCGGCAAGGAAGTCGACAATGATTGCCAGATCGTCGTCGGTATAGCGGGCGAGCACGCCGTCCAGACGCCTAAACAGGCCGGCGAAGGTCTTGCCGGACCGGTAGAATCGTCCCCACGGATGCCGGCTGCGTGGAGGGCAGGTCAGCGAGACCATGGCGACACCACCAAACTTCGTTGTCTTTCTCACCGACGACCAGGGGTACGGTGACCTCTCCTGCATGGGCGCAACCGACTTCCGCACGCCACACCTGGACCGGCTGGCGGGCTCAGGAGCCCGCTTTACGTATTGGTACTCCAACTCCCCCGTGTGTTCGCCGTCGCGGGCTGCCCTCCTCACCGGTCGCTATCCTGGGAATGCCGGCGTACGGTCGATTCTGGCCGGCCATCGCACGGCCACGGGGCTGCCACGGGGAGTGCCGACCCTGGCAACAGCGCTACGCGGACTCGGCTATCAAACGGCGATGTGCGGCAAGTGGCACCTCGGCGTTGCCGATGGCTCCCGTCCAGACGACCACGGCTTCGACGATTGGTTCGGCTTCCTGGCCGGATGCGTCGACTACTACAGCCACATCTTCTACTGGGGCGCGGCCGGAGGGAAGTACGACCCGACGCACGACCTCTGGCTGAACGGCGAGGAGGTCTACTGCAACGGCGAGTACCTCACCGACCTGATCACGGAACGAGCGGCCGCCTACATCCGCCGGGCCAGCCGGTCCCACCAACCGTTCTTCCTGTTCGTTCCCTACAACGCGCCGCACTATCCGATGCACGCGCCACAGCGCTATCTGGACCGATTTCCCCATCTGCCTCCCGACCGCCGCATCATGGCGGCCATGCTCAGCGCAGTGGACGACGGCGTGGGCGAGATCATGGCCGAGCTAGAGCGCCAGGAGACGAGAGGGAACACCTGTGTGTTCTTCATGTCCGACAACGGTCCATCGCGGGAGACGCGCAACTGGCTGGACGGCCGGACCGATCCCTACTACGGCGGCTCAGCCGGCATGCTCAAAGGTCACAAGTTCAGCCTGTACGAGGGCGGTATCCGCTCACCGGCCATCATGAGCTGGCCGGATCGAATCCCGGCAGAGCAAGTAATCCAAGAGCCGGGAGCCGCCATGGACATCTTTCCAACCTTCCTGACCGCGGCCGGCGGTGACACTGCCGGCTATGAGTTGGACGGTCTGGATGTGCTCGCCATGGTGGCCGATGGAGCAGCGAGCCCGCACCACGAGCTCTTCTGGGAGATGGGCCGGCAAACGGCCGTGCGCCGCGGCCCCTGGAAGCTGGTGCTGAATGGTCAACTGGTGGAAGGCGCGCCATCAGAGGACGAGGTCCACCTCTCCGACCTTCGCACTGACATGGCAGAGACGGACAACCTGAAGGAGCGGTACCCCGAGCTGACCGCGGAGTTGACCGCTTCGGCGGAACGCTGGCGGGCACGGATCGAGGAGCACTGGGAGCGCGATTGGCTGCCGCGAGCTCAGGGAACGACCGCGTTGGAACGAGGCTAAGCGAGCTGTGCCTCAGCCAACTGGCGTGAGAGCTGCCCAGGGCGAGGAAATGGAGGTCCTGGCCACGCAGCTCACTTAAGACGGCCGATCGCGGCTACCGGCTGCCCGCGACGGAGGCGGAGGAGGAGGCCAAGCAGCGGGGACGCGCCGCCGGCGCCAGCCGCCGCGTCAAGCGCTCTATCGCCTTCCTGCAGGGGGAGCAAGCCGCGCCGGATGGCGAGCCGCCCAACGACGCCACCCTGGCCCAGTGGATCCGGCAGTGCAAGCGGGCCGGCCAGTTCGCGGACGGCAAGCTCCCCTTCGAGCAGGGCGGCCTGAAGCTGGATCGCCTGAGCGAAGCGGCGCAGGTCGAAGCGGAGGAAGACTATCAGGTCTGCGTGCGCATGCTGGCGCGAGAGCAGCAAGGGACGATGGTGTCCAGAAACGTCGGGCCGATCGCCGAACCAACGGCAACAAGCCGGTGGCGGGCAGCTAACTGAACCTGCGGGGGACGGCCAGCAGCTTTAGTCCGGGTACCCGCGCGAAGTGGGCGTCCACGGAGACGAGCGTCAGGTCGTGCGCCAGCGCCGTCGCCGCGATGAGCGTGTCCATATCCCCAATCAGTCCGGGGCCGTGGGGTGGTCGTAGGGACCGGCGCAAGGTTGCGTAGCGGATGGCCACATCGAGGTTGAGATCTGCCGTCGGAATGACCCTCAAAAAATGGGACAGGCCGGCCATGTACCGTGGCTGCCCAGGCTGGTTCAGGATGTGCTCTGCCGCCTCGGCGCAGACGACCATGCTGGCCGCCAATTCGCGGCTCGCCACCCAGGGCTCGATCAGAGCTACTGCCGTAGGTCGCTCGAACAGATAGGCAACCAGCGGCCCGGCGTCGAGAAGGTGGGTCACACTTCCTCAAGAGATGGCGACGGCGGTACCTCCTGGCGGAAGCGTTCCAAGGCTTCCACCGCCTCGTCATAATCCAGATCAGCCCAGCTCCCGGCGGCGGAGCGAGCCGCCTGGATATCCTCGTCGGTGATCGCTGCTCGGGCTTCCTCCAGGGAGGCAAAATGCTCCTCGACAAAATGGCCGTCGCGGAATCGAAGCAAGCTGAACGCCCCCCTCGTCATTGGTAGAGTTTGTGTTGCCATCGCTATCGTTCTCCGCGCGTATAGCTACACCATACCTTCACAGCTTTCACGCTACGGAGATACCATGGGACACTGGGGGACGATCTCGGCCATCAACGAGAGCTTCGTCAACTTGCCGGAGAGCATCGTGCGGCAGTATCCGATGCTGCTCTCCGGCGGCATGTGGGGCACCATCGACCTGACCTACGACGAGCAGGAGATCTACAACAAGAAGATCAGGCCCTTCAAGGTCGTCAGCTTTACCCCTTTCCAGGTCAGCGTCATCTACTTGCAGGAGTACGTTGCCAAGCGCGCCGAGTTCAGCACCGACGAGTGGATCGACGTCCTGATCAACATAGGCGGCTTACTGTGGCAAGAGTAAGCGTACCCGCGGCCATGAGCAGTCGAGGCTAGGCCCGCCGCCCCTAGGCGGACCGGCGATGGCTCAAGAGCCAGGAGAACAGCTCCGGGATGGCGTAGGTTTCCGTCCATGAGTCGTGGCCGGCCTCGGGATAGACGGTGAGGCGGACGTTGCCGCCGCACTGCTGCAACGCCTCCACCATCTCCTCGCTGCGCTTGAGCGGCACCACCGCGTCCTTGGCGCCGTGAAAGGCCCAGACCGGCACGTGCTTGATGTTGCAGACCGCGTGTACCTGACCGCCGCCGCAGATGGGGGCGATGGCGGCGAAGCGGTTGGGGAAGCGCAACGCCAGGGCCCAGGTCCCGAAGCCACCCATGCTCAAGCCGGTGCAGTAGACGCGATCGAGATCGACTCGGTGGGCCTGCTCGACCTCATCCAACAGCGCGCCCAGCGCCTCGACCGACCACCACCCATCCGTCGGGCACTGCGGCGACACGACGATGAAGGGCAGATCCTTACCCTGTTCCACCATTTTGGGCGGACCGTAGACCTTGACGCGCTCCAGGTCGTCACCCCGCTCGCCTGCCCCGTGCAGAAAGAGCAGCAAGGGCTGTGGTGAACCGCTCGTTGCGACGGAGTCGTTGGGCAGATACAGCAGGTAGGGGAGGCGCACCGACTGGACGATGTCCTTCGTGAAGAGTTGTGCCTGCTGTACCCCGGCCATTCGCTTGTTCCTTTCATCGGACGTCACGTTGGTGGACGATTGTACTTCCTTCGCGACCAGGCCCAGCCGGTGGCGGCGGCACAATCGCGCCAGCACTTCCCGGCTGGTCAACCGCGGCTCAAGCGCCGCCACGGCGACAAGTCGTCCCGACCGCCAACAGCGCGGCAGTGGCTGCGCCGACCATCGAGGCGAGGAGATTGACGGCGTCGTTCGTGATCCAGGGGTGTCCGCGTTGAAGCTCGGTCACGGCGCCGCAACGATGGACACGCTGCTCCGTCGTGCCCTGGCAGCGCGGACAGCAATACACTGCCTGGACCGTCGCGCCCAGCAGGCTATCCGTCACCGATCCGGCAATGCCGCCGGCCAGCGTGGCGGCAAAGAGGCGCGCTCGCGCAGAGCCACCCGCTGATCGACCGCGCCGCGTGCGAACACCGGCGACCGCGGCATCCCCGTCCCGCAGATGTCCCTCGCCGGATGCAAGGGACCGCAGTCCCCCGGTCGCTTGGCCGCCGATCGCAATCGCGGCCCCGGTGCCGTCACCTCGGTTGCCTCCTGCTCTCACGGCAGCCGCGATACCGGCCATGAATAGTGCCCCGGCGAGCGACGCGAGAGAACCCACTGGTGTCACGCCGCCCGACGTGCCACGTGGTACCCGTCGCAAGGTGGTGATCAGCCGCGGCGGGGAGTTCTGGAGCACGCCGACCTCGGTCGCCCAGGTGTCGGCGGTGCTGGCAGCCAGTGCGCCGAAATATGCCGCGCTGGGCACACTGCCCGGGAACAGCCCCTGCCACAGCGCAGCCAGCACCGGCGCCCCGCCGTTGGCGAGCACCTGGCCGGCATCTCGCCGGCTGCCCTTTTCCCATATGGCAGCGAGATCATCCTTGCGTCGCTGCTGCAACCGCGACAGCGCACTGCTGGACAGGAAGAAGGCGACCATGCCGCTGCCCCAGCCCCAGCCGCCGCCGACGCACACCAGGTCGCCCGTGGCGGCAGCGGCCAGCGCGCCGTCGCCTGTGAGGACGCCGCGCCGCCAGGCTCCCCCGGCCACGGCTGCCGCCAGGGCGGCAGCCGGCAGCAACCGCCGCCATCCCAGGCGACTCACAAAGCTGAGCTACTCATCGAAGCCGGCGCCCGCGCCAAGGCCTCCGTCCATCGCATCCATACCGTCCATGTCGTCGACGCCCATGTCGCCGTCGAGCCCTTCGGGGTCCTCGCCGCGCTCCATGGCATCGACCATCTGGTCGAACTCCGGACCCATGTCTTCGCCCATCTCCTTGCCCATGCGCCGCGCCCAGCGCGCCACGCTGCGCGGATCGTTCTCATCGACGTCGCCAAATGCCGACGGATCGCTCAGCTCGTCGGCACGCGCGTCCTCGGACTTGACCGTCGAGAACAACGACACTTGCTTCTGCATAACTGTGTGGCAGCGCGGACACTCCGGCGCCTGGACTTCGGCAAAAGTCATGAACAGCTCACTCGTCCGGCGCCGGCAAGTCGGACAGCGATACTCATAGACAGGCATTGGCACCCTTCCTGACGCGACTGCCGTTCGTCCGTTCATCCGACGGGCGCCGGCAGCCTGTCAACAGCGTACGACCGCGGATGGCATCGACGCCGCGTAGCCTCACCAAAAGGTCATGTGACTCATTCTCGCCATATGAGAGCAACATACCCGCAAGCAGCCTATTGGTACTTGCTGAGCTCAGGATCGTACTCTGGATGTGAGCCTATCCACACCCAACAGATCTCGTCGCCGTAGCGTGGGCCGACAGCTCGGTAGCGCAAGCTGATGCGCACTGAATAGGCGCGGGGAATCCTGTGGCCGACTGGTTTGAAGTTGAGCGACGGATGGTCCGGATATGCTTGCCACCGATTGAAAGCCTCGCACGCCTGTTCACGAATGTCTTCGGGAAAAGCCCCCAGCAACTCCCGGAAGCGTGGCGTTGTCCTAGACCTCAAAGGGAGGCCTCCAGAACCTCCAAACCCGACTCATCGTCGGCCTCGTGCTCGAGATCACGGAGGAATGCTCGCGACTCAGGTTTAGCGAGCAGCGCGTCCCAGCGCAGGTCCGATAATCTCCGATCGATTGGGTCGGCGAGCTCCTGCTGCCCCTTCTCCGACAGCCGCTCCGCCTGTCGAAATGCTCGAGCCAATGCCTCAGTCACCGTCCCCCTCCTGATTGCCAGCAGCATGACCAACGGACGGGCGTCTCGGCCGCTCAAAGTGGCAGAGGCACCGTAGAGAAATCACGCTCCGTGTCGTGCCTCATTATACGTCACTACTCCGTAGATCGAACGCCGTAAGCTCGGTTTGGCCGAGCGATTACCTTGGTATCGAGATGCTCCGGTCTGGCCAGGGCAGGCCGCTGTGGAACATCTTCTATCAGCTCCAGCGGATGCTTCCGGACCAAGGAGATCACAGACTCGACACGGCAATCTCAGAGGGGTGACCCCGGTGATGCCGGCCCCTCGTTGAACACATCGATCGCTAGCACGGCCAGTCGACGCAATTGGCACATTGCGCCCAGTTAGCTTATAAGCTAAGCTACAGGGGCGGAGGAAAATGGGCGCGCAATGCCATTGCCGGAATTCACCCCGGACGGGCTGTTGCCGATGGGTGATTACTCGCTGACGGTACGTGAGCTCCGAGACTCCTTTCTGGTGACTGGCCATAGGGTGAATTCGACGGCGTGGGACGCGGAGTGGCGGCGCTACCTGGTCGTTAACCTGGAGGTTCTGGTCCAACAGCTATGGGAGGTCGGCGTCGACCACATCTTCATTGATGGGTCGTTCGTGGAGGAGAAAGACCATCCCAACGACATCGATGGGTACTTCGAATGCGACCTACGTTACTTTGTTTCTGGACAGCTTGAGCGCAACTTGAATGCGATCGATCCGAGTAGGGTATGGACGTGGAGCCCAACGAGCCGCCGTTTCGACCCCTCATCGGCCAAGCGCCAGCTGCCGATGTGGCATCGCTACCGTGTGGATCTCTACCCCCATTACGGCAATCTCAGCGGCATCCGCGATCACCTTGGCAACGACTTGACCTTCCCGTCGGCATTCCGTCAGTCCCGACGGGAGCATCGGCCCAAAGGAATTGTGCAGATTGTCCGGTGAAGAAGAACACCGAAGAGACACGGAAGGAGGAGCCGTGATTCGCAACGAGACAGAGTATCGAGAGGCATTGCAGCGCCTCGACCAGGACCGTACGTTTGCCGACCAGCAACGGGCCGGGCTCGTCCGCGCCGGACTCAGGCCTGACGAAGTGGACCGCGGCATGGAGCCGGTGCTCTCCTTTCAGGCGCAGCTCGCTGAGGAAGTTGAATGGTACGAGCATGCTCGTCGCGGCGAGATACCGTCGGTTTACAACCTCACGCACGTGGGCCGTCAGTTGATTGCCTTGCGAATCGCCAAAGGTATCAGTCAGCGTGAGCTAGCAGAGCGACTTGGCGTGAGCGAAGCGGTCGTCTCCCGTGACGAGCGCAACGAGTACCACAATGTGACCGTCACACGCGCCCAGAAAGTCATCGAAGCTCTCCGCGGAGATGTCATCACCACACTGTCGGAAACGCCTGGGGCGCATGACCTTGTGCCGGCGGGCTATCGTTAACCCTGACCAGGGTCCTTGCCAGCGTCGGCTTACCCTCCTCGAAAAGGCATACCATGGCGGGCGTCTACATTTACGTCGGCTCCAACGCTACGAATCATGACCAGCTCTAGAGAAGCCGTCGGCACAGCATCTAGGATAGTCGCAGGCGGCGGCACTCAGCAAGGTAGGCCTTCGCCTCCTCGGCAGTTAGCTCGGGTTCGGTTCCGTCATCACGTAGAGCGTCTAGCACAATGGCGATCTCCTCTGGGTCAGCTACCTCTCCCACACCACCGTTTTCCACCTGCTGACCAAGCTCCCTAGCAAGGGCGGCCAGCTCTTCCACCACGCTGTCTGGCAGGGTGTCGGTCAACAGATGCAGTTCTTCACGTGCCGTTGCCATGTGGCATCTCCTTGTGCATCGCGTCCAATGTTGCCGAGGTCCAGCCCACCAACCAAGAACCTCGCCGCTCCACCCGTATTATCACCCTCGCTCCGAGGTATGCCAAAACAGCAAGGCGCTTGTACACTCTCCTTGTAACGCCGCGATGCTACCGGACGAGAAAGGAACGCCACCGTGCGACTGGGGGTCGATAGCTATAGTCTGCGCGACCAGGGCTGGGATGCCTTCCAGCTCCTGGATTACGCCGCAAGTCAGGGGCTGGACAACGTCCATTTTTCGGAGCGCGGCAACTTCGCGTCGCTCGAGCCCGACTACTTGAAGCAGCTCAGGCAGCACGCCGACGAGCTGCATCTGGACGTAGAAGTCGGCATGGGCAGTTTCAACCGCTTCGCCGGCTCCTTCCGGACGGAGTGGGGCAGCGGCGAGCAGCAACTGACGGACATGATCGGTGCTGCCACGATCATGGGCTCCCCCGTGGTGCGCTGCTTCATGGGCATGGAGGCCGACCGCGTCGGCGCCGTCCCCTTCCGCGAGCAATTGGACGAGTGCGTCCGCACCCTGCGAGCGGCCGCTCCCGTGGCGCGCGATGCCGGCGTGAAGATCGCCGTGGAGAACCACGGCGGCGTCGACCTGCTGGGCCGCGAGCTGCGCTGGCTCATCGAAACTGTCGGCCCCGACGCCATCGGCGCGTGCCTCGATACCGGCAATCCGGCCTACGGCGGCGAGGACCCGCTCCTCTCGACCGAGCTCCTCACCCCGTACGCGGTAACCAGCCACGTCCGCGACACGCGCATTTGGGAGGACGAGCGCGGCGCGCAGGCCCAGTGGGCGCCGCTCGGCCAGGGCAACGTCGATCTGGCCGCCATTGTGAGCACGATCCAGCGCGTCGCGCCCAGCCTGCCGGTGGACCTGGAAATCATCACCGGCCGGCCGCCGAAGGCGCTGCCCTACCTCGATCCCGCCGCGGACTTCTGGCGCATCTATCCCGACATGCTGGCGCAAGACTTCGCCCGCTTCGTCGCGCTCGCTCGCGGCGGCCGCGCCGAGCCGTTGCATCAGGTTACGCTGTCCTGGGGAGGCGCCGACAGCTCCGCGGAAACCAGGGCAGCCTTTCGCGACCAGCAGCGCCGGCACTTCGAGGAGAGCGTGCGCTACGCCAAGGACGTGCTGGGGCTGGGTGAAAGAGGCCGGCAGTAGCCCCGGCGACCGCTGCAGCTCCCCTCGCCCGCCGGGCGGAAGAGGGGCCGGGGGTGAGGGTCTGCACCGCCAAACGACTGCTATACTCTCCGGGTGATTTCGCAGTTCCCCACCGTTCGGCGCTCCCACGGTCCAGCCGCCGCGCTGGCGCGAAATCCGATCGGCGTTGCCTGGATCGTCATCTGGCTCAGCTTCGCCGTGTTCGCGGCGCTGCTCGTCGCCGCGGTAGGCGCCGGCCTGCACTACGTTGCGACGGCGGTACGACCGATGGCCGCGACATTGGCGAACGTCAGCGAAGAGGGGACCGTACTGGTCCAGGAGCCGGCCTGGCCGAGGCCCGAGGCGGTTCGGCCGAGTCAGCCACTCTATACCGGCGATGTAGTTTACACCGACGCCTTCTCCACGGCGCAGATTGGGCTACCGGATGGAAGCTCCGTCCACCTGTATCCGGGAACCGCGCTGCAGTTGACCCAGCTTGACGCCAACCGGTATCACTGGCTTTCCGGGCCCCGACGGATCATCAGCATGGCGCTCCAAACGGGGAAGCTGGAGGCGACCGTTACCAGGTTTCCCGCGTCCGGCTCGACGTTCGATATCACCGCCCTCGGCGCGAAGGTGTCGATCGCCGATGGGGCCACCGATGTCTGGCTGAGCCAACCGCGGGTCCAGGGCACGCCGGCGTCGGACAGCTCCCCGGCCCCGGCCTTCACCAATAGCTGCTGCGCGACGCAGGTGCTGACACAGAATGGCTCCGCAATCGTGAGCGGATCGGGCGCCGCGAGTGTCCTGCTGCAGGGCGACCAGCGAACGATGGTGCCGATGGGAGGCACGCCGTTGGGCGTGCTGGCGCCCACCTGGGATCTGCTGGCGAACGGCAGTTTTCATAGCGTGACGTCGGGACTCCCCGACGACTGGGAGGTGCGCCAGGAGGCGCCCAATGGGCAACAGAGCGAAAACCGCATCGCCTTGACGGACGGTTCGACGCCGTCGCTTCACCTGTGGGCGACCGGTGATCCGAAACATGCCGCGCACCACGGCATCTACTTCAAGCAGCAAGTCGGCCGGGACGTTCGCGACTTCCTCAGCCTGGACCTCGTGGTGAGCTTTCGCGTTCGCTCGCAGAGCCTCCCAGGCGGCGGCTACGCGGGCTCCGAGTATCCCTTCCGCGTCACCGTCGACTACGTGCCACGATCCAAACCCGATAGCGAGACCCAGTGGTTCGCGGGTTACTACGTCCTGCCGCCCTTCGGTGACTTCGTGGTCGACCCACAAGCCAAACGAGTGCTCGCCAATCAGTGGTTTCCAACCAATCAAGATCAGCAGCAGGGCGCCCTCCACCTGAGCGGGCTTCCGGACCCGCCGCTCATCATCAACTGGGTCGAGTTCTCTGCATCCGGCTGGAACTTTGACACGGATGTGCGCAGCGTGCAGCTCCTTGCGCAGTAGCAAGTCCTATCGCAGGCAGGTCCGGCCAAACCTGGCAGCGGAAGGGGTGCGTCGCTGAAGCTCTGCACCGTCGCCGAAATGCGCGCCTGGGAACAGGCGGCAATTGATCGCGGTGTCGATGTCGCCATGCTGATGGGACGTGCCGGAGCCGGAATCGCCCAGACGATCGGGGATGACCCGCGCTGCCATGATCCGATCCTGATTCTGGCTGGCCCAGGGAACAATGGCGGCGATGCCATCATCGCCGCGCAGCGCCTGGCCGGCCGGGGTCGCCAGGTTCGCTGTTTCTTGTGGCGTCGCACAAGCGAGGCGGTCCCAACCCCTCCTCCAGAGGCCGAGGTCACCTCAGTTGAGGCCGTTGGGACCGCCAGTCTGCAGGCCTGGCTGGGCGACGCTGGGACGGTCGTGGACGGGCTCCTCGGCACCGGCCGCACCCGCCCCGCCGAAGGCGCACTGGAAGCGATCCTCGAAGCCCTGTCGGCCCGTCTCCAGAAACCACCCAGGCCGCGAGTGGTCGCGGTGGATGTGCCATCGGGTACCGATGCCGACACCGGCTCCGCGGAGGAGCATGCGGTGCGCGCCGACGTGACGCTGGCGCTCGGCCGCGCCAAGGCGGGCACGCTCGTCTTCCCGGCCGCGGAACACGCGGGCGCGGTCCAGGTGATCGACATCGGCTTGCCGGCAGAGGCCGAACCTGCCAGCGGAGAGACCATCGAGATCGGCGTGGTCGCTCGCTTGCTGCCGCCCCGCCGGCCGGACAGCAATAAAGGCTCCTTCGGTAAGGCGTTAGTCGTCGGCGGCGCCGAGCGTTACGTCGGGGCGCCCTGCCTCGCCGCGCACGCCGCTGGGCGGGTCGGCGCCGGGCTCGTGACGTTGGCCACCCCGCGCTGCATCCATCCCATCGTCGCCGCCAAGCTGGACGAAGTGATCTTCGCGCCCCAAGACGACCGCGATGGCGCGCTGGCGCCGGGCAGTGTCGCGGCATTGGTGGAGCTGTGCCGCAAGTCCGACGCGGTCGCCTTAGGGCCGGGTCTCAGCCAGTCTGGCGCTGCCCCCGACGTTGTTCGCGGGTTGCTGGCGGCGCTCCGCGATGAGCCCGGCGCGGCCAGCCTGGTGATCGACGCCGATGCCCTCAATGCGCTCGCCGGCACGCCGGAGTGGTGGCGCGCCATTCCGGAGGGGTGCGTGCTGACCCCGCATCCCGGGGAGATGGGCCGGCTGCTACAACTGGATGCGCGAGCGGTGCAGGCCGATCGTGTCGGACTGGTCCGCCGGGCCGCCCAACAGTGGCGGCAGCACGTCGTGCTCAAAGGAGCGCACACGCTCGTGGCGCGCCTCGACGGCCGCTGGTGGCTGATGCCATCGGCCAACCCGGCGCTTGCTACGGCGGGCACTGGTGACGTATTGTGTGGCAGCATTGCCGGCCTGTTGGCACAGGGACTGGCGCCCTGGGCAGCGGCGGTGTGCGGGGTATGGCTGCATGCCGAGGCCGGCGACGCCGCCGCCAGGAAGCTGGGCGACGCGGGCGTGCTGGCGGGTGACCTGCTCACCGAGCTGCCGCGAGCAATGCGACGGGCTCGACGGTAGTATGAACGCCGTGGCAAGGGGAGCCGTCGTTGCCTACGACGCGGCCAGGGATAGGGAGGACATCGCAGTGGCGGAACAGCGCATTCTCGTTGTCGACGACCACACTGCTATTCGCGCCTTGCTGAAGAGCGTCCTTGAGGAAGACGGTTTCACGGTCAAAGAAGCCCAAACCGGTCGCCAGACCCTGGCGGCCATCGAGCAGTACAGCCCCCATCTGGTGCTGATGGATGTCCGGCTGCCGGACATGACCGGCATCGACGTGCTGCAACAGCTGAAGGTCGGCGGGAAACGCGCCAATGTGATCCTCATGACCGCGTTCGGCACGTCCAATCTGGTCATTCGCGGTACCGAGCTCGGCGCCATCGACTACGTGCCGAAGCCGTTCTCCGACTTGGAAAAGCTGGTCGCGTTAGTCCGGCGGCATCTCAGCTACGACACGGCGCCGCAGGACGCGGAGGGCATCCACCAGGTGCTGGAGCGCGATCCGAAGAACAAGATCATTGGCGACAGCCCGCGCATGCTCGAAGTCTATAAGATGATCGGCAAGATCGCCCCCAGCGACGTCACCGTGCTCATCACCGGGGAGACCGGTACCGGCAAAGGGCTGGTGGCCCATGCGATCCATCAGAGCTCGCGCCGGCGCTTGGGGCCAAACGTTCAGGTCGCCTGCGCCGCCTTGCCGGAAACCCTCTTGGAAAGCGAGCTGTTCGGTCACGAGAAGGGCGCCTTTACCAGTGCGGTGACCATGCGCAAAGGGCGCTTCGAGATGGCCGACAAGGGGACGATCTTTCTGGATGAGATCGGCGAAATGACGCTCTCCACCCAGAAAAAGCTGCTGCGGGTACTGCAGGACAAGACGATCGAGCGGCTCGGATCTGGGGTGGAAAAACCGGTCGACGTGCGAGTCGTCGCCGCCACCAACCGGCGGCTGGAGGACGACATCGAGAGCGGCCGCTTCCGTGAGGATCTCTACTATCGCCTCAACGTGATTGCCATTCACATGCCGGCCTTGCGCGATCGCATGGAGGACCTGCCCTTGCTAGTCCAGCACTTCCTGGACAAGCACCGCCCGTCGGCGGCGGCGGCCGAGCCAAGCCGGATCAGCCAGCAGGCGCTTGACTTGCTCACGGAGCACCACTGGCCCGGCAATGTGCGTGAGCTTGAGAACGTGATCCAAAGAGCGGTCACCCTATCTGCTGGGCGAATGATCACGCCTGACGATCTGCGATTGACCGCTTCCACCGACACGGTACGCGACGCCCCGCGGACCTCGAGTAAGCAACGAACGCTTCCGGAGTCGCTGGCGATGCTGGAGCGTCAGATGATTGACGAGGCCCTCGATCTCGCCAAAGGCAATCGGGACGGGGCGGCCAACTTGCTCGGCATCACGCCCGCCTACCTCGACCAGAAAATCCAGCAATACGGGATCGAATCCAAGCGCGCCGATAGCGAACGAGAACCGGACTGAGCCGATGGAACGTCACGATGAGTCGCTGCCTCTGGATATCACGCTGCGAGAGGTGATCGCCGCCCAGGTGCTGATAAGCTCGGGGGAGCGGATCGACGCCGAGGCGTTGGAATCGCTCAATCGCAAGCTGGACGCGCAGCTCGACGCCTTTCGCCACCACCTCGGCACCTGTCTCTTATACACATCTTCCGAGCCCACGAGACAGGCAGAAATCTCGT
>CALBSQ010000073.1 GCA_937967325.1 uncultured Chloroflexota bacterium
TGCTGCTGTGGCCGGTGAGCGTGACGCAGGGGCCAATCGTCGCCTACAACGTCTACATCACGCTCAGCGTCGGCCTCTCCGCCTGGTGCGCCTACCTGGCGCTCCGCCGCTACACCAGCGGGCATCTGGGGCCGTTCATCGGCGGGACGGTGTACGGCTTCTCGCCCTACGTGCTGTCCCACGCGCTGCAGCACGCCGACCTTACCTGCGTCGCCATTCTGCCGTTGCTGCTGCTTCTGCTCGACGAGATCGTGGTGCGCCAGCGCTACCCGGCGGTACGTGTGGGCATCGTGCTTGGCCTCCTTGCCGTGGCCCAGCTCCTCGTCGCCGCGGAGCTGCTGGCGATCGCCGCGCTGGTGGGCGTCATGACGCTGGTGACGCTGGCCGCCCTGCAACCGCGGCAGATCCCCGGTCGGCTCCCCTACGCCGCTCGCGCCGCGGGCTGGGCAGTGGCAACCTTCGTGCTGCTGGCGGCCTGGCCGCTGGCGGTGCAGTTTATCGGTCCGCAGCGCATCACCGGCGCCGTCCACGAGCCCGACGTCTTCGTCACCGACCTGCTCAACTTCGTCGTGCCCACCTCCGTCCAGGCGCTGGCGCCGCAATCGGCGCTCAAGGTGGTCACGACCTTCACCGGTCTCGAGCACGAAGACACGGCCTATCTTGGTTTCCCGCTCCTTGTGCTGCTCTGCTTCGTTGCCGGGCGGCTTTGGAAGCGCCTTCCGATCCGGGTGGCGGCGATCGTGGCTTTGGGCGTCGCCGTCCTTTCCCTCGGTCCCCATGTGCATGTGGCCGGACAGGTGACCGGCCTCCGCTTACCATGGAGCTGGGTCGCCCGGCTGCCGCTCATGGAGAACGTCCTGACCAGCCGCCTGACGGTGTTTGTCTACCTTGGCGCCGGCTTGCTGCTGGCGCTCTTCGTCGACGGCGCCGCCGGGCGTTCGAGCGGCGCGACCGTCGCGGCGCTGTCGGCAACGGCAATCGCCCTCATCCCGCTGTTTCCCCGTCAGCCGTTCCCAGCCTGGACGGTGAGCATCCCGCCGTACTTTATGTCGTGGCAAGAGAGCCGCATTCCGGACGGTAGCGTCGTCCTGGTCGCTCCCCGCAGTCACGATGGCGCCGGCGCCATCGCCATGGTCTGGCAGGCGGAGACCGGCGACGCCTTCCGCATGCCCAACGGCTACCTGCTCCAGCCGGATGCCAAAGGGGAGCGGCTCTACGATTCGCCCGGCGACACGATCTCTACGGTCATGGACAACATCGAGGAGCAGGGGGCGATGGCGGTGCTGGATGCGCCCACCCGTCAGGCTATCGAGCGCGACTTGCGCGCTCACCACGTCGACGACGTCATCGTCGGGCCGATGGACCATCGCGACCTCATGCTGCGCTTCTTCGGCGAGCTGTTCGGGCAACAACCGGAGGTGACCGGCGGCGTGGCCGTCTGGCGGCGCGTGCAGGTGGCGCTAGCGGCGGGCCCGTGCTCACCTTGCCAGTCGAGCCTGCCGTAGCGCGGGCGTCGCGACCGTTGGCGAGCCGGCCAGGCGAGCTACATCGGCGACCCGCAGCCGGTGCAGAAGCGGCTCTGCGCGGCGGCGGCACGGCCACAGCGGGTGCAGAAGCGGGTAGCGGTCGCTGGCGTTGCCACGGCCGCGGTGACCGGGACAAACGCCGCGACGGGCAGTGGCTCGGGCTCTCGATCGTAGCTTGCGGCCGCGCGGCGGGGCTCCGGCGCGGCCGCGTCCTGGAGCTGCAGGTAGACGGCGCAGCTCAGGGCCATCTGGAGCGTCAGCGGTAAGGCGTAGAGCATGGCGATCACGAGGATGCCGGCGATGCCGAAGAGCAGCTGCGCCAAGCCAAGGGGCTGCTCGCCGCCGAACCCTCCCAAACCAAGCAGGCCGACGCGACCAAGCAGCCCACCTATGGGGCTGAAACCAAACGGTCCGAGGAGGCTGCCGATGCCCGCCAACGCGGATAAATTGCGGAAACCGAGACCGTTGCCGATCACCAGCGCGGTAATGACGAACGCGACCACGACGAAGACGACGAGTACCCAGACCAGTACGATGGTCACGATGGCGCTGGTCAACCAATACAGTACCACTCGGAAAGGCGACCGTCGCACCAGCCGGACCACCGTGCCCACCGCGCGGCCGGCGTCGAACTGGCCGGTCGCGATCGTGGCGTACAGGAGCCAGGACCCGGCGAAGATCACCAGCAGCAGGAGCAGGTTGAACAACAGGAGTGGCAGGAAGGCGATCGCGGCCAGCAGTTGCCCCAGTAGTGGGATGCGGGCGAGGAAGAGCACGAGCACCTCCGCGACGCCGGTCAGGATAACGGCGAGGAGAAAGACGAGTGGCGTGAGGAGCACCGTCGCCAGGTGCTCGAGCACAAAGCCAACGGCCTCAGTCCAGGTGATGGCGTTGCCATCCAATAGCTCCACATAACAGAGCCGTGCCGTGGCGCAGAGGGTACCGAAGAACCCGACCCAGAGGACGACCAGCACCAGCAACAGGCCCACCACGGCGCCTGTTTGGCCAAGGCCGGCCAGGGCGCGGAAGAGCGCGGCGACCAGACCGGTCACCCCAAAACCGAGCGCCACGAAGAGCAGCTTGCGCACGTCCGTGGCGACGTCAACGGCGCGCAGTAGGAAATCTCCGCGTTGCATGGCTCGCCCCTGTCCCGACCTAGGGATCGATTCTCGTGCCGCGGGGCGCCTGGCGACGCGGCAGCACGGGAAAGCGCTCGCACGCTATGCCCCGCAGTATAGGTGAGTTACGGGCCGGTTGCAACGATAACTGCTTTTTGTCCCATTATGGGGCTATCCGGTCACGAGCATGGTACTATCGCGGCGGCTCCTGCCCCCCGGTTGCTGTGAAGGGCGCCGACCATGGCTCAGTTCTGCCGGCGTTGCGGCAATCGTCTCCGTGCCGAAGCGGCGTTCTGCACGGAGTGTGGCACCCAGGTGCTGGTGGTCGGGACTACCAGCGCGCCCGTATCCTCATCGGCGATCGTGCCGCCAGTCTATCCGGCGCCATATCGCCCGGTCCGCGAAGGCAGGAGTTCCGGCGCTATCCTTGCCGTCGTCGGTGTGGTGGTTGTCGCGGGTATCGTCGCGGGCGGCTTCCTGCTCTTCCGGACCGGCTATCAAGAGGCCGACCTGGCCTCCTTGCTCTCGCCCGACACCAGTGTCTACCTTTCTGTCAACAATTCCCCGAGCGTCTGGACGCGCCTACAAGCCTGGTGGCTGTTACGCCAGGCCGCGTCTGATAGCGAGGCGGTGACCGCCCTAGAGCGTCTGCTGGGCGCGCCGCTGGTGGGCAGCGGTGTGGCGTCCGCTGATTTGGGCATGATAGGAGAGGCGGGCTCCTGGCTCGGCAATGCCGGCGCCGTCGGCATCGTCCTTGCCCCCGGACGGACGCCACAGGCGACCGCGGTGGCGCGGATCACCAACCCCGAAGCGGCCACCGCTACGCTCCTGAAACAGTTCGGGGGCAGCGGGAGGTCGATTCAGCCGGTTGCCTACGGTAGCGCCCAAATTTATGAGGAGTCGCCGTCCGCCGCTTGGGCGGTGACGCCGCGACTGCTCATCTTTAGCACGTCGCCGGCAGCCGCGCAGCAGGTGATCGATCGTGAGCGCAGCCATTCGGGCGGGCTCGACCGCTCCAGCACCTTCCAGCAGGCCGTCGCGTCCGTCTCGGGCAACCACTTCGCCTTCCTGTACTGGAGCAGCGAGCAGAGCTTCAACGCCCTGTTGGGCAGCGGATTGACCGGTCAGCTCCAGCCGGTGGCGCAGTGGCTGACCGCACAGACCGGGCGCTGGTCCGCCTACGCCCTGGACATCGATAGTTCGACGGTGCGCGTCGAGTGGTACGGAGCCACGGTTGCCCAGCCTACCGGGCCGTCCGTCGACATGCGCCCGCTGCCGGGGGTCCCGGCCGGCACCGTGGCGCTGGTGGAGGGCACAGACCTCGCCGCGCTCTGGGATACGCTCAACACGCTGAGTCCCGATGCGACGGCTGGGCTCGACGGTACCCTGTCGCTGCTCGGCATCAACGTGCAGCGCGACGTGTTCGGCTGGGTCAGCGGCCAGTGGAGCGTCGCGGTGCTGCCCGGCAACTGGTCGCCGGCGCAGGGCTCGACCGCGGCGCTGGATGCCTTGCTGGTCGTGCAGACGCCTGATTCGTCGCTGGCCCAGAGCCACGTCGCGGCGCTGGCAAACGCGCTGCGCGCCGGGGGAACGACGTTCGAGCCTTCTACGTATGGCGGGCGCCAAGGCTATGCCATGGCGGTTGGGCCGACCGCGGGCACACCCGGCAGCGCCTACGATCCCGGCTACTTCTTTCTACCCCAGAGCCTGGTGGTGGGCGCCACGCCGCGCAGCCTCGCCGCGGCAGCCGGCAACGGGCCCTGGCTTCGCGACGACAGCACCTTCAAGGGAGCGTTCGGTAAGCTCCCGACGCAAAAAGACGCTCTCCTGTACCTCGACGTCGCCGGCGGTCTCGGTCCATTCAGCAACGCGTTGACCGGCGGCGCGCAGACGACCTTTGCTCAGAACGTCGAACCGGTTCTGCGCCACGTGCGCGCCTTGGCGCTGAGCTCGGGACGGAGCAGCCAGGGAGTCCGTGGCGCGCTGGTGGCGACGGTCCAGTGATGCCTTGCGACCAGTGATCGATCGACATTGACCGTTGAAGCCGCTGGCGAGCGCTCCGGCGGACCGAAGGGATGGGTGTACATGCCCTGGATGGATAGTGTCAAGCGTGGGGCGGCGCGCGCCGCCGCCGAGGCGGACCGTCTGGTGCGGCTCAATCGCGCCGAGGCCGCGATCGAGCTATTGCGGAGTGAGCATACCCAATCGCTACAACACCTCGGAGCGGCCGCCTACGACCTCTTCCGTCAGGGCAGGCTGCCGCAAGAGCAGCTCCTCGATCTGGCCCAAGCCGTGTTCGAGTCGGAGCAGCGGTTGCGGGAGAAGGAACGGGAGATCGCCGAGATTAGGCGCGAGACGGCCGCCGTTGACAGCCGGCCGGTGGCAAGCTATGGGCACCTCTGCCCGCGCTGTCGAATCCGCTTGCCGCTGGACGCCGCCTTTTGTCCGGAGTGCGGCGGCCAGGCCGTCGACGTTGCACGGCCGATAAGCCCGCCAATGGCCGTCCAGTCGGAGTGGATCCCGCCTCCGGCGCCAATGCCGGCTCCCATCGAACGATCGTTTTCGCCAGCAGCGCCGGTCGTGCCGGCCCCGCCCGCTCGGGTCTACACGCCCCCTCCGCCGGAGGCGCTCCCCCCGAGGGCCGTTGAGGCTGAGACTGTGCCTCGGTACGTCGAACCACCGTTCACCGCGGTACCACCGCCGGCGGGCCAGCAGGCAGCCGCTGCCCCTGCTGATCCTGTAGCGGAGGCTCAGCCGCCCGCTGCGCCGCCCGCGGAAGCTGCTTCCAGCACGCCGGCCTGGGGCTATACTCGCGAAGCGCCGGCGCAGTTGCGCTGCCAGCGTTGCAACACGACGCTCCCCGACGATGCCTTGTTCTGCACTGAGTGCGGCGCCCGCGTGTCGGGACGGGGTTAGGCGTTGGCAGTCGGCTGGCTCGTCGTCGAATGCGAGACCGGGGCTGCCCGCTTCCTCTTAGATGGGCGTGAACAGACGCTCGGGCGCAGCGGCGACAACGACATCGTGGTAACGCAGCCGTTTGTCTCGCGCCATCACGCCCGCATCACCTGGCGGGTCGGCCTGCCGGTCGTCGTGGATCAGGGTTCGACTCATGGCCTATCCGTTCAGGGGGCGCGCAGGGATGAGTGCCTCCTGTCGCCAGGGCAGATTGTGGAGATTCGCGGGCCGAGACCTGGTGATGTCGTGCGCTTGCGTTTCGAGGCGGACGGAACGGCGGAGATCACCGGGGCGGCGAGCAAGCACCTCCTGGGCGGGCCACCGACCGGCTTGTTGCAGCCCAGAGCAGCCCAGCGACGTCTCACCATCGGGCGCGCGGCCGAGAACGACGTCATCCTGGATCACCCCCAGGTTTCGCGGCGCCACGCGGTGATCGAGCTGCAGTCAGGAGGGGCGACGGTCGTCGACCACAGCGCCAACGGCACCTTTGTGAACGGTAAGCGCCTCGCGGCGAAGCAGGAGCTGAAGGCCGGCGATCGAATTCGCATCTGCTGCTTTGAGTTGGAGTGGGACGGTCGGCAGCTCGTCCAGTACGACCAGACACGGCGCGCTCGCCTAGATGCGCTGCACCTCTCCCGCGTGGTAGGGAACGGCGCCTGCATCCTGAACGATGTGACGCTCACCGCGCTGCCCAGAGAGCTGATCGCCATCGTTGGTACCAGCGGAGCCGGGAAATCCACGCTGATGGACGCCTTGAACGGGGTGCGGCCGGCGACGTCGGGCGCCGTGCTCGTCAATGGCCGCGACTATTACCGCGAATTCGCGGCGATGCGCCTCATCGTGGGCTACGTCCCGCAGAGCGACGTCGTCCATCGGGACCTGCCCACCGAGCGCGCACTGGGCTATTCGGCCGCCTTACGGCTTCCCCCCGACACCACCGTCGTGGAACGAGCGGCGCGGGTGAGCGCCGTGCTCAGTGAGGTGGGGTTGGATGACCGCCGGACGGTACCGGTGGGCCGGCTCAGCGGCGGACAGATCAAGCGGGTCAGCATCGGCGTCGAGCTGCTCACCCGCCCCAGCCTGTTCTTCCTCGACGAGCCGACGTCGGGACTCGATCCCGGCTACGAGAAGCGGGTCATGGAGCTGCTGCGCGGGCTGGCGGACGAGGGCCGGACTATCCTGCTGATCACGCATGCGACGCAGAGCATCGAGCTGTGCGACCACGTCGCCGTGATGGCGCCGGGTGGCTACCTCGCCTTCTTTGGTCCACCACGGAAGTGCGCCACACGTTGTCGCGCCGTTAGCTCGCTTGTGTGGGTTGGCGGAG
>CALBSQ010000074.1 GCA_937967325.1 uncultured Chloroflexota bacterium
ATCGGGGTGGCCCAGCCCTCTTCGCGCCCCGGTGCGCCGCGTTAGCGGCCTTGTTACTGGCCGATCAGCTACCGGGCAACAGGCAGAACCCGATGTCCGTGCTGGTAAAGGTGGGTGGGGTTAGGCTGATCAGTTGAGCGCTGATCGTGCCGACCCACACGAAGCCGGCCAGGTTGCCGGTCCCTTGGTTCGCCGTGAAGTTGCCGGTCGCATGCCTGGTGGTCAGGTCGGCGTGCCCCGTGTAGCGGACGGTCAGCGTGCCCGCATTGCCCGGCGCGCTGACGACGTAGGAGCCGTGGAGGTCCGACTGCCCTGTGGCCGTGTTGAGAATGATGTCCTGCGCGCCCGCGAAGGCGTCGCCCGCGAGCGGACCGGAGCTATAGTGGCCCGCGACGCCACTGTCCCGGAAGATCTCGATATCTCCCGCTGTCTTTACCGTGCCGATGCTCGTCGTCGCGATCGTCAGCGCACCGGTACACGTTGCGGGCAGACTCGCGGCCGCCGCCGGCAGCGTGGCTGCCGCCGCCGCTGCGATGGCAAGCCCGATAGCCAACCCATGTCGAAGGCCCTTGAACACCGTTATGCTCCTTAACTCCATAACTCTCTGCGCGGCTGCCGCCGGGCGGGAAGGGCCACGGTGGCTCCTTCGTACGCCAGCGACAGCGTTGAACAAGCTCCTCGTTCGCGTTTGCTACCCTAGCTCACCGAGCATTCTCCTTATCCTGCTCCTAGCCGGCCGGGGCGGGGACAGGGGCCGCCAGTACGTTCAATAGGCCGGCTAGCCGGTGCGGCATCGTCAACATCGGGAAGTGACCGGTCGGCATTTCGTGATAGCGCCAATTCGCGCTGCCGCGGATCCCAGCGGCGATGTGCCCGAATGGGTCGCCCGCCGGCTTGTCGGTGCAGTAGATGAAGGTGCGGGGCAATCGAGCCATAGCCGGATTGGTGATGCGCACAGGCTCCGTGTAGGTCTTGAGGGATTGGGGCAGTCGCCGGCGAAGCAACTGCTGGATCTCGGCCTCGGACAAGCCGTCCGCGTCGACCCGGCCGGCGGTCTGATGGGCCAGCGGCGGCACCTTCCACCCGTCGCCGATCGTTTGCGCTTGCTGTTCCCAGGCGGCGCGCATCGCTGGCGGCATGAAATCGAACATCGCCTGGCCATCGGCGGGGACGAAGGCATCGAGGTAGATGAGCTGGGCCACGCGTTCGGGCGCCTCGCCGGCCACACCGGAGATCACCATCCCGCCGTAGCTATGCCCGACCAGCATGACGTCGCTCAGCTCCTCGTACGCCAGGACCGCCGCAATGTCCTGAATGTGCGTCGTTAGACCAATCCCCTGCCCGGCCAGGTGAGCCCGCTCGCCCACCCCGGTGTGCGTGGGGGTGTACATCTCGTGTCCTGCCGCCTGCAACAACCGACGGACCCGTTGCCAGAGCCACCCTCCGGTCCCGGCGCCATGCACGATCACGATCGTTGCCATCGGAAACCCTTCCGCTGTGCCAACCAGCAGCACCACTGTGCAGCCGGACCTCACCGCTCGATTACTGCCGCAACACCCGCGCGCTTCGGCGCTGAGTTTGCCGGTCAGCGTCCGGCTGTCGGACCAACAATCGCCGGACGCCACACTACCGGTCCTCCGCCAGTGCCCCGTCAGGGCGGGGTCTGGGGTGTCCCCAGAATAATCCCTTCTTGTCCTTATCCAATAATGGCCCAACAGATCTCCTGTTGATGCACTAGGGCAGGAGGACCCGCCCGGCATAGGTGAAAATGGGCCCGGCGCCCTGGAAGCTGACGTCGCCGCCCAGCGCCGCCGTGCCGCCGGTGATGACGGCACGGCCTTGCACGGCGTCGCCGTTGATCGTGTAGACATCGAAGAAGTCCACGGTACCCGCGTGACCGGCAACGGTGCCGGTGAACTTCTCCGGCCCCTGACAGGTCCCCTGGCCCGATGCGCGCACCACACAAGTGGCCTGGGCGACCGAGGCGCCGGTGAAGGTTCCGGTGAAGCTGGCGGTCGACGCCACGCTGAGGGTGGTGACGCCGCCGACGGACTGGACCACCGTGGGCACGAAGCTGGTGCTCATGCCGCTGCCGCTGGCCGGCGTCAGCGTGGCCGCGGAGGCCACGGGCACGGGAGCAGCAGCAGGACTGCGAGTAGGCCCACCAACAGGGGACGGGCCTTCAAGGGAATGACAGCCTTCCGTTCGTTCGTAGCCATGTGCTGTCCTCCTGAAACGTACATCGGTCCCAGTGGCCTCAGCCCGCCTGGGAATCCACGACCAGTTCCGGTGGCGGACCCGGTGGCGGCTGCGTCAGGTCAAAGCCGTGTACTTCCTTGACCTGCTGGACGAACCATCGGGTAAAGGCGTCGTCACCGGCGCCAAAACGCTGGAACGCCCCCGCCGGGTCATCGCCCTCCAGGGTGACGATCACCAAGTCCCCCTGTGGTGTGGATTGGAAGAACGTCCGCTCCCGGACCCCGAGGCGTTGCCGGGAGGCCACGTAGTCTCGCTGCCGCGCACCGCGCAGCTCCCCGACGAAGCTCCGCCACTGTCCCGTTTTGCCCGTCAGGATTGGTATGGACATCGCCAGTAGGGCCATGTCGAAACTCCTTCCTCGAAACACGAATCTCAACTGCTGAGAAGCGATAACGACGAACCGCCGACGATAGCGAGGAGCTCGGTGCCTATGCGCTCACCTCCGTTCTTGTACCCGCCAGTTGCACCGATCAATCAGGAAGGCCCCCGCGGCCCATCGCCCGCCGCTGTACGACGCGGAGTGCGCCGAGAGCCAGTAGGAGCACGGCTAGTAGAAGCAACGTTGCCGGCGCGGCTTCACTCGCAGCGCCACCGCCGGTGCCCGGCATCCGGCTGGGTACGACCTGGGCGACCTGAGCCGGCGAAACGGTGAAGGGGAAGGGCACGTCCCGGAACGATGACGTTCCAGCATCGTCGAAGGCGACGTAGTCGCCCGGCGCGAAGGTGGCTGTGATCCACTCGTGCTGACCCGGACTGAGATCGCCGGTCCCACCGTTGGCGCCGGCGGGGTCGACTACCGATCCCGTTTGGTTGGCCTTGAACGCCGTCGCGAAGTCGGCGGCGGTCTTGCCGGGGCGCAGCTTGAGGATGATCGCCTGGTGCAACTGCGCGCCGTCGTTCGTGACTTTGACCGTGTGCGCTCCGGCGCCGAGGCCAACGGGCACTCCGATCCCGCTGTCCTTCAGGCTGATCGCGACGTCGGCTTGGGGCAGGTCAACGGCCCCACCGCCGGGTCGGGCCACGACGGTAATCGGCCTGAGCAACCCCTTGAAGAAGTCGGGCACGCCATCCGCCGTGGAGCGGGTCGCGCTCAGCAGGACGAGCTGTCCCGCCGGCAGGTCGAGCACGGCGTGCTGACTGGCGCCGGGCTGCGTCATGCTCATCCCGCCGTAAGCGGCCGCGACCAGCGCAAAGAGCGCGTCGGCGGTTCTGGCGGCCTTCACGTCGTCGAGGGTCTTGCCCTCCTTCAACTGCCAGACCTTGAGGTTGTGGCTCGCCTTGCCGTTGTTTTGGTAAGTAACGGCGACCGGGCCGGCGTCGACCTGCACCGGCGCGTCGAAGGCGTACTCGGTCGCGGTGATCGTGACCTGTTGCGGGGCGGCCGCGGGTGCGGCGGCGACGGCCGCCGGCAAGGCCCCGAGTGCCAGTGCCACCACCAGGCCGGCCCCGGCGGCAACGAGCTGCTTGACAAGTCGCATGGGTCTACCTCCTTCTGGGGTCGGACGGAGCGAGCTGCTGCGTCCGCGAGCGATACCGACGACCAGCGCCGACATCCGTGACAGGGCGAGCGGATGAGGGCTTAGGGCGCTGCCTGCCCCGGCATGGGGATGGCGCCGAGCTGCTGCATCAGGCCCAACTGGTCGATGTTGGCCCAGTGCTCCGTAATCTTGCCGCCCGCACACCGGCCGATGTGGATCTCCGTCCAGGTCACCTGCTTGCCGGTCGTGGGAATGCCCATAAAGGTACCCCGGTGCGTGCCGCGCGCCGTCAGCCGCGCCACGACCCTGTCGCCTTCGGCCACCATGTCGTCGACCGTATACCGGAAATCGGGGAACGCCTCGAAAAGCGCGCCCCAAAACGCCTTCAATCCGGCGAGACCGGCTGGCATGCCGGGCGGGAGCGGGACGTGGTCGACATAGTCGGGGAGAAAATAGCCATCGATCGGTGCGAGGTTGTGCGCGTTGAAGACTTCCTCGGTCAGACGGCGGACGAGGGCCTTGTTCTCTTCGGTGGACATGGAATCTCCTCCTTCTAAATGTTCTCTCGATGGCTGAGTGCGGACGCCGGCGACCGTCACCGGCGCCTACTGCCGATGGTCATTGGGCCGCTCATGCGGCTGGTGGCGCGGGCATGAGGCCGAGCTGGGTGAGCATGATCACCTGGTCGAAGTAGAGACGGTGCCCCATGAAGCGGCCGTCCCTCGCCTGGAAGACGTCGCAGAAGGGAAGATCAATCTGGCGGCCGGTCGGCGGGATGTCGCCTGCCGGGCCGGCCATGCGTCCGGTATTTGTCCCGGTGAAGTTGCCTTCGACCATGATCGTGTCGCCCGACTCCACGACCGTCTTGAGGTGGATCCGCCCATCAGGAAATGCGGTATAGAATGCCTGTCCATACGCCGCGAACGGCTCGAGTCCCCGCATCGTTCCAGCGCCGGGAGCGGTGGTCTCGACGTCGGGGCTGAAAACCTCGAGCAAAGTGCTGTTGTCCTGGGTATTGATCTGCTGGTAGTGCTTCTCGACGAGTGAACGCAGTGTTGACATGTTCTCCTCCTTGCGCTTCGTTTCTCAATGCACGGTGTCGTGGCTAAGGGCGCCATGGGTTGATGCCGGTGCTGACGCCGAGCGGGAAGCGGCGCCGCGCGGGAGCGCCCCAGCTCACGTCCTGGGGGGCCCGGCCCCAGCCGATCGGGAGCGCTCCCTGAATGCCGCTCGCCGAGCGCTCGCCCTACTCGCCCCAGACGACGCCCCCGTTTGCCAATGCCGTGGCCACGTCGAGCAGCATCAGGCCGACGGCAATGGCGAGGGCGAGTAGCTTGGTGCGCATGTGGTCACCTCCTTCCTTACCACCTACTAACGCAAACCGAGTGTTCAAGTCAGGGCCGGCGGCCCATCGTCCGCCGATGGGCGACGGTCATGGCGGTAAGAGACAACAGCAGCATGGCTGGGAGGACTAGCCTGATCGGCAGGGATTCACTCGCAGCGCCACCGCCGGTGCCCGGCATCCGGCTGGGGACTTGCGCCACACGGCTCGCCGCCTGCAGCTTGGCGAGCGTCTGCGCGGTGGCGGTGGAGATGATGGATGTGATCAATCCGCCCTGCACGACGTACGTACCCCGGTACTCGATGGGAGCGAGCCCCCGCTTGCGCAGGGAGTCTTGGGAAATCATGGCGGACAAGGTGACCGTGTCGCCCGCCACCTGGAGGCCGGCCAGGTCGACGTGGACGTTGTCGGCGATCTCTCCCTGCACGAATGCACGGTACTGCTGCTTCCCCGTGACGATGCCGGTTGAGTTGGGCGGAGGCGGTTGGATCCTGGCCTCGACGTTGTCGGCGAAGTAGACCATCGCCGCGTCGAGATCGTGGGCGTTCACGGCGGCATAGTAGCCGCGTACGACCGACTCGGGGTCGGCGCCCTGAGCCGCGGCCACGAGCGGGAACGTCAGCAGCAAGCTCATCGACAGGACGGCAATAAGGATCGGGTACGACCGCATGGCTGGCTTCTCCTTTCCAATGAAACGGTGATCCACAGAGGCGCCTCGCGAGTTGTCGCTCCTGCATCTCTGTAGGCCAATATGGCGCCTTCCGGTGCTCACTTGCCAGATCGAAAGGCGCCCATCCGTTGGTCAACGCCACTCCGGCGGATTGGCGAGCTCATAGCTTGAGACGGGCTAGGAACTGGCGATGCTGTAGCTGACGGCGGCGGTGCTGTAGTTGAAGACCTGCACCAGCACTGTGCCACCGGTGGCGCTGGGCGTCACGGTGACGCTGGGCGCGCTGGAGGTCACGGCATCGCCCAGACCGGTCGCCCGCCCTTTGGCGCTGCCGAGGAGCGTGCCGTTCTGGTAGACGTTGAAGCCCACGGCGTGGGCCTGGCCCGCGTCGAAGGGACTGTAGTTGAGGGTGATCGTGGTCGCCGCGCCGCTCGGATTGGCGATTTCATAATAGGCGAAAGCGCCGCCGGAAGTGCCGGCCAGCGCGCCGGTGACTGGGCCCGGCAGTTGCGCGGCCTGTACCTGCAGCGCGCCATGCATCCAGTCGTGGATGGTGCACTGGTAACGGTAGGTCCCCGGCTTGGTCGAGCCGTTGGTGACGATCGACCAGGCATTGACGGACGTCAGGCCGTTGAAGTTGGGTCCAAGCAGCACACCCGCGTCGACCAGTTGGCTCGGATCGCTGAGCGCCGTGCCGGATGGTACGTTGCCCGGATCGCCGATGCCCTCCGGCTGACTCGCGCCCGGCTCCACGCAGACCGCGGGCGGCGGCGCGCCAGGGATGTTCGGGATGCCGATGTAGCCGTGGCCGCAGTCGAACCCAAATGGCTGGGGCAAGTTCGGGCCATCGGCGGGGAAGGTCACGGTGTGCAGATTGATCTGGTCCTGCCAGACGTAGTGAACCTGGTCGCCCGGCGCCAGGGAGAGCGGCTGCGTGGGGAACATCTCATCGATGCGGACGTGGTCGCCGCCGGCGGCGCCTACGCGCACCTCGTAGGTCCGCGTACCCGGGTCCCCGCCAGTGTAGCGCATCACGTCGGCGGCCTTTTCCGCGGCGATGCCCTGGTCGCGCTCGCTCGCGTACTGCTGCTGCGACGCGACATCGATCTGCGCCTGGGTCGTGGTGGGCTGGCCGGCGTCGACCACGGTCAGGTCGCCGCTCATGTTGGGATGGATGTAGCAGAGGTACTTGTACTTGCCCGGCGGGGCGACGATCTTGATCAACTGATCGAGCACGGACGGGTTGCCCTTGCTGTCGAGGCCCACATTGGGACCGGTGACTTCGATGTCGTCGCCACCGCTGAAGGTACAGGGCGCCTGGCCGAGCGCCGCCACCCCGCACACCGTCGGGCCAAAGCCGTTGTTGAAGGCGATGCTCCCACCGCCGTGGGTGCTGCCGCCGGTGATGGGGAAGTTGGACGGCCCGAACTCGATCTTCGGCGCGCCCGTGCTGGTCGCCGGTATCGGATCCTCGCGGTCCAGCAGCGCGACTGGGTAGACGGAACGGGCCACGCTCTCGTCGGTCGCGAAGGCAACGATGTGGAAGGAGCCCGGCGCCGACTGGAAGTCGAGCGTGTCGCCACTGTGGATAGTGACCTGGCGGGAGAAGAAGTCCGCATACTCGAAGAGGCGGTTGAATGGTGGGAACGGCTGCTGGTTGGCCTGGTCGGGGTGGTCGACGCCGATGACCAGCGGCGCTGTGCCAGTGGCTGGCTGCGCCAAGGCCGGCGCCTGGAAGCCAAGCAGCAATACCAGCGCCAGGCCGGCGCGTGCGATGATGGGTAGAGCGCGCATGACTAGGTCCCCTTTCACCACTTCCGCTAGATGCCGCCGACGCCGCTGGGGCGCGCTGGGCGACTCACGGAATCGTGGAGGCACTCGGGTAACGGCCCGGCCAGCGGTTGACCAAAGTCAATGCCATGTACCAGCTTGACCTGCTCTTTGAACCACTGGTCGAAGGGGTGATCGGACTGTCTCAGCGCCTGGAGGGAGCGGGCCGGATCATCACCTTCCAGGTAGACAATGCTCAGATCACCCTGGGGAGTGTGTTGGATGTACCAGGCCTCCCCGGCAAGACCAACGCGCCGGTGGAAGTCTTCATAGTCACTTCGGCGCGTGCCCTGGACTTCCTGGGTGATACGCCGAGCCACGTCCGCCCCACCCGGCAGACAAGGCGCCGCGAAGGCTAAAGTTGCCATGGCGTCTCCATCCTCTCTGCGCTCTAACGCAACGGGTTCACGAGCGAGTCGCGACTACTCCCGCCAGCCTACCAAGCGAGCATCTACGCAGCATCAGCAGAATTGCGCAGAGTTAGGACGGACGATGCGAAGGTTTCGCCAGGGAGTACGTAGGAACCGAACAGGCCGGAACAAGCCGGTCAGTGACGGTCTTGGGGCTCCAGCTAGCGCGGCTGGCGGATCGTTCGGTCGGCTCTCGTCGCCAGGCCCTTCTCAACCGCCCAGGCGGCGACTTGCGAGCGCGTCGTGAATCCCAATTTGGAGAGGATGTTTTCGACGTGCTTGGCGGCGGTGCGCTCGCTCACCACCAAGGTATCGGCCAGGGCGCGGTTGGACTTGCCCAGAGCGACCAACGCCGCCACCTCGCGCTCCCGCTCGGTCAAGCCGGCGAAGGCTTGCTTGGCGGCGCGGCGCGGCGTCGGCGGTGGGAGACCGGGAATGTGCCTGGCGGCGCCTGCCAGAAAGGTCTCTCGCAGCGTCGCATCGGTGAGCGTGGCCCCGAGTTCTGCAACGACGGTGCTCGCGGCGGCCGCGGCGGCCGCGGCCTGGTCACGGCGGCCCTGCGCGCGGTAGACGGTTGCCAGGCTTGCTTCGAGACGCCAAAGCAACGGTCGTAGTCCAAGCTTAGACGCGACGCTGCGCGCGCCGGCGATCGCCTGTTCGGCTTCGTCCCATCGTCCTAACGCTGCCAGCGCCTGGCCGCGGAGGAGCCACAGCGTCGGGATGACCGCGTCCTGACCCACCTCGGCATTTGCCGCCGGCAAGATCAATCGATCGACGATCCGCAATGCCGCTTCGCCGTCGTCGCGAGCCAGGGCAAGCTCGGCGCGCGCGCACCAGATCAGCCGTTGCGGCAACGTTTGGGCCGGAGCCTCGGCGCTAAGCGCAGCGTCAAGTACGGACACCGCGCGAGCGTAATCGCGCTCCGCCACGTAGACCTTGCCGAGCAACGCCGCCGTGACACGAATCGAGTAGAGTGCGCCAACTCCTTGCGCCAGTTCCAGTCCCTTTTCGAGGTGTCGCTGCGCCTCGGGCAGCGCGAGCAGGTCGAGATACAGGGCGCCCAGGATGCGGTGCGCCACGATGAGCCACTTGCGGTGTTCGATCTCTTCAGAAATGTTCAGCGCAGCTTGTGCGTCGACCAACGCCCGGGCGAATTCGCCCCACGGGCCGAGGGCGCCGGCGAGATAGGCAAGCGCGAAGGCCTCGCCCGCCCGCCATCCAATCGACCGAGCGATTTTGAGCGACTGGTCACCGACGCGTTTCACCTCTGCCAGGCTCGTTGCCGCCCAGACGACCGGGCCGTGGAGGTAGTGGACCCCGCGTACGGCCAACATGGTCAAGGCGGTGACCATTCCCTCGCGGTCGTCCAGTTCCCGATAGAGTGCCGCCGCCCGCTCGTAATAGCGGGCGCCGGCGCGGAGGTCGCCGCTGAAATAGCTTGCCAGGCCGATGGAGTCCAGCGTCTCGGCCTCACCTCGGCGGTCCCCGAGCGCCTCGACAATCCGCAGCGCCTCCTCGTGATACCGCAGCCCGTCCAGCGGCTGGTCCGCCTCCACGTGCCAGTAGCCCAGGCCCCGCAAGCTGCGGGCGAGCGTGCATGGCTCACCGATGAGACGTGCCAGCTCTAGCGCCTGGCGAAAATAGACTCCTGCTCGCTGATAGTCACGGCCAATCCAGAGGAAGCCGAGGTCGAAGAGGCTCTGCCATTGCGCGGATCGATCCGCCGCCCGACGGGCGGCGTCGAGCGATCGTTGGTAGTCCTGCTGCGTCCCCTCAAAGTCGCCGATGACCTCGTAGGCCTGCCCTCGCTGGCGATGCAACAGCGACGGGGGATCGAGCGCCAGCTGCCGCGCCGCCTCCAGCGCCTGTGTAAAGTGCTCGATAGCCGAGCGCGGTGCGTACAGCGCTTGCGCTCGCTCGCCGGCGCGCTGGGCGTATTCCATGACTTTCGGCCACACGCCGGCCGCCGAGAAATGGGAGGCCAGATCGGCCACGTGCGCCTCCAGCGCGCCGGCGTAGACGAGCTCCATCGCTTCGCCGATAGCCTGATGCAGCGCCCGGCGCTCCCGCGCCAGCAGGCTGGCATAGACCGCCTGCCGGGTCAGCGCGTGCCGAAACGCGAAGACATCCGCAGATTCTTCCACCACCAGTTGAGCCGCGATAAGCTGCTTGACCAGATGGAGCAGCGAGGCGTCATCCTGCCGCGTCAGATGTTGCAAGAGATCGATGTCGAAGCGCCGGCCAGTTACCGCGGCCAGGTCGAGCAGGTGGCGGGCTGCCACGCTCAATCCATCCAGGCGACGCTGCACCGCCGCGTGGACGCTGCGTGGGATGCGCAGCTCGTCGAGCGGTTTTCGATCCCAGGCCCCGGCCTCGAAGAAGATATCGCCGGCCGTGACCAGCGCCTTCAGTATCTCCTCGGTGAAGAACGGGTTGCCTTCGGCCAATGCGTAGAGCGCTACCAGGAACTCCGACCGCACCGGACGCTCTAACCGGAAGATGGCTCGAACCATCGTGTCGACCTCGACCATGCTGAGACGAATCAGAGCGCACTCGGCCGCTAGTCGCTCGCGCTCCAATGCCCCAATGAAGCGAGCCAGGCCAGGCTGTACCTCGTCACCCCGATACGTCAGGAGCAGGAGAATGGGCAAGGTGTCGATGTGGCGAGCCAGGTGCAGCAGGAAATCCAGACTGGCATCGTCGCTCCAGTGCAGGTCTTCGACGACGAGGAGTAGGGGATGACGTGTGGCAAGGCGAGTAATGACCTGGTTCAAGTCCTGAAGAAGGCGGCGTCTTTCCTGTTCGGGCTCGCGCGCAGGACCGGGCGACGACCGGGGCGAGAGGTCGCTTATTTCCGGGAGCAGCCCGCCGAGCTCCGGCCCCACGCGGCCCAGATAGGCGGCGACCTTCTCCGGAGAACACGAGGAAAGGAAGCCGCGGAGGAGATCAAGCAGTGGAGCATACGGGAGCAGGCGGTCCTGCTCGAAGCAGTTCCCCCGCAGCGTGAGCGCGGCAGCAACTCTCGGCGCCGGTCGCGCTTGGAGGCGCGCCTTGACTTCGGCGATGAGCCGAGACTTGCCGATGCCTGCTTCACCGACCAGGACAGCCACCCGGCCTCGCCCCGCCCAGGCCTGCTCTGCCAGCCGAAGCAGTGTTTCCAAGTGAGCGGCACGCCCAACGTGTACCGGGCAGATCAGCGAACCGTCGAATGTCCTCACAGCAAGCCATCCCCTGACCAGAAACCGATGCGGGTGGCCCCGACTGCACGGGCCTCCGCGCGATCGGACCGTCATTGCTCCGCTGAACCGATCTATACAGATGGTAGAGCTAGCATACGGCGCCCCACAAGCGACCGTGCGCTCAACTCCGGCCGCGACGATCGAATCGGACTGTATACTCAGGAGTAGCGACACCCAACGGCGAGGGGGATATACGTGCGCTGGCTCACAACGGATCGAGTGTATTGCCTGGATTGCGCCGAGCTCGGACAAGTCCGCAGCCGCTGGTTCAGCGAAGGCCACGCCCCGCGCTGCCCCCATTGCGGCAGCCGAGCCGTGGAGCGGCGCAACACCCCATTGCGCGTGCTGCGCGACGTGCTGGTCATCACCAACGGCGCTTGAGCGTTCGGAAATCCGGCGGCCGGTGGCCGTCCACACGAATACGGTTAGAGGGATGGGCGATGGCTGAGTCGTTGCGGGGGATTCTGGTCGGGCTAGGCGGCCGCGGTCGTTACTGGCTGGGCAATGGCATGCGCCATCCTGACGTTCGTTGGGTTGCTGGCGTCGAGCCGGTCGAGGCCAATCGGGAGCGCGCCGTAGCGGCCGGAGCGCCGGCTGATCACCTCTACCCCACGCTCGATGAGGCGCTGGCGGCGTTCCAGGGCCGGGCGGACTTCGTGATGGACGTGACCCCACCGGCCACGCACGAGACAATCGCCGTTCAGACGTTCGCGGCCGGACTCCATCTCATCGGGGAGAAGCCCATGTCCGACGACTTTGCCGCGGCCAAGCGCATGGTTGAGGCGGGGCGGGGGGCCGGCAAGCGTCACATGATCACCCAGAACTACCGCTTCGGTCCGCAGCCGCGCACGACTCGTCGTCTAGTAGCTGAGGGCCTGGTCGGAACGGTGGGCCAGATCGACGTGGCCTTCTACATGAACTGGGCCGATAGCCCCGGCTCCCACTACGTCACCCAGCCCTACATGTTCACCAAAGACATGGGCATCCATCACTTTGACATGCTGCGCTACGTCCTCGATAAGGATGCCGAGTCGGTGCGCTGCGCGACCTGGAATCCTTCCTGGGGCTGGCACCAGGGCGACGCGTCCCACGTCGCCGTGTTCAACTTTGGCGGCGCGTTCGCTGTCCACCGCGGCGTCGGTTGTGCCGTGGGCACGCGCACCACCTGGAACGGCGAGTGGCGCATCGAGGGGCCGCAAGGCACGCTCACCTGGGAGGGTCCCGACCTCTATTACACCCACCTGCACCGGGCCGACAAGCCGCGCCGTGAGCAGGTGTTTCCGGATCGGCCCGCGACCCCTGCCGGCCAGGACCCGCTGCTGACCGAGTTCGCCGCGGCGATCCGGGAGGGACGGGAGCCGGAGTGCAATGCCGCCGACAATTTGCACAGCCTGGCCATGGTGGAGGGCTGCGTGCGCAGCGCCGAGGCGGGCGGCCAGAAGGTGTCGCTGACCGACCTGCTTGTTTAGTGCCGCATCGCTCGTGTCAACCGGGCGACGCCCTACCGCTGTGCCGGTGCCGGCGTCCCCAGCGTCCAAGCCGGCACTGCGTCGGGGAACCAGGGTCGGACGAGCAACGCGGTTTCGCGCACGAGCTGCTGCATCTGTGGCGGGATGTCACGAGCAAACTGAGGCGAGGTCGTGAACATCCCGATGAGACGCTCGTAGAGGCGGTCTGGCTGATAGCGCAGCGTGGCCAGCTCCTGAGCGAGCCAGCGCGCTCCGGGATAGAAGCGCCCATTAAGGGCAAAGATTGCTCGCATCAAGTGCCCCATCACGTCGTCCAGAACGGTATGCAGGAAGGCCCCGTCGCCGCGCATCGCGGCCTTGTGCAGGTGATAGAGCACAGGCAGCTTGAGGGCAGCGAGCTGTTGACCGACCATCTTTTCGATCAGATCGTCGGGGAGCCGGCGCAGTCGCCCTTGTATCTCCAGAACCCTGCCGTCGGGATCGCTGAGCGCCAGGCCCGATTGCAGCCAGGAAAGCGGCGACCAGAAGCCATAGCGGTCCGGCGAGTACCGCTCCACGTCCTGCTGGACGACGACCTGTTCGATGACGCGCTCGATCGCCGCGATGGTGACGTGCATGAGCTCGACCTCACGGTCGCCAACTCGCAGCCGGTCCAGCTCCATTCGCTCGTGGCGAAGGAGCTGTGGAGAGAGGCGATCCGATTCGCTCAGCGCCCGGAGCGCCAAATAGCGCTTCGGTCGCTCTAGGATTTCATCCCACAAACAGAGCAGATCAAGGTCGGAGAAATAGTCGGCTCGGCCGGATCCGGCCGAGCCGATGAGCAGCACGCCGGCGAGTCCCGGGGCCTCATCGAAGGTGGAAAGCACCTTCGCCAGCACGTCACTCTGGAAGAGGTCGCTCTCCGCCATGCTTTCCCTCTCCCCAACCGCCGAAGCGCCATTGTACCGCGCCGCCGACCCGGTGTCGGTGCATCCGAGGACCGGCCCACGGCGTAGTAGCAGCAGAGCAGACACAGGGGAAAGGAGCTTGGTCTATTGAAGCGCTCATGAGGCTCTTAGGAGTCATTAAGGTGGCCACCGGACACTCTAAGGGCCAATTAATGGTGGGCCGGTACAGTTTGTGCGATGAAGAACGAAAGTAGGTAGTGCAATGGCGATGGTCATTGCCGGACAGTTTCTAGGAGCACTCGGGATGCTGTTGTGGCTCGGCCCGCGGGCGAGGGTGCGCCTGGAGCTAATCCCCCTGTACAGCGAGCGATCGCTGCCAGGTTGGAGTTCCCGAGCGCGCTAGTTCGGGCAGAAACGGATAGATCACCATGTTGATGCGAGCAGACCTGAAATGCTATTATTGTGGATACGTCTCGGGCCAGATTGAAGGCGACGATAAGGCGCCGCTGGCGAAAGGGAAGATCAGCACGCAATCACCGTTAGGAGTTCCCAAGCGCCGGCAAGACGGCCGGCTGGGCTGTGTGCGTTGCGGCGGTCCGCTGTATCTGGACGATGTCACGTATTTGCGCGACCGCGTCCGCCGCATGTACGACCTGCCGCCGGTGGGCGTTGAGCACGCGGTGGCCAAGGCCAGCTAGACCTTTCCTTCTCCCCCTTCCCTTCCACTCGTGGGGTCTGCCAAGCGCCTGGCAGACCCCACGAGGTTTAAGGTTTCCTATACGGAGACGCCCTTCAACTCGGCTCGATGTTCGTAGAGTTTCTCCACGGCGCGCGCTACCTCATCCATATCGGAAGGAGCGGTGAGGAGGAAGGAGTGGCCGATGACCATCGCCTCGTCCTCGTGCGCCTTGTCGCAGACGGGCAAGGAGAACCGAGTCGGGTCGATGGCCTGCCAGTACTCCTCGCCCAGCCGGTGCCGTCGCTTGGTGTGGGGCTGATAAAGCGAGCAGCGGTGCAGCGGCTCGTAGGTACTGCCTACCGAGAGGCCGGTCTCGGCCCCCAACGCCTTGCGGAAGACCTTGCCGGGAACGCCGTCCCAAGCCGTGGAGTCGTAGCGGAAGGTGAAGCAGTAGTAGGACTGCCGGGTTATCTGGGGATAGCGCCTCATGGGGTGGACGCCGGGCAGCTCCGCTAGCCGCCTGTTGAGGTGTTGGGCATTGGCGTCCCGACGCTCGACCTGCTCCTCAAGATGCTCCATCTGCGCCAACAGGAGTGCCGCTTGCAGCTCGGTAAGCCGATAGTTGCCGCTCTGGGCCGTCGGAGCGCCGGGGCGGAACGGCCGACCGCAGTTCCGGAGCGAGTAGAGGCGCTGATACAGCGTCCAGTCGTCGGTCAAATTGAGGCCGCCCTCGCCGGAGGTGAGGACTTTGGACTTTTGCAGACTGAAGGCGCCAATGTCGCCTAAGGCGCCCACGCCTTTCCCGTGCCATTGCGAACCGTGTTGATGGGCGCAGTCCTCGATCACCTTGAGGTTACGCCTGCGCGCGAGCGCGAGCAGCGCATCCATGTCCGCCATCGAGCCGTACTGATGCACCACGATGATCGCACGGGTTCGGGCAGTGATGGCCGCCTCGGCCTGGCCAATGTCGAGACAATACGTCTCGGGATCGACGTCGACCAGCACGGGCACGGAGTTGACGTCGATGCAGGCGGCGGCGGTTGCCTGCCAGGTCAGCCCGGGCACAATTACCTCGTCGTAAGCGCCGATATCGAGCGCCTCCAACGCCAACTGGATTGCGACCGTGCCGTTGGCAACCGGCGAGCAGTACTTGGCACGGCTGAAGGCGGCGAACTGCAAGGCGAATTGGCGTTCCATGGGACCGTCGGAGGACCAGTTGCCGCTGCGTACCACCTCCGACACCAGCTCGACTGCCCGCTCGGTGGCGACCGGCCATTTCGGCCAGGCTTTGAGCGGGCTGCGCACCGGCTCACCGCCGGCGATGGCGAGTTGACCCATGGATCTACCCTCCCTTTTGGTTCGCGAGAATGCCCTGGACGACCGGCGTCATGGCGGCCAGCGCGGTGCTCGCCGACATCTGGTTTGCCGTAAGCTTGGTCATGGTTGGGCCGATACCCAGACCGAAGATCTGGTCCACGAAGTTGACGACGGCGTGCGAGGGACGCACCTGGACGTGGTCGGCGGCTGCCAGGGTAGCGTTCAGATCGTCGTCCGTGAGCTTGGTGTAGCCCTTGACGATAGCGGTCCAGTCTTTCGTCACCGAACGCCGGCTGGGTAGCGCGCCCACCTGGGTGGGATAGACCTTGAGTCCTTCCGGCCCGACCATGTAGGAAAGCAGCTTCCAGGCCTCGTCGGGGTGCTGTTGCCCCTTGAAGGTGGCCCACTGGTCCGGATTGAGCGTGTTGTGCCGGGCCAGAGTTGGCGGCACGGGCATTGCGGCGACGCCCCACTGGAAAGACGTGATGGTCCCCAGCGACTTGAAGGAGCCGGGACTGGTGTTCAACATGCCGTACTTGCCGGTGTGGAAGTCCGTCGGCAAGGAGCCACGCAGCGCTTTCGCCTCGACGCTGGTCGGCTGGATGTGGAACTTGTAGGTGCAATCCACGTCGAACTGCATGCCCTCGGTGACCGCGTCCGCCTGCACCGGAAACTGCTTGGGGAAGCCCGTGACGTATCCCTCCGGCTCAAACCAGTCGCCGCCGTAAATCCAGGAATAGGTCCAGGTGTCGCCCCAGGCCCTCGCTGTACCGTACTGCGCGCTGGGCTGTCCGGGGTCCCGCAGTAGGGACTTGCCGACGTCGAAGAACTTGGACCAGTTCCACGTCTTGTCCTCCCAGTCGCGTGTCGGCGTGGGAGCGCCCACATTGTCGAACAGCGTCTTGTTGTACACCAGGATCTGCGGGTACAGATCGATGGGCATGGCGACGTACTTGCCATTCCACTTGCAGAAGTCGATGGCCACGGAGAAGAAGTCGGTCAGGTCATATTTGTCCGTAGCGATGAACGGGTCGAGGATCTGGAGCGTGTCGCGCGACGCGTAATACCGATAGCCGCGGTTTTCTGCCGGGAACCAGAGGGCCGGCGCCGTACCACCCGCCACCAGAGCGTCCGTCTTCTCATCGTAATGGCCGGACGGCGCTTCGATGGCTTCGATCTTGATGCCGGGATTTCGCGACTGGAAGCTCGAGAAAGCCTGGCCGATGATCTTCTCCTCGTCCAGGTTGGCGCGCAACATGGCCGTGAGACTCACGGCCCCAGACGAGCCAGGCGCTGAAGTCGCCGCTGCAGCGTTAGAAGCGGTAGCTTGGGCGCTGTTGGCGCTGCTCGCACCAGCGGAAGCACTGCTTGCGCTGACCTGGGACGATGCTGCCGCCGAGCTTGCCACGCTGGACGCTGGGGCGGTGGACGTCGAGGTGACTGGCGCGCTGGCTGGCGCCTGGCTCGACGATGACGTGGTGACAACCGGGGCGGTGGCCTGGCCACCGCAGGCGGCGACCAGCGTCACCGCGGTGGACGATGCGAGCAAGCTAACGGTAGATGTGAGAAAGTGGCGACGGGTAAGCGATGCCATTGACAGCCGTCTCCTTTACGCAACGACGTTGCCTGTCGATACCAGGCGTCGACGGTAGGAGCATACTTCCTCGGGGCGAGAGATGACAATGGAATCCACGAATCGCCAATGTTAGTGCCGTCACGGTGTCGGCGTAAGCGTAGGGACTGGTGAGCCAATCGGTCCGGTGGTCGAGATCGGCGTCGTCGGAGGCGTTGGCGTGGCGATCGGCGGCTGCGCGACGATCTGAGCCATGCTGTCCACGCCGATGGTCGGCACGACGAGCAGGTCGGTCTGCCCTTGAATCTGCGCGTAATAGCCGCTGCCGCCGGGGTTCTTGCTGCCGACGACCAGCATGTGCTGCGAGTTGTCATTGAGCGTAGCCGTCGCCGTCAGATACGGCTTGTCCAGCCCGTACGTGCTTGGGGAGTTACTCCCCATGGATAGCGTCCGGTCCTTCTGCAGGCTGGCCAGGTCCGCGACCACGCCGGCAATGTGGGTGGAATCGGAGTATGGGGCCGGCGGGTCGGTCAGCTTCCAGGAATGGTCGCTATTTTGCTCGACGCTCACCGACTTGCCGCTGTAGGTGATCTTGAGCGTCTTGACGTCGTTTTGGGTAAAGGTGAACACCGCGGCATTGGGGGTGGGCGTGCCGGCAGCCGCCCCGCTGGACTGGCGATTGGACGCATAGGCCACGCCGGCTAGAACGACGAGGACGACGAGCAAGCCGATAGTCACACGTGAGTTCATCTCATTCCCAAATAGGTGGCGGCGGGCACTAGCGGCGGCGCATCCAGACGGCCAGACCCGCCAAAAGGATGATGGCCGGCACAAAGATGGCGTTGCCGAAGATCAGCACGTTGGTCTGCCAGCCTACGAGCGTGCCCAATGAACGGTTTGGCCCAGTGTTAGCGGGAATGATCACGCCGTTCGGCTGCGTCGTCAGCCATTTCAACGCCGCGATTGCTGCCTCGCTGTTTGCCTCTGCAATCTGTGGGCTGCCCATCAAATTTGGATCCGTTATGAATTTGGTATCCCCAAAGACCACGAGTCGAGTCGGCTGAGCGGTGGGAACTGATGTCGCGCTCGGCGCAGGTGTGGCAGAGGAAGCTGCCGGACCGGGAGTAGCAGGAGGGGCACCGACCTTCTCCGCACTGGCGACGATGGTAAAGGGGCCGCGCTTGTCCTTGGACGGGTCGACTTTGGCCGCCTTGGGATCGGTAAGCTCAAAGCTATCGGAGGATGTCCTGGCGACCGCGGATACAGTAACGCCCGCAGGGGCAGGTGAGGATGCGGTAAGAGCCGTTGTGTCCTGGTACAGTGCGGGGGGGAGCCCGTTCGGCGTCATCTGGGTCACCTCATATTTTTGGATCACTACGGCGTTGGCCCCAATGCTTGACACGTTACTCGAAAAGTCGGCTACGAGGCCACCGTCAACGGCAACGCCATACGGCTTGGTGAGCCAGTTTAGATCCACCTGTGGAAATGGGCCGCTGAGGACCAGCAAGCGTCCGCCGCGAGCAAGATAATCCAGTATCGCTTTCTGGTCCTGGGGACTGTACGCAGTAGCGGGCGAAGCCTCCACCACGGCGTCAGCATCAGTCGGCACAGTACCCGAGGCAAGTAGTACCAACGGAGCAGCCTCCAGATTGTTTCGTTGCAAACTGGCAGCGAACGCGGAGAAGCTGGGACCGCTAGTTGCCTGCAGGTCCGGCTCGCCATGACCCTGCAGGAAATACACCTTTGGAGTCTTGCCGCTCACGACCTTTTGAATGGCGGCGGAAATGTCCTGCTCAGAGGGTGTTTGCAGTGTTTGCACGATCTCTTGCTTGCCATTCGACGTTACGACGATACTTGGGACAACCGTGATCTTGTACTGTTGTGCTTCTCCCGGGTTGGCGTCAGGATCGACAAAGGTCACGGACAAGTTTCGGGACGCGGCAGTGTATTGCTCCAGCAATTTCTGGGCATCACTACGCCCTTGCCCTCCCGGCGAGTTTGGGTCCTTAGCGTAGAAGGCGATGATCTGCACGGGCTGTTTGACCGTCGCTAGAAGCTTTGTGGTTACCGTGCTCAACGTGTTGACGCCGTTACTGGTTAGGTCCCAGTGCTGGTTGCGCTGCACGCCGAGGAAGTTGAAGATGATGAAGATGCCGACAAAGGCGACCGTCATGAGGCCGGCGTTGGAGCCGTAGCGCGCCTGCCGGCCGCTCAGCGCTTGCATGACCCGCGCCGGATCGGCGGCCACGTAGAAGACGAGCAGCAATCCGGCGGCGACGAGCAGCCAGATGAGCGCCGGATTGACGTGCCCGGTCACCAGAAGCAAGCCGGCGGCGGCAAAGAGCAGCAAGCCACCGGCCATGCCGGCGTAGGGACCTACGCGCCGGAAGATGTCGTCACTGCGCACCTAGCGATACCTCCGACTCTCCAGCGCCCGCGTTGCCAGGAACAACGAGCAAATGGTCAGGCTGAGCAGGTAGATGACGTCCTTGCTCTGGATTGAGCCGGAGCTAAAGTCGCTGAGATGCGGCTGAATGGCGAGATACGTCAGGACATTTCCCGTCCCGCTGGCAAAGTTCGTGGAGAGGCCATCGAGCAGCCAGAGAACGAGACTGATGACAAAGGCGACCAGGAAGGCGACGAGCTGATTCTGCGTCAACGTCGACGTGAGCAAGCCGATGCCGATGAATACCGAGCCAATCAGCACGATTCCGATATAGCCTGACAGGATGGTGCTGCGATCGGGATTGCCCCAGAGCATCAGAAACAAGGCGTAGAGGCCGGTCGGTACCAACATGAGCATGAAGAAGACGAAGGCGCCGGCGAACTTGCCGAGGATGACTTCCCAATCGCGGACGGGCGCGGTCAGGAGGAGCTCCACCGTGCCTAAGCGTTGCTCCTCCGCCAACAAGCGCATCGTGATGCCGGGAATGACGAACAAGAGGATGATCCCCATGTCGCCGAACACGAAGCTCATGTCGGCTTGCTTGGAGCCGGTAATGATGATCCCGAAGAGGAAGCCGTTGATGGCGAGAAAAGCCGCCGCGACGACGTAGGCGACAGCGGAGCCGAAGTAGGACACCAACTCCCGTCCGGCGATCGTCAGCGTGGTCCTCATGCCGCTTCCGCTTCTTCTTGTGTGGTGAGCTTCAGGTAAATCTCCTCCAGGCTCATGCCGAGTGGCGCCAGCTCGCGCAGCCCCCAACCGTGTTGCACCACCAAGGAAGCGAGACCTTCCCGCGGGTCGTCCTGGTCCGCGCTCTGGACGCGCCACTCGTTGCTGCCATCGTCGAGGGCGCGCGACTCCACTCGCGTGACGCCCGGGTACGCCTGCAGCGCCGCCTCCACCTCCGTCGCAGGGCCGCGCACGACCAGGCGAACGCTCTGTCCCGATTGGAGCCGGTGCGTCAGATTCTCCGGTGTGTCCTGGGCGATGACGTGACCCTCGTGAATGATGATGACCTGGCTGGCCACCATGCTCACCTCCGGCAAGATGTGCGTGCTCAGGACGACGGTGTGCTTGCCGGCAAGGCTCTTGATCAATGCGCGCGTCTCGATGATCTGGCGAGGATCGAGGCCGACTGTCGGCTCGTCCAGCACCAGGACATCGGGATCGTGGACGAGCGCCTGAGCCAAACCGACGCGCTGGCGCTGGCCGCGGGACAGCTTGCCGATCAGCCGATCCCGAAACTCGGCCACACGGCATTGGGGCAGCAAATCCTCCAGTCGCGACTCGATGGCCTGCCGGCGCATGCCGTGAATCCTCCCGGCATAGCGCAGGTAGGAAGTGACCGTCATGTCCTCGTATAGCGGAACTCGCTCCGGGAGGTAGCCGATGTGCTGGCGCAGTTTCAAGGAGTCCTTGAGCGCGTCGTAGCCGGCCACCTTCGCCGATCCGGACGATGGAGGCATAAAGCCGGTGAGGATACGCATCGTTGTCGTCTTGCCGGCCCCGTTTGGACCAAGCAGACCTAAAATCTCGCCGGGTTTGACGGAGAAGGTCAAGTCGCGGATAGCCGCGCGATTGCCGTAGAATTTGGTGAGCTCGTTAACCTCAATCAATCAAAGCTGCCCCTCCGCCCAAACCCCAACCATGGTAACACCGTCGCCACGCCCTTCTAGACGCACACCGACGCGGCTCGTAACGGCAAGGGAGCAGAGATTGTGGCGCCAACCTGACCTACAGCGGGCAATGTGGTGTGAGTGGTATATCCCACAAGTCGCGGGAGTTTCCGGTACCGGGCGACTCCTCCGTGTCATCCCGAGCAATGGATGGGCCTGTGCAGACCCCTCGACGGCGTGGACACACCGCCTCGCGTCGGGAGAGCATATACTCTACGAGTCTTGCGACTCCACAGCGCAAAGGACCCAAGCATGCGTCTAGAAACGGCTTCATGCTACTGAGATACCACCGCCTCATCTGGCTGGCGCTCGCCGCCTTGCTCCTCTCGTCGTGCAGCCGTCCGGGCATGGCGCCGGCCTCTTCCGGTCCGACGTTGAGCCTGGCGGAGTTCGCTTACCCACCGTCGCTCGACCCCGTGCAGGCGAACGGTGGCAACGCCTCCATGTATCTGCAGAGTGTGTTCAGCGGGCTCATGCGCTATGACGGGTCGGGTCAGCTTGTACCCGACCTGGCGGCGAAATGGACGGTGTCCGCCGATCGCACGATCTATACGTTTACGCTGCGCAGCAACGCGCACTTTCAGAATGGCGACCCCGTGACAGCGCAGAGTCTGCTGTACGCCATCAATCGGGCCTGTGACCCCAAGAGCGGTTCACCCGTCGCAGGCGACTATCTCGATATCATTCGGGGCGTCACGGAGCGGTTGGCCGGCAAGGCGGATACCGTTTCGGGCGTTACCGCGCCGAGCGCCGATGTCGTCCAGTTCACGCTCATCAAGCCGGACTCCTCCTTTTTGGCCAGACTCACCTTTCCAGTGACGTTCGCGTTGGACAAAGCAACGGTAGACGCGGGCGGGCCGAATTGGTGGCAGCGCCCCAACGGGTCCGGCCCGTTTCGCTTGACCCAGTGGCAGCCGGACAACGCGGCGGTATTGGAGCGCTTCGACGGCTACTACGGTCCGCCGCCAAGCGTGGCAAAGGTGGTCCTGCACAGCGCGACCGTCTTGAACAATCTCCCTCAGGCGTTCGCCAACGGCTCCCTGGATCTCTTGCCGCTCGGTCCTCCAGACATCGCGAGCTTGCTGGATCCATCCAGCAACGTACCGCCGCAACTCCGGCAAGCGTTGCACGTGTACGATCGGTCTTCGTTGGAATACCTGGCGTTCAACATCCACAAGGCGCCCTTCGATACTCTCGCGGCACGAGTGGCCGTCAATCTGTCGATCAATCGACAGCAACTGGTTGCGTCGGCGCTCGGCGGCGACGGCTGGCCGGCCCACGCGATCCTGCCGCCCGGCTTCCCTGGCTACCAGCCCAACGTCGACCCCTATCCGTTCAATGTCGCCGCGGCGAAGGCGGCGCTGCAGTCATCGCGGACAACGGCCGGCACTCCCATCGTCTTCGCCAGCGCCGAGCGCCTGCCCAACGGACAGCCCGGTCCGGTTACATCGGCCATCGCGGCGATGCTGCAGCAGGGGCTGGGTCTGCAGATCCAGCTCCGCTACGTCCCAGAACCGGACCTGGATACGATGCTCGCCGCCGGCAAGCCACCAGGCGATATCTCCCTCACCGGCTGGCAGGCAGACTACCTGGACGATCAGGACTTCCTCGACTTGCTGTTCCACACTGGCCGGCGGTCCAACCTGATGCAGTACAGCAGTCAGGCCGTGGATCATCTGCTCGATGTCGCCGCCGGCACGGCGGGCACTTCGGAGCGGGTGGCTCTGTACCAGCAGGCGCAGACGGCAATCCTCCACGACGCCCCGATCGCGCCGCTGTACT
>CALBSQ010000075.1 GCA_937967325.1 uncultured Chloroflexota bacterium
CCCCGGCCCCCCGGCCCCCACATCGACCTCGATCCCGATCGCGTCGAGCAAGGGCTGATGAAGCTCGTGCTGACCATCGTCGAGCTGCTGCGTCAGCTCTTGGAGCGTCAGGCCGTTCGGCGCATGGAGGGGGGGAGCCTGACCGACGAGGAGGTTGAGCGAGTTGGCCTGGCCCTGTTGCACTTGGAGGAAAAGGTACACGAGCTGGCGGCCCAATTCGGCTTGCAGCCCAGCGACTTGAACATTGACCTTGGGCCGCTCGGCAGAGCTATCTGAAGTCTATAATGAGCGCGTGGGATGTCCTGGCTGGACGTCGACAACGGGTGAGGCGACGCCCGTGGCTGCGCTGCGCGGATGGAGTGCCCCGGTGGCTGAGCGATTGCCTGCAAGCTCGGGCCGATATGCGCCGCCATCCTACCAGACGACGAATCTGATAGACATTCTGGACCGCGTCCTGGACAAAGGACTGGTCGTGGCCGGCGACATCAGCGTGTCGCTGGCCAACGTGGAGCTGCTCACCATTCGGATCCGCCTGCTGGTCTGTTCCATCGACAAGGCCGAGCAGATCGGGTTGAACTGGTGGCGCCATGATCGTTATCTGGTTCAACCGTCGGAGCCGGCCGACGCGGCGCCCACCATCGCCCGTCTCGAGGCCCGAATCGCCGAGCTGGAGCGCCAGTTGGCGGAGCGCAACCCCAAGCCGGCTGAGCCGGAGGCCACGTAGCGAGGGAGAGAGAAGTATGCCAGTCGAACGCGCACCTGGGAGCACCAGCCTCATCGACGTCCTGGACCGAGTGTTGGACAAGGGCATCGTCATCGATGCCTGGGTCCGCATCTCCCTCGTCGGCATCGAGCTCATCACGGTCGAGGCGCGGATCGTGGTGGCATCGATCGACACGTACCTGCGGTATGCTGAAGCGATAGGCATCACCGCGCCCGCCGCCCGGCCGGCCGTGTCTGCCGGGACTCGCGAGGAGGTCGTGTCTGGAACTGAGGCGCCGGCGCCCGAGGTTCGGGCTCGCCCACGGAGCATCGACGAGCGCACGTAGTGGCCTGCGATGGCAGACCACTACCGCTGGTAGTCGTTGGTGACGGTAGTGACGAAGTAGCGCTGTTCGATGGACCTGCTCCACCTCTATGAGCGTACGCCGCTACCGCGCGACTCGGCCGTGCTCCGCCAGACACTGGCGCCGATGCTGGATGGCCTCTCCCGCGCGCTCGGCTATCGCCGAGCGCTGGTGGCGCTCTACGATCACGATCAGGGCTGCTTGCGCGGGAGCATCGGCCTCAACGTCCCCGAGACCATGGCCGAATTGCTGGAAGTTTCGGTGCGGGCGGATCGCAACCCGCTTGTTCGCGCTCTGCTCCAGGGCATCCCCGTGCGCATTGACGACGTGAGCGGAGAGCCCGGCCTGAACGAGCACGATCAGGGCCTGTTGCTGGAGATGGGCATCAATTCCTTCGTCGCCGTCCCACTACGCAACGGTATGCGTGGCCCGTCCGACGGAGGCGCGGGAGAGGGACACAGTGACGACATCCTCGCGGCCGGTGTGGTGATCCTGGGGAAAGAGGGCTCCATCACCGACGAAGACGTCGATTGGCTGACGCCCTTTACCAATCAAGCCGGGGCCTCGCTGGCCAGCGCCCGCGACGCCCAGTTGCTGCGCGCTTCCAGCGAGCAGTTCGCCATCGAGAACGAGTGGCTCTGGTGGATGATCAACAGCGTTGCCGACCCGGTCGTGGTGACGGATGCGCAGAATGACATTCGATACCAGAACCTCGGCGCGGAAGCCATCTTCCACGCCAAGCCTGAGGACAGTGAGGGGAAAAAGAACGCCATCCGGATGAACAACTTCCTGTTCACCGCGGCGCTTTCACTCTCGAACCTCGAGCACGGCGGCAGCGGCTCCAGCCGGGAGCTCACGCTGGTCGACCCTATCGAGGGTAGCGAGCTGGTCTTCGAAGTGATTTCCCATCCCGCCTTCCACTATCGCTCAAACACGCCGGGGATGGTGTCGGTGCTCAAGAACATCACCGATCTGCAGTATGCCACAGAGCAATTAACGCAGAACGTGCAGCGACTGCAGGCGGCGGACGAGAAGATACGCCTGGAACGAGATCGCCTCGATCTGGTGTTGAGGAATGTGCCGAATCCCATCATTGTCATCGACAACGACAACAGGATCACCGAGATGAATCAGGAAGCGCGCCGCCTGTTCCAGCCGGCGCGGCAAGAGCTGACCGGAAGCCGTCAAGAGCAGGTCGCCGCCAGCAATAATGCGAAGTTCATCTCGCTCCTGGCAAACCTTCGCTTAGACGCCGCACAAGTCACGAGTGACGAGGTTGCTCTGATCGATCCGGAAACGGAAGAGCCGCTCGCCATGCGCGTTACCTCCACGGAGATCCGCGACGAGCGCGGCGATGTCGTTGCCGTGGTCTCGGTGATGCAGGATCTGACCCGCTTGCGTGAGCTGGAGCTGCGGCGCGTGCAGCAGCAGTTGTTCGAATCGGAGAAGCTCGCGGCCACCGGGCGCCTCGCCGCCTCCATCGCCCACGAGATCAACAACCCCTTGGAGTCGATCAAGAATTCCCTTTACTTGCTGGTCAATCGCATCCCTCCGGAGGACGCCAACTACCAGTTTTTGCAGATCGCCAGCAAGGAGACCGAGCGCGTCTCCCGAATCTTGCGAGAGATGCTCGGCTTCTACCGCCCGGCCGTGCGTACCGGCCCGACGGACGTCAACTCGCTCATTGAGGAGGCGGAGGCGCTGGTCGAGAAGGACATGCGCCGCAAAGGCGTTCGCTTGCACAATGGCTTCAACTCGGCGCTGCCGTCGGTCATGGCCTCCGCCGATCAGCTCAAGCAAGTGGTGCTCAATCTGCTGCTGAACGCGCAGGAAGCCATGCCGGACGGCGGAGCGATCTACCTTTCGACCCATTTAGCCCAGGACGCCGACTCCGAGTTCCTGGTGTCCAACTCCGTGGTGATTCAGATTCGCGATACCGGGAAGGGCATCGCCGACGAGCACCTGCCCGCAATCTTTGAGCCATTCTTTTCGACGAAGTTGGAGCAGAAGGGGACCGGGCTGGGCCTGTGGGTATCCTCCGGCATCATCCAGAACCATGGCGGTACTATAAAGGTACGCAGCCGGATTGGCGCCGGCACGACCTTCACGATTGTCCTGCCGATTGAAGGACCAGCGTCGCGTGTCGAAGGGTAGCATCCTCCTCGTCGACGACGACGATAGCGTCCTGGTGACCATGCAGGCCATCCTGGAGATGGATGGCTACACGGTCACCCCGGCGGCGAACGGCGCGTCGGCGCTGACCAATTTGCGCTGGCACACCTACGACCTCGTCCTGACGGACCTCCGCATGGAAGACGTCGACGGGCTCGCCGTGCTGGCCGAGGTCCGCCGCACTTCCCCCGAGACGGTGGCGATCATGCTGACCGGCTACGCCTCGGTGGAGTCGGCGGTGACGGCGCTGCGGGAAGGGGCCTACGCCTATTTGATCAAACCCTGCGATGTCGAGGAGCTCAGGGCGACGATCGCTCGGGGAATTGAGCGACGCCGGCTCACGCAGCAGCTTCGCGATCGGGTGCGCGAGCTGGAGGAGGCCAACGCGACGATTCGCTCGCTCAACGCCACGCTGCAGCAGCGGATCGATGCCGCCACGGCCGAGCTGCAGCAGCGCGTCGACGAGCTCGCTCGGGCCAGGGATGAGATTGCGGTGCTGTACGAGCAAGCGCAGGAGCACGTGGTCCAGTTGCAGGAAGTCGACCGGCTGAAGTCACAATTTCTCTCCATGGCGTCCCACGAGCTGAAGACGCCGCTGACGACCATCTCCGGCTACCTGCAGATGGCGGCGCGGCGGGCGCAGCGCCGCACGAACCGTGGCTACCCCAACGAGTCCGAGTGGCAGGAAGACGTGCGTGCCGACATCAGCCAAAATGAAACCCTCAACCGGCAGACCAAGCGCCTGACCCGGCTTATCGACGAGCTGCTGGACGTCTCGCGCATCGAGTCCGGTCGAGTGGACTATCAGTTCGGACCAGTCGACCTGGGTGAGCTAGCCGAGGAAGTGGCGCACCGTGCCCAGATGACGACTTCGCAGCACGACATTACCGTAACGACCTCGACGCACGGCCAGAGCTCTATCGTCGCCGATCGCGACCATATGGAACAGGTGCTCAGCAACCTGCTCGGCAATGCCGTGAAGTATTCGCCGGACGGCGGTCCAATCGCGGTCTCCATCTCGCCCGAGGCGGATTGCGTGGTGCTGGCGGTGCAAGACCAGGGCGTGGGGGTGCCGGAGAGCGAGCGAGAGGCGATATTTCAACTGTTCTACCGAGCGCCGGACAGCAAGTCTCGCCACGTTGGTGGCATGGGGCTCGGCCTCTACATCAGCAGGGAGATAGTCCGCCGCCATGGCGGTGACATCTGGATCGAGAGCGCCCCGGACGAGGGTAGCACCTTCTTCGTCTCGCTGCCGCGCTCCCTCACACCTTCTCCGCAATGACCACCGTCTGATAGCCAATCCAGGACAGCCAGGTGTGACCGAACCAGGTATCCAGTGGTCGAAGCGCGGTGGGATGCCAGGGCAGGAACCACTCGAAGGGGGCCGCCGGTGCAAAGCCGGTGTGGGCGATCGGCAGCAACCCGGCGCGACGAGCCAGGCGCCCCAGGCCAGGGCGCGAGAAGCTGCGATCGGGGTAGGCGAAGAACCGCTTGCCCATACGAATCTTGTGGTAGGTATGCAGCAGGTGCAGGAGATTGGGCGTCGTGATAATAACGCGACCACCGCGCCGGCAGACGCGGGCGTGCTCGCGCGCTACCGCGTCGATGGCCGGACCAAAATGGTTGACGACGCCCTCCGACAGGACGCAATCGAACCGGCCATCCGCAAAGGGGAGCGTGAGCGCGTCGGCTTGCACGAAGTGGGGTCGGCTCCCAACTGCGCGCGCCATACCTCGCGCGTAGCGCATCGCTTCGGCCGTGACGTCGGAGCCGATGCCCCGCACGTCGCAATCTCTGGCGGCGAGCGCGATGAGCCGGCCGGAACCGCATCCGATCTCGAGCATCGTCGATCCGACCGGGATGAACGGCCTGAGGCTGCGCCATAGCGTCAGCGTAGAGTGGCTGCGCAGGCGCGCATCAGCGTCATGCTGATAGTTGACCTGCCAGTCGATGCCGCCGGCGGTTCGCCCGGCGCCGGTGGCGACGGCGGTCACGCCGGGAGACCGGTCATCGCCGCGCGCACCGCCAGGCCGAAGGCAAACAGGCAGCCGAGCGCCACCACGAGCGTCTCGCGCCGGCCCTTCCACCATTGCGGCCCAAACGTCTCAGCTGCCGGCAGCGCCAGCACGATTACCAAACCATAGGCCAAGTGCAGCCATGTCTTCGGACGGGTACCCATCAGAAGAACAATCAGACCGACCACGGCCTGGACGGCGATGAGTATCTCACCGAGTCGCAGGCTGCCGCGATAGCTAGCGCTAATCGGTCGGCGTCGAATGACTAAAAGTAGCCCCCAGATGAAGCAGATCAGTAGATACAACGCCACGGCCAGGAACAGTGTTCGATGCACGCTAACCAAACCAGCCACGGGCAATTCCTCTCGCTTGGCTAAAGAGTACTACAATCTCGGGCTGGTGTACGCCTCCACGTCGGCGATGTCGGTAGAGGATCAAAGCGTGCCGCGCCGCCGTCGCGGGGGGATGCTGCGCAACGCCGCCTTCCTGCTCGTTTCCGACCTGACGGTCCGCGGCTCCGCACTGGTCATGGCGGTCGCCATCGCCCGAGCCGTAGGTCCCGGGGAATACGGGCGCTTCACCTACGCGCTTGCTTTCGCCGCGGCCTTCGGCGCTTGCGCGGACTTCGGGATCGGTCGCTACCTGACGCGCTCGATTGCCGGCATCCCGCGGCGAGCGCCCGAATTGCTGCCGGCCGCACTGGCGGCGAAGACGCTGGTTCTGGTCCCCTGCCTGGCTGTGGCTGTTCCGCTTGTCGTGCGCGCGGCCGCGGATTGGCGACTGTTGTTGCTGCTGCTCCTGGTGACCACCGGACAGACCTACGCGTCCGTGCCGCGCGGCGCCTGGTACGGGATGGAGCGGATGGAGCTGGATGCGGCGACTCGTCTGTGCGAGCGCTGTATCGCACTGGCGGGCACACTGCTCGCGCTGGCCGCTGGGTGGGGACTGATCGGTGTGGGGATTGCCTGGCTCGCGGCGACGGTAGCCGACCTCCTTGTGGTCGGCTGGCTCGTCCTCCGGGAGCGCGCGGCGGTCAGGTGGCTGGGAGCACGCGCCAACGTCGCGTCGCTGCTGCGCTCTGCCTGGCCGCTTGGTCTGTCGGGCCTCGTCCTCACCCTGTCCAGCGGCGTTCCACTTTTTCTGCTCAAGAACTGGGTGGGGGTACAGGCAACTGGGCAGTACAGCGCCGCGGTGACGCCAGTACTGGCGCTCATCCCCTTGCCAGTGACCGTTGCCGCCGCCGGCCTGCCGGTGCTGTCACGACTGTATCGTGTCGATCGTTCCGAGGTCAGCGCCGCCTTCGACCTGCAGCTCCGCCTTTTCGCGCTCGTCGGCCTCGCCGCGGCAGCCGGTCTCGCCGTCACCTCGCCCACCCTGCTCAGGACCGTGTACGGTCCGGCCTTCGCGCCATCCGGCGATGTGCCGCGGATACTAGCCCTGGGGCTCATTGCCATCTTCCCCACGCAAGTGTGCGTGAACGTGCTGGTCGCCGCCGGGCGGCAATCGCTACTGCTCCGGGTCGATGTCGTGGGCTTGATCTGGCAGCTCGGCTTCGATTGGGTGGCCGTCCGATGGTGGGGAGTGCGCGGCGCCGCGGTGGGAACGACCGCCGGCGAGCTGCTCCTGTGTTTTTGCTTCCTCGTCGCGGCCAGCCGCGCCGTGGGCCGGCCGCGATTGCAGTCGCTGCTACCGGCGCTGCCGGCGGTCGGCGGGATGACCATCGTCGCGCTGGTACTATTGCCACTCGCTGGGCTCTGGGCGACGATTCCTGTCGGTATCGTTGTCTATGGCGCACTGCTGGCACTGTTCCGACCCATCAGCGGCGACGATCTGATCCGCGCTCGCGCGCTATTCGCCGGTGACAGGGAAGGATAATGGACCAATCTTGGGAGTGCGGGGACAATGGCGGCGGCGGCAGTGCCGGGGCGGCGACTGCGGTCTGCCGCCAGAGCACCCGACTGCGGTCGGGACGAAGTGGGAGGTCGCGCACACCTATGGCAATCGCTATTCCCCCTGGAGCCGGTCGCTGCACCGCAGTGCCGTGCTCTGGCGGCAGACCGCAGTCGGCGCTCCCCCGTCCCCGGCCGCCAGTACCATGTGCTGGACGCGGTACCTGTTCGGGTACACTCCCTCCGGACAGCGGCGCGAGAAAGGGACCGGGATGGCGGAGACGTCAGCGCCTCACCAGAATGGGATTGTTCGCCGGGCGATGAAACTGGTGCTGGCGATCGTCCAAGCCGAAGATGCGCCCATACTGAGCGACGCCATCGTCGCGCGGGGTTACCGTGCAACCCGCATCAATACCGTCGGCGGCTTCCTGCGCAAGGGCAATGTCACGATCCTGATGGGCGTCGAAGAGCGGGAGTTGCCGGCGGTCCTCTCGATCATCCGCCAAACTTGCCGGACACGCATGGCCTATCTGACCGCGACCTATCCGGTGGAAATGGCCGAGCCCTTCTTGTCGGAGCCGATCGAGGTGCAGGTTGGCGGTGCAGTGGTCTTCATCATGGATGTCGAGCGCTTTGAGCCGTTCTAGCTGTTGGGATCCCACCGTGGAGGCGTCATGAAGTTAGTCGTCGCCATCATCTTGCCTGACGACGCGGATAAGGTCATCAAGGCCCTGATCGCCCAGGGCTTTCGGGGTCCTACTCGGATCAACACGGTCGGCGGGTTTCTCCGTCGTGGCAACGTCACCCTGCTGCTGGCGGTGGAGAGTGAGCGGGTTGATGAGGCGCTGACCATCATGCGCAGTCACGTGCAGCCGCGCACCATCACGGAAGGGGGCTCCTCCACTCCTTTCCGTGGTGCCGCCTTCGTCGTCGATGTCGAGCGCTTCGCACAAGCCTAGCGCCGAACCTGATCCTTTCGCGATGCGTGCCTCCTGGACGGCTCTGCTCTGGCCATTGTTTGGCCTGCTCCTCTCCGTCTTCCCAACGGCCGTTCGCGCTCAGGCAGCGCCCTGTCAGTTCGTCCTCGGATTCCAACGGCTGCACGACCTTCTGCCCGACATCGTGGGAGACTGCCTCGACAGCGAAGACCACAATCCCGTCACCGGCGATACCTTGCAGCACACGACCAACGGCCTGCTGGTCTGGCCTGAGCACCCGCAAGCAGGCGCCGGCAATTGGACAGCCTTCACCGATGGCTATCACACCTGGATCGACGGCCCTTACGGCGTCGAGCAGCGGCTCAATACGGCACGCTTTGCGTGGGAGCAGCCCACCGCCCGCGCCGCGCTGGCCGTTGACGTCGATCCGGCGCACGTGTTGCTCGACGCGTCGGACGTGCCGAACAATTATGTGATGACGCACGACGGTCCATCGCCCACCGCCACGCCGCAAGCGCCGACCTATTCACGCAAATTCGTGGGCGTGCCGGGCAATCCGCTCGGAGGTGTGATCGAGGCGGACCTCGCTACCTATCAAACGGTGGAGGCGGCTCGCGCGGCTCTGGGGCCGCTCCCGCCAGGCTGGGTAACGGTAGAGCCTCCCATTGGCGACCAGGCCATTGCCAAAACGCTCATCACGGATCGGGCTGCCTACGCGCTGGAGTTCCGGGAGGCCAACTTCGTGGTGGCGCTCCAGCAGGATTGCGGTCGATGCGGCAGCGCCTACACGGCGATGGCGCTGGCCCGGATCATGGCAGGACGCCTTGCCGCGCTGCTCAGCGGGCAAACGCCCACGACGGTCGTGAACAGCAATTGGGCGGGCTACGAAGCAACTGCCGGCTCGTACAGCGCCGTCTACGGGACTTGGGTGCTCCCGACTCCCGATCCCCAACGCGGCGCGTTGCCGCGCGGTGTCAAGGATGGTCAGTGGATCGGCATCGGCGAACCAGGCGCCTCCGACCTGATCCAGGCGGGAACGGATGTCGAGAGTTTGGGCAACGGACAGTTCCGCTACGAGGTTTGGACGGAAACGTTGCCCGATCCGCCCCAACCGCTTCCTCTGGACGCGCACGCTGGTGACCTGATTCGTGCTTCCATCACCCAAGGCGCCGCGCCTGATTCCTGGCAGGTAGAGATCGACGACGTTACCACCGGCCAGTTCTCCGTGCAGCCGCTCACCTACGCGTCGTCCCGTTCGTCCGTCGAGTGGATTGCCGAGATGTTAGTTCCGAAGGCCTCGGCCAACTTCGTCAGCGTTCGCTTCCTCGAGGGCGCAGCGGCGCAGGATGGCCGGCGTCTGAGCCTGGCCCAAGCGCGGGCCAGGCCGATGTTCATGGTCGATCAGGACGACAAGCTGATCGGTTCCCCGTCGGCGCTCCAGGCCAACGATTCCGGCTTCGCGGTAGTGCAGCGCCAGGCGTCAACCTGGCCGTGACTTCTCCCCCGGCCCCGCCGCCAGCCACCTTCGCCAGCCAACACCAGGAATCAAATCACCTCAAGCAAATCCGCCGTCGGCGTCGGCGGCCTTGGCGACGACGTCTCCTTCTGGTACCAGAAGGCGGTCGAGGCGATGTCGTCTTGAAGCGGGAGGTAACGGCGGCCCGACCGCCAGCCCAGCGCCTGGATGGTCACACGGAGGTCGGAGGTGAAGCGTATCGGGTCGGCCACGTGCCAGCGGTACATGCCGAAGCGCTGCTGGCTGCGGTAGAGCCCGTCCGGGCGCAGCACCTGGCACAAGCCCAGGTAGGGCGTGGAGAATAGGGTGTAGCCCTGGCCCGGCACATCGTAATTCCAAGCGCCGCCGAAGTAGTCCTCGGTCCCGGTCCCGCAAATGGTCGGGAACTCGCCATCCCCGTCGAGGTAGAACTTCATCTCCCCCTCGCCCCACCAGCCGCTATTGTTCACGCCCCAGGCGAGGTAGGTTCCGACGTACTGGCCGCTGCCGCTGATCCCATCAAGGAGTGTGTGGACGTCCCTGTTGGCGAGGGGATTGCTTCGCCGCCACTGGGCATGGAAGTAGGCAGCGTCGTCCGGCATATCGGTCAAGGCGTAGTCGACCTGGTAGTAGAGCGTAATGTCCTCGTCGGCCAGGCTCTCGACGCTGATGGTGGCGGCGGAGCGGAACGGCATCTCCCAGTAGCTGTTCATGCCGCCGTGCGGGTTCACGGCGACGGGCAACGAGCTGACCTGGCAGAACTCGCCCCAGCCGTGGCAGAAGAAATCGCCGACCGGCGCCTCCACGGCGGGGCGGGGGTCGCCGTCCCAATGCATGCGGAGCAGGAGGCGACGCCAGTTGCGCGCATGGGTGGTCAGCCAGAGGTGCTGGATGGCGCCGGAGCCGTGGATGCCGGCCAGCGTCGCGAGCTGGCCGGGGGCGATCCGAATACTGGGCGACACTTTCCAGCCGCGGCCCAAGTCGCGCGCCGCCTGCGCTCCCGTGCCCTCAGTGGCCATGCCGCCCCGGCCTTTCTCGCCGGTGGAGTTCTCCGCGCTGATGGAGCGCGTCTGGGCCCGCGAGAGCCGCGAGAGATTGCCCAGCCCCATCCCCAAACCGTTGAAGCCCGTCACTCGTGTGCTCCCTTATTATGAGGGGCCGCCGCCGCTCATTAGACGCGCCACCTAGCCGCTCGCCCTCGGCGTCCAGCCCAAATGGCGATCCAGAAAGGCGAAGGTCGCCCCCCCGTGGATCATGTGGCCGGCGTCGAAGAAGGCGATTTCCGTGCGCTCGGGGATGCCGAGGTCGGCGTAGCGTCGCCGCACCTTGGCGTACTCGAAGGCCACCCACTCGTCCAGACCGACGCCGTCGCGATGGCCTCGCTCCACCATGAACGGACGCGGCGCGATCATCCCGGCCATCTCCGCGTGGTTGAAGGTGTGGCCAAGGTCGAACTCGAACATCTCGTACTCACCCGTGAACATGTAGCTCATGGGCAGGTCGGTGCTGGAGCACTTCACGATCCACTCGTTGAAGTCGCCCGAGCAGATGGAGAGGCAATAGCCGTCCAGCAGCGCGGGGATGCGCACCGCCGTCTTGCCACCATAGGACAGGCCGTAGTAGGCGATGCGGGACGGGTCGACGAACGGCAGCGTGGCCAGCCAGGACAGCGTAACCTCTGACTGAGCCAGAATGAAGGAGTAGATCGTCCAGCCCAATAGGTGTGACTTGCGCACCGCGCTCCGGAAGTGGTCGCCGCCGATGTAGGGGCTCTGGGGGGCAAAGACGTTGTAGCCGCGGTCGGCCAGCCGCGCCGCGAAGTCCCGATACACCGAGGTCGGATTGTCGATCACGTCCTGTGGCCGCCCTTCCAGGCCGTGCTGGCAGACCACCACCGGCCGCCGCTCGCCGGGCGCCAGGTCTTTGGGAACGAGCAGCACGCCATAGGCGAACACGTCCGGCCAGAGGTCCAGCAGCACGTCGTACCCGGTCCAGCGCGGCCGGTCGTAGGCGACGCGCGTGCGCGGATTGGGTGGCAGACTCGGCGGTGGACAGCGCCCCAGTATGTCGTCCCAGAGGATGGCACGGTAGCGCTCGGTGCTCTGCTGCCATGCCTCCACCGACGTGGCGTCGGTGCCCGCCCAAACAGCATCGCGGCGGTGTGCGGCGTGGTGCAGCAGGTTTTGGGTGAACCGGCAGAGCTGATCGAACTGCCGCCGCTGCCGCGTATCCGCCTCGGAGATCGCCGCGACCGGCGCATCGTCTCGGGAACTGGCTGTAGGCCATCCTTCCGCGCCCCTTACCACGGGCCGGTCCGAGCGCCCTGCTGCCGGACGGGTGCTTGCGGAGGATGCCGTCAAAAGGGTGAGGAAGGCGTCAAGTGCAGCCGGCGCGGCGGGTGACGATATGCCGTCTGGCGGCTCCATGAGCAGCAGTCGCTCACTGGCGCCGAGGCTACGGTAGACAGGGCGAGCCCGCTCTACCTCATCGCGCACCTCCTCCGGTGGAACCGGCAACAGCGAGCCGGGTGCGGCGCCCTGCCGGCCTTCCCGACGTTCCGGCGGCCCGGCGACGACGGGGCCGGACACTGCCTCGATGACGAGCGCGCGCGGCGCGACCAGCGCGGCCAGTTCCGCGTCACCGAAGCCGGGTTCCCCGTCCGTAGCCTTCAGCAGACACCAGACGTCGCGATAGATAGGCTCCTGCCAGGCGTGGCGCCGGTTGCGGAAGTGCCCACTCACACCGGTCGCGCCGATCCGCTCGTCCAGCGCCGCGCAATGGAGCGCCAGCAATCCGCCCTCGCCGTAGCCGAATATCCCGATGGGCAGCGCAGGGGGAGCAGCGGCCGCGCTGAAATAGTCCACCAGAGCCAGCACCTTCTGGATCTCGTAGCCGATGATGTGCCGCCCCAGCTCGAAGGCCATGCGAGACAGGTACTCGCGGTGCGGTTGATTGGTCATGCGGATAGGCGGATTGCCGGACCAGGTGTCCTGTCGGTTGATCAGGACAGGTACGATCACCTGGCAGCCATGCTCAGCCAGCATGCGAGCAAACTGGCGGTCAGGGTCGAGTCCGGGCGACAGACCGGCGAGCTGCTCCGGCAACTCGTCGGCATCGGGGATGGCAACGACATGGGCGCGCGGCCCCGTCGAAGGGCGCAGCAGCAGACCTTCCCCGTCGACCCCGTCGAGCACGGGCCAGCGAATGGCGAAGACCTCATAGGCCTGCGTGGCGCGCAGGAGCGCCGGCGCAGCGGTCGAGGAAACATACTCCAGCGCGCCGATGGGCAGCCGAGGATCGACGACGCCAAGTAGACGCGCCAATCGCGCCCGCCGCGCGTCGCGCTTGCCCTGATCGTTCGCATCCCACCGCACGGCATCGGCGGCCGCCAGCTCTCGGTCGAGAAACCGGTGCAGCCCCGCCACCATCGCGGCGGCAAGGTCGCCCGACTCCGTGGCGAGGACGGTGCCGAGCAGTACCCCGTAGCTACTATTGCCACTGTTCACGTGTACTCCTAGCCTGGCGGTGCTGGCGAAATCGGCTGGTGCGGCGAGGACGGGCCCTCACCCCCGGCCCCTCGCCGCACCAGCCGATTTCGCCTATTATTCCACCCACAGCCACGCCTTCGCCCTACAGATAATCCTCGCGCGGCGGGTTGAAGACGTCGAGAGCACGTGCTCCGGCCGAACCGACCGTGAAGGTGTGCTGGACGTTGCCGGGGATGTAGTAGCTTTCACCAGGCTGCACATGGCGCACCTGATCGCCGATCCTGGCGGTCGCCTCACCTTCCAGCCATAGGCCCATCTGCTCGTGCGGGTGCTGGTGCGGCGGGATGACAGAGCCTGCCGCCATCTCCACCAGCGACAGCATGAGCTGGGCGCTGCTGAAGACCCGAATGGTGACGCCCGGCGCGATAGCCCGCGGTGCGATCGTGGACCAGTCCACGAAGCTCGGTGTGCTTGCCATCGTGTGCTGCGTTGCCATCGCGTTTGGTATGCTTGCCCCCATGTGCCGTCGCCGATCGACATCGGCGGCAAGCATAGCACACGGTAGAAAGGTCTCTCGATGGCAGAGCCAATTGGCATCGGCATCATCGGCGCCGGCACGATTGCCGAGAGTAACCACCTGCCCGGCTATCAAAAGCAGCCGGACGCGCGCATCGTGGCCATTGCCGACGTCAATGGCGAGCGGGCACAAGGCATCGCGGAAAAGTTTGGCGCCCCCCACAGCTACGCCGACTATCGCGAGCTGCTGGCCGATCCGGACGTGCAGGCGGTCAGCGTCTGCGCGCCGAACTTCCAGCACGCGCCGCTGAGCATCGCGGCGCTCCAGGCCGGCAAGCACGTGATCGTGGAGAAGCCCCCGGCGCTGTCGGCGGCGGAGGGCCGTCAGGTGGCCGAGATCGCCCGTGCGTCGGGCAAGGTTTTCATGGTCTGCCAGAATCAGCGCTTCCGTCCGGAGGTGATGCAGCTCCGCCGCTACGTCGAGGCGGGTGAGCTTGGCGAGGTCTACTATGCCAAGACCTCCATCCTGCGCCGCCGCGGCGCCCCCGGCGGCTGGTTCGCCCAGAAGAAGCTCTCCGGCGGTGGCGCGCTGATCGACATCGGCGTCCACTGCCTTGATTGGACGCGCTGGATCCTAGGCAACCCCCGACCGCGCCAGGTCCTCGGCGTGACCCGCCAGAAGATCGGCAGCTACCACCTGGACGAGCACCGCTCCTACACGCCGGCCGACATGCGCGGCCAGCCGCGGGCGGAGAACTGGGCCGGCGACGCCGATGAGCTGGCGTATGCGGTGATCCGCATGGAGCCGGACGTGACCCTCACGCTGGAGGTGAGCTGGGCGCTCAACCTGGAGCGGGATACCTCGGCCACCGAGATCTTCGGCGACAAAGCCGGCGCCAAGCTGGAGCCGCTGACCATCTACGGCGAGGAGATGGGCCGGCTGGTCGATAAGACGCCTCGCGTCCAGCCCATCCCCTATGCCGAGACCCACGCCCGCGCCATCCGCCACTTCCTCGACTGCATCCACACCAACCAGCAGCCCATGAGCGACGCCGCCCAGGCCATCGTGACGCTGCAGATCCTCGACGCCATCTATGAGTCGTCACACACCGGCAAGCTGGTGGAGATCGAGTAGGTTTTGGAATAGCAAGAACAAAGTCAGGGCTGGTGTACGCCAGCGGCGTCAGCATCGTTCTCCTGTGCTGTCGTGCCGTTGCTCTTGTCCAACAAGGCGCGGTGGTTCTCGGCGCGGTAACGAAAGTCGCTGCCGACCACCCTGCTGGACTGGATCGGGCCGTGGTACTGTCCGTTGGCGTGGGCCTGAGTCGGAATGGCGCTGTCAGAACGCACGCAGGCGCTCTTTCTCCGCGGTCGAGAGGCGGACCAGAGCCGCCGGACAAGCCAGGTCACACCGACCAGCAGAATCATCAAGTCCTTCGCCAGCGTGTAGTCGCGCACGTAGGTGAGATCGGTAATTAGCTCCTGCTCCTCCGTCAGCTCCGACCCATCCTCGAGCAGCCAGGGGCCAAACAGGCCCGGCTTCATCGCCAGCAAGAGGCCGGCCCACTCGCCATACAACGGCAGCTCCGGCTCCGCGAACGGTCGCGGCCCAACCAGGCTCATCTCCCCGGTCAGCACGTTGATGGCACGGGGCAAGGCCCGCAACAAGCTGGTCGTCCAGTCGCGTTGCCAGGCGTCCGGTCCGGAGTGGCGAGCGAGGGATGGACCGGACAGCTCGACGCGCCGCCACCACCAGGAGGCGAAGGACCAGCGCCGGAAGCGGCGGCCACCTAGCCCCATGCTCACGGTCCCATGGAGCCAGGACCGGTGATGGGCGAGCGACCACAGCCAGGTGGCCAGGAACAGCGGCGAGGTCAGCGTCAGCAGGACCACCGCGACGGAACGATCCAGCAGCGCCTTCGCCGCCTTGTCGACACCGGTGTCGCGGCGCAGCTCGGGGAGGAGGATCGCGACGCTGCCGCGCTGGGCCGGCTCCAGCCGGCAGAGTATCTGGCGCGTCGTATTAGGGATGAGTCGCAGGGGTGGCGCCTTAGGTGTGGTGAACGACGCCAGTAGGAGCCGGTCGTAGCTTTCCTGAGGGACGGCGCCTTCCACCAGCAGTAGCTCGTCCACCGCGTTGCTCGCCGCCAACAAATGCGCCTGCGTCGGTCTGCCGATGACCCTCAGCTCGGGGCCTATCACGCTGCCCAAGGGGAGGAAGTCGTCCAGCACACCGACCACACGGATGTCTCGCCGGCCGGCCAGGGCTTCGGCGCTGCGCAAGCCGACCTCGCTCGCCCCGATGATCAGCACGCGCCAGGGCCGGCGGTAGCGCCAGCGGCGGCGCAGCGCGAGCAGGAGCCGCCGGGCCAGGGTGGTCAACACCAGCGCCAGCGGCCACATCGTCATGATCCAGCCGCGCGACAGCAAGAAACTGCCGGTCAGGTAGGCCCCGGCCAGGGAGAGGAGCGTCGCCAGCATCGACGCGTTGGCGGCCCGCACCACTAGGCCCGTGCCGTGCTCGATCAGCTCCGCCGAGTAGAGGCCGTTGAGGAGGTAGACCACCAGCCAGAGCGGCGCCAGCAAGGAGATGGCGACGAGATAGCGCCCGGGAGTGCTCGGCTGAGGGCTCAGTGCGAGCACCTGATTAAAAAAGTGCAAGTGATAGGCGAGCGCGAAGGACGCCACTAGGGCGAGCACGTCGGCGGCCACCGTGGCCAGCAGGGTCCGGCTAGACAGTCGCAAGGAGGTCCCCGATTTCCCGGCGCGAGAGATTGCGCAAACGGCGCCCGGCGTTCAGCAACACGGTCGCGCCGGTGTCGGAGAACCGAAACTCCAGACGATGCAAGCCAGCGCCTTCCAAGACGGCGGTGAGGCGGCCCTGCGCCTCGGGCTCGCAATAGAGGAGCAGGAAGCCGCCGCCTCCCGCGCCGGCCAGCTTGCCGCCGCGGGCGCCGTTGCGGCGGGCCAGCTCGTAGAAGGCGTCGATTCGGGGCGTGGAGATGCCGCTGGCTAGGCGGCGCTTCTCCAGCCAGCCCTGGTGCAAGAGCTCGGCGACGGCGTCCAGCCGGCCCTCCTGCAGACAGCGGCGCGTCTCCTCCGCCATCGCCTTGAGGGCGTGGAGGCTGGCGAGGTTCTCGCCCGAGGCGGTCCCCGCCTGCTGTTCGATCAGGATGCGATTGGCCTCGCGGGAGGCGCCCGTGAAGAAGAGGCAGAGCCGCTCCTCCAGGGCCAGCCGGACGTCTAGGGGAAGCAGGATCGGCTCGGCTGCCACGCCGTTGGCGCGGAAGCGATAGGCGTGCAGCCCGCCGAAGGTGGCGGCGTACTGGTCCTGCTTGCCGATCGGCGAGCCCAGCTTGCGCAGCTCGATGTAGCTGGCGATCTCGGCCACCTCCGCCGGCGCGAGGGCGATGCCGCAGAGCGTCGAGACGGCCTTCACCAGCGCAACGGCGACCGTGCTGGAGCTGCCTAGCCCTGTGCCGCCGGGAATCTCCGACGCCAGGAACAGCGACAGGCCGTGATTGATGCCGAAATGGTGCAGCACCGCCAGCGGCAGCGTGAGGTCGCCCCCCTGCCAGGGGACGTCGCTCTCCGAGGCGTGGCGGTAGAAGGTGCTGTAGTCGGCCGAGGTGATCTGCAGCGGGCGGACGCCGTCCGCCTCGATCAGAACGTAGAAGTACTTATCGATGGTCGTGCTGACGACCAGACCCTCGTGCTGCTGGTAGTAGGCCGGCAGGTCGGTGCCACCGCCGGCGAAGCTGAGGCGCATCGGCGCCCGCACCAGAAGCACAACCTACCTCCGTCGTCAGGCGGGAGATACGACGCCTCCCGCTGGCTGGGGCTCCCACCGCGGACAGCCCGAGCGCCGCTCCAATTGTCCTCATTTGTCATAACCGCGCCCGGCCACTAGCCAATTCGGGCGACAATATTATGCGGCCCGTATGGATTAATGTCATACTTGCTGCTGTCTCCAGAGGCAGCAAGGGCTCGCCGATAGGGCGTCCTCGCAATGTCGTACACTACTCCCGAGAGGAGCCGGCCATGCCCGTCGCCGCCTGCCCGCGCGCCGGGGGGATGAGGGGGCCGAGGCGATGGGGAGCATAGGGGACGGCCGGCGGAGATGAATAACCGGCCCGCACACATCGCGATTGCAGAATTCGCAACTGACCTACCCGTCACCAATTCTCCTCATCAAACCGGCAGGCGGATCAGCACAGCCCTTTCTGCTTCAGGTCGGCCAGGTAGTCGTCGCGGCCTTTGCGCCCGGCCAGGAGGTCCCGCAGGAACGCCGGGGAGATGTGGAGGTCGATCCGGGCGATCTTGGCCAGCATGCTGTCGTCGATGGTGCGGACCTTCTTGCTGTGCGACGTCTTGGTGATCGCCACTTCCTTTCCGTCGACGACCAGCTTGAAATAGTGGTGGTGTCTCTCGTCACGCCGGAAGCCCAGGTCCCGCTCGAGGCAGCGCTCGAGGTCCGCCGTCTCGACCGGCATCTACTCGGCGGCCCGTCCCCAGCGCTCGATGGCCGCCGCCTGGCGCTCGAGGCGCGGCCCGAGCCGGTCGCGGTCGCGCGCCAGGATCTCCGAGCGGGCGGAGAGGTCCGCCAGGCCGTCCAGGAAGGCCTCGCCGATGGTCTCGCCGTGGCCCCAGATCCCGGGGAGCGCGCAGGTCGCGGTGAAGGTGTCCTCGCCTCGATCGCGGCGGACGCTGAATGTGAGCGTGCGCTGCAGACGCTGCGCGCCATCGGACTCGAAGAGCACGGTCAGCCGGGCGCTGGCCACCTCGGCGGC
>CALBSQ010000076.1 GCA_937967325.1 uncultured Chloroflexota bacterium
GCCGCCGCGACCACAGCCGCCGCGAGCAGTGCGCCCGCTGCTGCCGCGCAGGCCGTGGTCTACATGAACTGGGCCACCGACGACTTGGGTATGAAACGCGAAAATGAACAGCTCGCGCTATTCGCGCAACAGAACCCCGCCCTCAAGGTCACCATGACCGCGGTTTCTAGCAGCGGCTACCAGGATAAGCTGCTGGCCGGTCTGGCCGGCGGGACCGGGCCGGACGTGTTCCGAGATAACCCGGCCGACGCCTTGCCACTCATCAGCAAGGGCCAGCTGGCGTCCTTCGACCCCATGCTCGCGACGTCGACCAACGGTTGGTGGGGCAGCAAGGACGTCAAGCCGGGCGTGATGAACTGGGGCCGCGCCTACGGCAAGCAGTATGGCTTCCCGATCGGCACGGGGGCCTACTACGACTTCAGCGTCAACCGTGACATCTGGCGCACCACTGGCCTGGCTGATCCGCCGGTGCAGTACAACGACCCGTCCTGGACCTTCGACTACGTGCTCGACGCGGCCAAGAAGATAACCAAGGGTGGTCCCCCGCCGCAACAGTTCGGCATCAACACGGGGATGTCCTGGTCGTTCCTGCATCCGGTGGTGCAGAGCTGGGGCGGGGACTTCATGGACCCCAAGACCGGGGAGTTCCTGTGGACCAGCTCGTCGGCGGCCGACGGCATCCAGTGGATGGCGGATCTGCAGCTCAAGCAGCACGTGGCGCCGAGCGGTACGGAGAACACTGGTGGCGTCTTCAACTTCGAGAAGGGCCGCCTGGGTCTCACCTGGTCCACCTTCAACCTGGCGATGTACCTCCTGAGCACGGTCGGTGACCAGTTCCAGTGGGACATGCTGCCGCCACCGCATCAGGCCGGCAAAAAGCCGGTGATCTGGTTCTACGTGAGCTGGGCCGTGCTGAACAAGTCCAGCAAGGTCCCCGAGAATGCCTGGGCCTTCCTCTACTGGTACGGCGGGCCGCAAGGACAAGGCGTGCCCGTGGAGTATGCCTGGACAGCGCCGCTGTTCTCCAGTCTGGATAGCCGCTTTGCATCGCGGCTTGGCGCCAGCGGAGCGAAGAAAAACCTCGCCATTGCCTCAGACTTCTTGCAATACAGCTCCCCGGAGCGGCCAGAGCTGAATCCGCGTTTCTCCGAGTCGATGAAGATCCTCAATCCGGCGCTGGCGAAGGTTGCTTCAGGGCAGTCAACCGCCAACAACGCCATGCAGGAGATCAAGACGCCGATGGATCAGTTGCTCAAACAGGGGATGCAGGAAGCCGCCGCGGCCGGCTCGTAGGGAGACCCGCCCGTGGGCGCCCCAGCGCACCCTGCCAGGTCGAGGCTGGCGGGAGATAGCCGCGCTGCGAGCGTGGGGCGAGACGAGCGCGGCGGTCGCGGTTCAGGGTGCGCGACCTCGCTACCCTGGTTGCTCCCGACCGATGAGTGCGAGCAGGCCGTTGGCGAGCGTGCCGCGCCAGCGGACGTAGTCGTGCCCGCCGTTGAACTCCTCGTGGCGCAGCGGGTAGCCCTTGGCCCGTAGGATGTCGCGCAAGTGCCGGTTTGCCGCGAGCTGATCGGTCTCCACTGCCCCAAGCCCCTCGAGTAGGCCTACTTCCAGGTAGAAGCGCAGCGGCAAGTGTGGGTGCTCCACGAACCGACGGATCAGCCATTCCGGTTCGCTGTCGCCGTCCGGCTTCCACCAGAAGGAACCCGACTGGGACAGCACGTTGCCAAAACGCTCCGGATGGCGGAAGGCAGCATAGGCAGCGGCCAACCCGCCGTGACTCGAACCGGCCACCACAGTCTGCGCCGGATCGGCTGTGACGCGATAGCGCCGGCTAATCCAGGGGAGCAGCTCGTCCGCCAGGAAGTCGGCGAAACGCGGGTTGCAGGGGAGCTCGCGGTCGCGGTCCTCCACCGCCGCGTAGTCGACGACGACAGCTACCAGTGACGGGATGCGGCCGGCGGCGATCAAGTTATCCAGGATGGTGGACGTTGGCACCCACTCCAGATAGGCCCAGCCGTCGAACAACACCAGCACGCCGTGCGGCGGTCCCTCGGCCTGGTAGCCTGGTGGGGTGTAGACGAAGATGTCTCGCTCGTTCTCCAGCAGCGCGCTGCGGAAGCGTCGCGCCTCCAGGTTGCCGGCCAGCACGCCTGGTCTCGGCGCTACCCAGGGCTGCGCCGGCGCCCCGGCCAGGGTTACGGAGGAGGATACTGGCTTCGCCAGAGGATCGTCCGGGAAGGGATGGCGGTTGAGTGGGTCCACGCGGAAGGTCGAACTCCGCTGCCGCCACTCGGCCGGGCTGAGGTCGGTACAGTCGGCCAGCGAATCGTTGGGGGAGAGCTGATACGTGAACCGGGCGTCGTTCCCCGTGCGGTAGGTGCGGTACCAGAGGTCGGTGTCGCCAAGGTGGGTCATCTGGTTACGCCGGGCGTCCATGCCGGCGAGCCCCCAGAGCACGACCACCCGCTCCACCGGCGACAGCCGCTTGGGGCAGCAGGTCCCACAGGCGAGCCTCCACGGTCTGTATGCCGCTTGCGTCTTCTACGGTGGCCTCAGCCGTGTAGACCCCGTCTGCCACCGAGGTGATCCGAAGCTCGCGGATCGTACCACCTAGCGTCCGCAGCCACCCCTCGGCGAGGCCTTGCTGCAGCGCAGCCTCCGCGTCGCCGCCGGTGAGGACGAGGGCCAACAGCCGGGCCTCCCGCGTTCCGGCCTGCCGGACTATCAAGCGGTACTGAGCGTCGACCGTGTCGAGAACGGCCATGTGCTCTTTGGCGCGGACGCCGGTCGGCGGCGAGCGTCGCACGTCGACGACGCGCAGGTCAAGGGACAGTCCGCTCACCTCGTCAGGCATTCGGGTCTCCTCCCGACCGACCGCGTGGGGCGACATCTGGCTCGGTACTGCCGGTAGCACCTTTCCGCGAGTGTACACTTATCCGGGGAGCGGCAGCAGCGGGGTGCCTTGAGGCCGGCAACTCTCCGTCTAGCGTCTCAGATCTTCCTCCAGCGAAGTCAACCGGGCCTGCGTTCCCGCGGCATCGCTGCCATCGGCCGTGTAGCCAAGGTCGCGCAGCCGGAAAAACAGGCGGTTGAGCCAGAGGCGCTCATCGAAGTCATTCACCGCGGTGCTGGCGGCTCGATGCCCGTCCAGCACGTGTCGCACCGGCGCGTAGCTGTCGTGGATGACCTGCCACTGCGCCAAGTCATACGCCGGATCGCCGGCCTCGCAATTGCCGAAGTCGATGATGCCCGCGATATGGTCGTCATGGCCCACAAAGATGTGGCCCGGCTCGTAGTCGCCGTGTAGCAGGCACGGCGGCTGGCGATCCAGTAGTTCCACGTTCCCACGTAGGATCGCCAGCGCTGTCTCGATCACCGGGATACGCCCCGCCACCTCCATCGTCTGCCGAGCGACATCGTCAGCGGTCTCCAGCACATAGGCGGCCCAACTCTCCCTCGGCCCCCGGCCATTGCCGTCCAGTGACCCACCGCCCTGCGCCGGGATAGTGTGCAGCCCGGCGAGTGTCGCGCCGGCCCTGGTCAGGAGCCTGGCGACCCGGTCGGGGCGGCGATCCGGTCGGCGCAGCAGGTGGCCAAGGGAGACCCCATCCACCTTCCGCAGGACACAGATGGACCGTGGGCCAGCGTCCGTGCCAACGTGGTCGACCAGCAGGACCGCGGGGACCGGCAGTCCACGTTCCCGGCAGCGCTCCATCGCCCAGCGCTCCCCGGCGAACGCCGGCAGACCCTCGTGGGCAATGCGCACGATCACCGCCTGACCGTCCGCGGTCGCGACGTCATAGACCTCGTTGCTCTGGCCCAGGAGGATGCGTTGGGCCGAGGCCGGCAGGGCGTCGGTGGCCTTGCCGATGGCGTCATCCACAACCAGTCGCGGCGTCTGCCAGCCTGCCTGTGTCCGCCTGACCTCCGCCAGCCAGGTCTCGTCGTTGCGTCGACGCTCTTCCGCCGATTCGGACATGCCTAGCAACCGCTCAGCAGGCCCCTCTCTAAGCTAGCGCAGTAGATCGGCGGAGGCCATCCGCGACTCGGCCAGCGTCTGCCGCCACGCCGCCTTGCGCGGCCGCACGCCGAACTCGTCTACCGACATCTGGGTCACGTCCTCGAGTCTCACAGGGCCGGTGGCGATATGGGCCTTCCCGAGCGGCGAGCCCCTGCTCAGTGCAGTGTCGCGGATGTGGAGGTGGGGTGACTGCATCCGACTGCCCTCGGTAGGATGCCAATGGTAGGCGAGGAACTCCCTATCGGCTTGATCTCGCAACGAGTAGATGTATTCCACCGTCTTGATAGCCCAAACGTTGCGACCTCCACCGGTCGGGACAATCTGATAGCGTACCGTCAGGTCAAAGAGAACGGGAGGGGTACCACCAAGCCGCGATGGACGACCTCGATTGAGCAAGACGGTGTGGGGTTGTCCTGCGGGCTGGTAACCGCCGGCCGATACGTGGACCACATCCTGGGTAATGCAATCCACTACGCGCTGGATCAGCGCGACGAAGGCGCTGACGGCCTCAGCTGCGCTCTTGGCGGACAAGGGAAAGTAGCATTGCGACGTCCATAACACCGGGTTGGTCAGGGTCGTCGCCGAATTCCTTCGCCTCCCACTTGCGCAGGAATTCCTCACCGCTCATCTTGAGGTAGCGGCGCGCCGCCTCATCGAAGATCTCTTCGCCTTCCTCACGGGAGAGCTCATGGGTGGCGACATCGGAGTCCGGCACCGATAGCACTATCCCAGCCTCCTCTAGCGTGCGCTCGTTTCTCGGTGTCATTTCACACGATCCACTGAGTAGCGTACCGGACCTACCGACGCCAAGGTAGCATCGTTCGGAAGGTCGCCTGGAAGGGCACGCTACGCCCAGCCCCACCACCTAATTCTACCCGAATATGAACAACGGATCGCTCTGCTTCGTGCGTCTCTCCACCAAGGTGGAACGGCGCCTTCGCCTCCGCTATCATTCAGAGCCTATCCTGCTCTGGCCAACGGCGCAGAAGAATAATGTGGCGAGGTCGAAGACACGAACGCCAGCTACGTCCCTGGCGGCACGCGAATCCTACGCATGTACCTCCACGGCCACCTGAAGTACCTCCTGGAGCCGCTGCAGCGTGTCGATCGTCAGATTGGCTTGGCCGCTTTCGATTCGCCATACCTGTGTTTGGCTCGTGCCTAGGCGCTCGGCGAGCTCCACCTGGCTCATGTTCAGTGCGTGCTTGCGCTGCACGACCGCCCGCGCAAGGGCCAGGGCCAGGGGCGGATGCTCGTAGGCTTCCCGCGTTTGTCGGTCGGCAAGAAGCCGTCTCTTCGCTTCTTCCATGTTCACTTGGCTTGCCTCCTCTCGTAGTCCTGTAGCCTCGCGCTGGCCACGTGTAGTTCCTGCCTTGGCGTCCTCTGCGATTTCTTGACGAAGCCATGCAGCAGCACAAACGTTCGACCCGACGAGGCAACATACGCGACGCGGTGCTGCGTATCTTTGGCCTTCCAACGGAGCTCGTAGAGCTTACCGCCAAGGGGCTTGGCCAGGGGAGGATGTGCCTCAAGGCCAAGGAGGGCAAGCTGGTCAATGTGGAGGAGGGCCAGCGCCCGTTCCATTGCGGGCATTTCCTCGATCCACTCCAATACCGGGATCCGTCCGGTGGCGGTTTCGTATTACTCAACCTCCCAGGTCGCCAAGATCACCGCTCCCATGTACACCGCATATGGTGTATTGAAGTGTACCAGTAGGCGTCCGAAGCCGTCGTTGCTATTCCGTTACCGATGTCGAGCAGGCGGCAGTCGAAGCCGCGACCGATGCGACGATTGAGGCGGTGACCGCGGCCTGAGTCGCGGCTTGCGCGGCGGACACGGCGCCTGCCACGACCGACGCCTCTTCTGGCACTGATCAGGAGGTTCCCTCCCAAGCCGAGCAGAACGACCAGAGTGGCGAGCCGGCCGACAACAGCGACCAGGGGGACTGGATCACCACGCACGCGACGCCAAGTCCCGAGGTGCTGGCCAGCCCCGAAGTCGAGCCCATTTCGGTGCGATTGGACCCCAAGACACCGGAGGGTTGGCGTCCGGGCGGCATTGAGGGGCGCTGATGCCGGAGCTTCAGCACGCCGTCGACGATGTCGCCGCTCCGGAGCTTGCCGCCGACAGCGTCGACATGCTCGACGGGGCGGTTGACGGACAGGCCGACTTTGCGCTGGAGACGGACCTGCAAGTTCAGGATGCGGTCGCGGCGCTCCAGCAAGTCGATGGTATCGCCCCGGAGCGGTGGCAGTCGTTGGATTCCGGCGGCCGGCTGGAAGTGCTGCAGAACGTCGAGGAGCAGATGGCGGCCATCCAGGGCCGGCCCAGCGTTGAAGTCACTCCGTCGGAGCTGGGCGCGGGAACCTACGGCGCGTTCGATGGACAGCGCATCATGGTCAATGCGGCCGATCTCAACGGTGATCAGCCGGTGGGGGAGTTTGTCGACACCATCGTCCACGAGGGGCGGCACGCCTACCAGAATTACGCGGTGGACCATCCCGGCTTCGTCACCGATGCAGCCGTCGTCGGGGCTTGGGCAGACAACATGGCGCCGGGCAACTACCTGTCGGCTGAACAATACGGTCAAGAACTCTACGCCTCGCAGCCGGTCGAAGCAGACGCTTGGAACTATGCGTCCCGCGTTATAGACGGTTTAGGATTACCCCGTTAGGCTCGTAGCGCGCTGGTGCGTCTGGGTTGTCGTGTGATAATTGTGGATACCCGGCAATGGGGAAAACGCTGTGGATCAAGATGCTGTGATCGCGCGATTGGTGAACGAATTTCGCTACCCCCCCCAGGGGGCGCGACCGGTAGCCGCGAAGCTGGCGGCGCTCTCGCCCGTTGTCGCCGCCGCATTCGATCAGTGGTGGTCGACCGGGATGCTGCCCCAGATCGAGGTCGAGGGCTACACGCCTCAGGAGCTTATCAATAATTACCGCATGAATCCGATTGCCGCCATTCTGACACTGGACTGGCTCCAGCGCGAGCCGAAGAGGGCATTGGCTTCGCTTCGCAAAGGGCACGATGACGTAAGGGAGAGGAACGGCTCGTCACGGATCGGCCCGTACGAGTAATCACTCGATCATGGCCACCGATCAGACGCTTTCCGGCCCATTGGCACGCCCCCTTGTTTGGCGATGGGCTCAGTAAGGGGCACGCGGATGTCGGCAGCCGTGAAATCGTGGGTTCAGGCGGCGGCCACGTCAGCGGCGAAACGGACGTCGGCAATGGCCTGAAGGTCCGCTTCACCACCGCAGGTGCGCGCTGATACGGTCATACGCCGATCCTCCAAGCAACGACGCCACCACGCAACTCAGGCGGAGCGTCGCCCCCCCAGTTTCTCGATCGCCCACATGCGCAGGAGCGTCGTCGGTCCGATCCCCTGCCGCGCCGCCTCCGCCCGCAACGCCCGCCAGTGCTCGTCGCTCAGCCGCACGGGGATCACCTTCTCCATTGGCCGCTTGAAGTGCGGGCGTCTCGCCTCCGGCAAGGGAGCGCTTCCTTCCCAGGCGTCCCCGCCCGCGTCGATGCGCTCCACCTCCCGCTGTTGCGCCGGCTCCAACTCCTCGAGGTCGTCCCGTATCTCGATCATGTGCGTCCCCTTCGCTGTTTTCTGTACGTGCGGTGCTCCCCGCCTGTCATGTCGCGCGCCGTCACTACGCGCCAGACGCCGGAGCCCTGCTCACTGAGCACCACCAAGAGATAGCGACCGGCGAAGGTGCGCCCGAAAAGCAGCGTGGTTTCCTCGCGTCCGGCACGCCAGACTCGTTCACGTGCCGGCCCCCAGAGGCAGACCTCTTCTACCTCCCCGAAGGTGACATCATGCTTCGCCAGTAGCTTGTCCCGCACCGCCGAGGAGGCCACTAATTCGTCCGGTCTCGGTCAATCTCACTAATCCCACCACGCCCAAAGGCGGATGTGGTCGCCGAAGGGCCCTGTCCGGTCGCTGA
>CALBSQ010000077.1 GCA_937967325.1 uncultured Chloroflexota bacterium
GTGGAGGATGAGGACTGAATGGCGCATCTATGAAGTCCGGGGACTCTTGGCGGCGCCGGGGGCCAAGGCCAGCGATCGTCACCGGACCTCCTGTGAATTATCCAGTCAGCCTCGCGTCCCCACCAGCGACAGCACGTCGGCCACCAATGCGGCGATCGCCATGATCCCCACGCCGACGCCCACCGCCGCGCCTACGGGACCCTGCGGCTTGCCGTCGACCAGCGGAGTTGGGCGGAAAAGCAGTCCGCAGATGGCTCCGGCAATGAAGCCGCCAGCGTGGGCATAGAGATTGATGCCGGCGACGGCCAGGCTGAGGACCACGTTGATGCCGACGACCACGACGGCGTTCTTCAGGAGGGGATCGCGCACGCCGGCCGGCACTTGCCGCCGGTACCTGACGAGTAGGGCGATAGTGACGCCGAGGAGGCCAAAGATGGCGCCGGAAGCGCCGGCCGAGATGCCGTTGACGAACGGGAGGCTGAGCAGGTCGCCGGCGATTGCCGCGATCAGGTAGATGCCGAGAAAGCGCATCTTCCCGTATAGCCGTTCGACAATGGGTCCATACAAGTACAGGGCCCAGCCGTTGAAGAAGATGTGCGCCCAACCGATGTGCAAGAAGGCGGCGGACACGACGCGCCACCACTGCCCCTGACGGACGAGGTCTGGGACGAGCGCGCCAAAACGAAGCAAGACAGGGCTGCGCGTGGATCCGCCGCTCAGCTCCATGGCGAGGAAAAAGAGCACGACGAGGACGAGCAGCGCGGTGGTCGCCGGCGTGGCCCGCGCCTGCAACAAGCGGCCAAAGGCGTCGCGGCGGCCGCGCGTCTCGCTGAGCGCCCCTCTCGCCATCTCGGTCGCGGCCGGACTCGTCGCATCGCGCCACGACTGAACGAGCTCTCCGGCGAGCCGTGCGCGCCAGCGTCCGGGCGGGCTTAGCGGCAATCGGACCTGGCCGTTCGCCAAGGTGACGGACGCGCAATCCAGTGGCCATTGCCCAAAGCTGCTGCCGCGCACGCTGCGTTGAAGCGAGGCCGCGCGCACAACGTCGCTGCTGGAGACGGCGGCCGCGAAGACCCAGATCAAGAGCGCCGACACCTGGCGCCCGCTGCCGCCCGCCCTGGCGTCGGCGTTGCCTTGCTCACCGACGCGGCGAACGAACTCCGCCAGGGCGTCGGCTCGGGCGGCAAAGTCGACCGGCGTCAGACCGTCCGCCGGGCAGATGGCGATGATATGAAAGTTCACCGCCATCCCGCTTCGATAGCCGCGGGACAGGACGATGGGGAGCCTCCCCGCCAGCGGTTCCGCGCGCAATGCCTCTAGCTCGAGCGGCTGGTAGTGGTCTTCACCAGTCAGCCGGAGCAATGCGGCGCGTACAAAATTGTCGAACGTTCCTGCCGTGGGAACCGCGCTCACCGTACTGCCTCCGGCCATCTCAAGTGCTCTGCCGGCCCAGGCGGTCGCTGGTCCAAGGCCGCTTCCAGGCTTTGGCACGACGCTACCAGGCGGCGCAGACCGGAGGCCGCCGCCTGCCGATCGAGCGCGCCGCGTTCCACCTCGCCCTCCACGTCCATGTAGCGAGCCACTGGCGCTAGATATTGCTCGAAGAGCGCGTGAAGCGTCGAGACATAGTCAACCTCCGGCACTTGGAGGCGCGGTCGGGCGTAGCCGGCGAAGAGTAGGTTCAGCGTGGCGTTCCAGAGCGCGCGGCGGCTACCCGACGCGGCGTCGTGATCTTGTAAGGCGACACCTGCAGTCGCGATGGCCAGATTGAGCTGATGCCAATCGATGCGTGCGCGACTGAGCGGCTCGACGCCTGAGACGGTCAGGTAATCGCCGACCGATTGCGAGCCCCGCCCTAAGCCGTGGCCGGGGCAGCGCGTGTGCGCCAGGGTCGTCCAGTCGAACGCTTCACCGTTTGCTCTCAGTAGAATCTTTACTTGGAGCGGGAAAGCGCGACACATCAGCGGCCTGCCATCGTACGCGCCGCATTGGAGCGGAAGGAAACGGCCGTCGCTGCCCGCGTGTTCGTGCAGCGCGGCGCGAGTGCTGCGCTGGCGCTGGCTAAGCTCGTTGAGCCTGTCTGCCGACGCTCCCGCGAGAGGTGGCAACTGACCCCCAGCGATCCCGTTGGCAAGAAATGGGCACGCGGTCAGGCCGGTGTGTACCGATACGAACTCGACGGCCACCTGGGGGATACCCGTGACCGGATCGGGACGCGCCCCTAGCCACCCAGCTTTGCTAAGATCGGCAGCGTCGATGCCGACCGCCAGGACCAGCCTGCGCAGCTCCAACGGACTGAGCACCAGTCGCTCGTTGGTGCAGCAAAAAGCGCCGCAGCCCTGGCAAGCGAAGTTGAAAGGCTCGTCGAATGACCTGGGCTGCGGGGGGACGAGCTCTACCTGGCCGCGGCCGACCTGTGCCACTCCGTAGTACTCAGTCTAGGGGCCGGTGGCCCGGTCCCTGACCTGTCAAGGTACGGCGAACCGCCCAGAATTTGTTGGCCGCGGCGGCCAGCCCCGTGTCCATCACCTGCTGGGTCATTGGGCCGTATTCGCCAAGACCGTGCCATCCACCGATGTGGAGCGCTACCAGCAGCGGACGCGGCGCCGCGAGCAAAGTAGGAAGCCGCGTCTCGCAAGCTCGAAAGCTCGTCAAGGTAGCGGAGCCCGCATAGCCCGCCGCGCTTGCAATGCCGGCGTAATCGGCGGTGGTCGATCCCGGTACCGGGGAGCCGCCCACCGTGGTATAGGCGCCATCCTGAAACACAAAGTGGACGAGGTTGGCCGGGCTGGTTTGGGCAATGCTCAGCACGCTGCCAAGATTCATGGCCAGGCTGCCGTCGCCATCGAGAATCCAGACTGGCTGCTCCGGCCTTGCCAGGGCGACGCCCAGGCCGACTGACGAGGCCTTTCCCATGCAGTTGGAGATCGGCAGATCCAGTTCGGGACAAGATGATACCCTAGGCCAGAGCCGGCTCGTGGTCATCGTCGTCACTACAATGGCGTCACCGCGACGCTCAGCCAGCCAGCGAAGGATGTCCGCACCCGGAATCACGTCGGCGCCCAATCTATTCCGCAGTCAAGTTCGATTGTACCGCTCTCTTTCTTACTCCGGTGGCACGGTCTGCTCGCGTCGCGGTGCCCTCAGTCGAGCCTTCAGCCGCGCCCGTTGCTCGCGGTAGGTCGTCTCTTCCAGGTCGCCTCGCCCAAACGTGTCGTCGAGCGCCGCGATCTGATCGAGCAGCGACTCCCGAGACGGGACGGCCGTGCCGGCAACGCGTCGCCGGCGCATCGCGTAGCCGGCCGGGATCAGCGCGGACAGACCGGCGGCGATGAGGGCCGCGTACGGCGGCAGACCAGATTTGGGCAGGGCGGCCTCGACGGCTTGAAGCACGGTCCGGCCGGGAAGGCCGGTGATCAGGATCGCCGTGCTCGAATTGCCGGCGAGCGGACCGCCGCCCAGCACGCGGAACGTCTGGCCCTGAATGCCCAGCGAATCTTCCGAGGTAAAGCCACGCACCGTCACGGCCGGACCGGTCTCCGAAGTGAGCACGTGTACGACAGTGGCCGGGTAGACCAATTTCCAGGCCAAAGAAAAGCTGTGTGCTTGATATGGCACGGTGTAGGAGAAAGAGATCGTGTGCTGACCGGGCAGGACAGGGGCGGTGCTAGCGATCCCCTTGTCGACCTGGATGATCTGCGACGCATCGAGGCCGTCGCCGACGGTCACTGCCGTTGCATTGACGGGTAGGGCGAACCTCACCAAATTGGTCGGCATGCCTTGCGCAGGCGCCGAGGGTACAAACGTGCGGTTGGCCGGATTCTCCAAGGTCAGCAGCTCCAGGAACTGCAATTGCTGCTGCGCGGCGTCGACGCGCCCGAGCACCAGGCTGGCGCTGGACAGCCGCAAGCCGGGGTCAGCACTCGTGGTGTCATACACGGACACGTTGTCCTCGGTTGACAGTTTCGGATTGGTGGCAAGCGCAACCGCCGTTCCGGGGTACTCGACCCCTTGATACTGGGCCACCGGCAGGAATTGCAGTGCGCTGTCCATCGCCAGCCCGTCGAAGCGGAAGCGTCCCACAGCATCCGATTGCGTCTGAGCGTCTCGTTGCGCTAACCCGTTACGGAAGGTATGCAAGGTAACGGGAATACCGGCGACGGGCGTTCCAGATGTGGTGCCGTTAGAAACGACGCCTGACATGCCGCCGGTGGCGTCGCCCGCCGCGAGCGAGGTTCCGGTGGTCAGTGATATCAAGGCAAAGGTGACGAATAAGACCATGAGCACCCGTTGGAGTCGCTGGGGGGGCGGGCCCGCCCCCCCAGCCCCTCTCCCGCTCGGCGGGCGAGGGGAGGCTCGCGCTGGCGACGCCGTTGGGTATGGGAAAGATCGGATGGACACGGTAGCCAGGGCGTATAGCCATACGCCCCTACCGGTGTCGGCCGACCCTGGTAGGGGCGTATGGCTATACGCCCTGATACGGCCGCGGGAGCGATGCCCCCCAATGGACAATAGCGTCGGCACGGAAGCGTCTCCCCTCGCCCGCCGAGCGGGAGAGGGACCGGGGGTGCGGGCCCGCCACCAGTCGGCTCGGCCAGGAACGTCAACGATGCGTCCCACCCAACTCTCTCAGCGCCCGGCGGCCTCAACCGGCGCCGGCGGTTGTGCCCCGGCCTCCGATTGGTCGCTGCGCGCTCTAAGGCGGAGGCGTAACTCCTCTACTTCGGCGCCGAGGGTCTTCAGCATGCCGCTCATCCAGAACAAGTAGGCGAACAAGCCGAGCCAGATGATTACGTACGCGGCGATCAGGTAGCCTAGGTTGTCCACTACGCGAATCCTTCCTCGTCGTCCAGTTGCTGGCGCAGAGCGCGAGCATGATCTCGCAATGTCTCAAGGCGAAAGCGTTGCAGAAAGATCGCCAGGCCAAATACGGTAAAGGCGATCAGCGAAAGGAACAGCGTGGCCAGCATGGAGCCGCTGAGGTGGCCCGACTCGAGCACGGTCGATTGCGGGTGCAGCGTGCGCCACCAGGTGACGGAGAACTGGACGATCGGCACGTCCACGAACCCGATAATGCCCAGAACCGCGGCGTAGCGCGGCGCCTGTCCGCCCTCTTGTGCATAGGCCCGCAGTAACAGGTAGGCCAGATAGATGAACCACAATACCAGCGTGGTGGTGAGGCGGGCGTCCCATGTCCACCAGACGCCCCAGACCGGCCGCCCCCAGATCGAGCCGGAGATCAGCACCAGTGTGGTGAACAGGAGGCCAACCTCGGCGCTGACGCGGGCCACGCGGTCCCAGGTGTCACTCCGCTTCCACAGGTAGAGGGCGCTGGCGGCGAAGACGACAAAGAAGGCCACGTACATGAGCCACGCCAGCGGCACGTGGACGTAGAAGATACGGAAGACGTTGCCTTCAACTCGTTCCGGCGGCGTCAGTGCCAGCGCCGCCACCAGTGTGGCGAGCACCAGCAACGCGGCAGCCCCGTTCAGAATAAGGAGCCAGCCGTTTCTACTGGTGGCATCCGAAGCCCGGCGACGAGCCGGAGCGGCGAGAACAGCCATGCGCGTCCCCTTTCTGTGCTGACTACTCTTCGCAGACGTGTTCGAACAGGACCATGCTCAGTATGAAGAACAGCAAGGTATAGCCCGCCGAGAGGCGCATCCAGGGCAGAGGTGGCAACAGAGACGGCCCAGAGAGAGCGGCTACCGTCTCCTCTACCGACGCGATGACGATGGGCACGGATACGGGCAGGACGAGCACCGGCAGGAGCACGTCGCGCGCGCGACTGTTGGCGGCGATGGCGGCAAACAGCGTGCCGACGACCGCGAAGCCGACCGTTCCCAGCAGCACCGCCAGCAGCAAACGGGGACGCCACACAGGGATATTGAACAGCAATGCGGCAGCCGGCAGGGCGGCCGCCTCCATTATGAACATGAGCAGCAGGTGGCTGAGCAGGCGGGAAAGGTAGATCGCCGAACGATCCACCGGGGCGAGCAGCATGCCGTCGAGCGTGCCCCGCTCCCGCTCGCCAGAGAAGCCGCGGCCGAAACCCAGCATGGCGGAGAAGAAGATGGCCGACCAGAGGATGCCGCTCAGCACCTCCGGCGACGTATCGGATCGCAAGTCGAAGGCGAAGCTGAAGATCAGCAGCACCAGGAACGCAAAGACAATCATCGCCACTGGCGTCTCACGGGAGCGCAGCTCGGTCAGCGCTTCGCGGCGGAGCAAGGCGAGTGTTTGGCGCGGGAAGCGGCTCCATCCGGAGGCGGGGGCAGCGCGGACCACGATCGAAGACGCCTGCTCAGTTGCCACCGGGCCCGGCTCCATACAAGGCGGCGAGCCGCCCCGAATCCAGCGATCGGATGTCGCCGTCGAAGACCAGCCTGCCGGCGACGATGACGACGACGCGTCGGGCCAGCTCCGCGGCGTGTCCGATCTGGTGGGTGGTAAAGACGATGGCTGGCGGGGCGCCGCGCTCTCCGGCTCGGGCAAGCGTGTGGGGCAAGAGGTCGAGCGCTCGGGCGTCGAGTCCGGCATCCGGCTCGTCCAGCAAGAGCAGCTCCGGCTCATGGAGGAGCGCCCGCCCGAGCGAAAGGCGCTGCTGCATCCCGCGAGAGAAGCTGCGCACCAGTGCGTTCGCCTTCGCTGCAAGCCCGACCTCCGCCAGCGCGGCCTGAACACGCGGCTCGGGGTCGTCCAGGTCGTAGAGCCCGGCGTAGTAGCGAAGGTTTTCTCTCGACGTCAGCTCTGGATAGAGCATCGTATGGTGCGCAACGACGCCGATCCGGCGGCGAATTGCCATGCTACTCGCCGCCGGATCGAGCCCGAACAAGCGGACCTGGCCGCTGGTGGGCCGCAACAGGGTGGCGAGGATGCGCAGCAGTGTCGTCTTGCCGGCTCCGTTCGGCCCCAAAAGCGCCACGTGCTCACCGACCTGGACCTGCAACGAAATGCCGCGCAGCACGGCGCCGGCCTGAAAGCGATGGCTCACCTGCTCGGACGCGACGACAGGAGCAGCAGTTGGTGGCTCCGCGGTCATATCAGTGCGCCCAACTAGCGCCGCTGTCGCGGCTCTGGTAAAGCTGCCCGCTGTCGTCCATCGCGATTAGGTGCGAAGGGCTGGTCGGATCAGCGGTGATGGCAACAAGATGCACGGCGAGCGGGAGCGCCTGCCAGCTCTGCCCGGCATCGCCGGTGCGGTACAGGCCGCGATCGGTGGCCGCGAAGAGCAGCCCGCGGAAGGCAGCGCCCGAAGGACCTGCTGCGCTACTGTCCCCTGTAGCAGCATAGGCAAGTCCGTATACGGCCCCGGACGGCAGTAAGCCATTGACGAAGCCGTTGGCGGCGGTCCAGGTGTGGCCGTTGTCGGAGCTGACTTCAACACCCTGAGCAGTGCCGGCAAAGATGAGTAGCGGTGGGCCGGGGACCTCGCTGACGGCCGTGGCGCCCGGCGGCAGCGCGGGTGCGTTTGGGAGCGCCGTCCAGGCAGCGCCACCGTCGCGGGAAACCGCCATATGGCCGATCCCGTTGAGCGTGGCGACGCCTTGCCCGTCGGGAGCGGGTAGGAGCGCCGCCACGTGCCCCGGCAACGAAGGCGAGGTCACCGTGTTCCACGTCCCGCCCACGCTGCCTCGAATCAGGCCCTGGTCGCCGGCCGCCAGCAGTGCGCCGCCTGCTCCGGGAACGAACGCGAGCGCGCGCGGCATGGCGAGGGGGACATGCCCCACCACTAGCGGATGTGCCGTCTCGCGGTGGATCGTGGAGAAGAGGAGCAGGATGGCGATCACGACTGCCAGCGCACCGGCGCCGGTGGTGAGCAGCCAGCGCCGGGCGGAACGGCCGGTACCGGAAACGCTCGCCCTTCGATTTCGGGCGCCAGGCCGATTGCCGTTGGGACGAGAAACAGCCGGTGCAGCCGTGGCGCCCATGCGCCGGCCGGCGACCTCCTGCTCGATGGCCTGGTCGCGGGCGGCCTCGCGTTCGTCTACGAGCTTGAGCAGCGCCATCGCGTGTCGGGCGTAGCGATCGCGCAGGGAGAAGTACTCTGCATCAGACAGCTTGCCGATTTCGTGCTCATATTCGAGCTCGCGCAGCGCGGCGACAGATGCATCCTGCCGCTCGCGCAGTTGGTCGACCGAGGTGTCGTCGTCCTCCACCGGGCCGGCGCGCCGCGTTAGCGGTACGAGGACGTAGCCGATGGAGACGGCGGCCAGGAGCAGCGTACACAGCAACGCTAGCATGGCGACTGTCCGATCTCCGTGGCAACATCAGGCGGCCGAGCTGGCCGAGGGGCCTCATCCATTGGAACCGCGGACATTGAGCTGTTGGGGGCCGATGAGCCGTCCGATCGAGGCAAAGGCCCTGATTCGAGGTCCGCTGGGTCGGAGCTTTCGGCCAGACGCACGGCCAGTTCCTTGGCGTAATGGCGCTCGTCATCAGGTGACAGCCTGGGGACCGAATCCTCACTGCTGCCCCGCCTGGTCAAGCGAAACGCCGCGACGCAGGCCACTGCCGCGCCGGCGAGCGCCAGGATCACGGGAACCCACCATACCAAGAGCGTAAAGCCGTGGGCCGGTGGGACGAGCAGTATGCTCGGTCCGTAGCGCGCCACGAAGTAACGTTGGATCTGATCGTCCGTCTCGCCCGCGGCGACTTGGTCTCGAATGACGCCGCGCATCTGCTGCGCAAGGGTCGAGGGCGAATCGGCGATCGACAACCCCTGGCAGATTGGGCAGGCTAGTCGCTCGCCAATGGCGTGGGCGCGCGACTCTGGTGAGGGCGCCGGTGCGGCGCTTGAGAACAGGAGGTGCGCCAGCGCGACGACCAGGAGCACGGCGGTGATGGTTGCCGCCACCACCGTAGGCCTTGGCAGCGTGACCCCATACCCAGCGGTTGATACGGGCGCCCGTGGCGACACGTCGCCGTTAGGCTTCACTGTGGATGGCCTTGCCGGATTGAACCGCGCGCCACGCCGGGCGCGCGCGCTTTGGCGGCCAAAAGAGGATGACCCCACCGATCAGGAAAAGAAATCCTCCTGCCCAGATGAGCGAGACCAGCGGGTTGACAAACACGCGGAAGGTGGCCGTTCCGTCGTCAGCCAGGCCGGTCATGAGGACATACACGTCGTCCAGCCAGGGTCGCGAGGTCAGTATCGCGACGCCCGTTACCGGCTGGTTTTCCCAGTGCACGTAGACCCGACGATCCGGAAACAGTGCCCCGATCTGGCGATTGCCCGCGCCAACGACGAGTCCGGCCATGACGCCCTGGTAGCCGGCGCCCTGGTAGGGTTGGACCCCGGCAAAGGTCAGCGTATAGCGGCCGACCTGCGTCGGTTGACCGGCGGTCAGCGACACCTCGCTCGTGGTCTGAAAGGTTGACCCGACGATGCCGAGCCCGATGAGGACGATGGCGAGGTGGACGAGGTAGCCGCCATAGCGGCGCCGATCGCGCACGACCAAGGTGGCGATCGCTTGCAGCAAGCGCTCGCCGCCGCGCTGCCGGGCGCGGACGCCGCGGCTGTATTCGACGCCAATGGCGACCGCGGTGAGCGCGCAGGCGGCAAAAGCCAGCGCCGCCAGCCCTTGCCGCATGCCCAGGAGGATGAGGCCGGACCAGACGACCAGGGCGGTGAGCACCGGAGCCGTGAGCAGGCGGCGCAGGCTCGACAGCGAGGTTCGCCGCCATGCCAACAAGGGACCGATGCCCATGAGCAACACCAGCGCAAGGAGCAGCGGGGCGTTCACCTGCTGGTAGAAGCTGGGGCCAACCCCCATCTTCACCCCGCGCACCACCTCCGACACCATCGGGAAGATCGTGCCCCACAGCGTCGCCACGACCACCGCGACCAGCAGGAGGTTGTTGAAGAGGAAAGCGCTCTCTCGTGAGGCGAGCGCGTCGAACTGGCCGGTCGCCCGCAGCACGGGCAGCCGGTAGGCCACCAGGGCGACCAGGCCGAGCATCGACACGGACAAGAAGCCGAAGAACAACGGGCCGACCGACGACGTGGCGAAGGCGTGAACGGAGGTGATCACGCCGCTGCCCACGACGAACATGCCAAAAATTGCAAGGCAGAAGGCCGACGCCACCAGCGTGACGTTCCAGACGCGCAGCATGCCGCGGCGTTCCTGCACCATCAGGGAGTGCAGCAGCGCCGTCGCCACGAGCCAGGGGAGGAGCGCAACGTTCTCTACCGGATCCCAGCCCCAGTATCCTCCCCAGCCGAGCACGTGGT
>CALBSQ010000078.1 GCA_937967325.1 uncultured Chloroflexota bacterium
GCCCACGTTCTTAGCACAGCAGCCCTCGGACAGTTTTTCGTCCCCCCTTATGCCTGCGGGGGAGAGGTGGCGAAGCCGGAGTGAGGGCCCGCTGCCAGCCACACTCGCCAGCAGCGTCATTTATTCGCCGGCAGCTCGGCGCCTGCACCACGAAACGACCGCGCGGCTGTCGGTCCGCTACCCAGCCGGTCGGGCCGACCAGGTCTGGAGCTGCGCGAGCTGGATCACCCGCGGAGCCTCGAAGTCTGGCGAGAAAATACTCCAGCCTCCGCGAAAATGCAGACCGGCGATATCCTGCCGCCGGGCCAGCTCCGGCAGCTCCTCCTGCCCGTCCAGGTGGATATGCTCCGTCGTTCCGCCAACGGCTTGCGCCAGTCCTCGCAGCAGGGCGCCCGGTCCGACGAGGCCCTGGCCGACGCGCACCGCCGACGGGACGCGCCCGGACGAGCTGGCCGTGACATTGGCCTCGCGGGCCGCGGCGAGGAGCGCCGCTGTCTCGACCTCGAACGGCTCCGCTGGGAGCGCGGGGCTGTCCGGTCCCAGCAGCGGCCGCACCGGCGTCGCCTCCGGCAGCGCCTCGTGCTCGCCGCGCCAGGCCGCGGACCACAGCAGCACCCCTAACTGCTCCGACGGACTGAGCCACTGGCCGCCCACTTGCCGCGGCTGTAGCGGTCCTCCGACTTGCTGGGCGAGCTGCTCGACTGCCGCCCGATCCAGCCAGCGGGCGCCCGTGTCGTACCGCCCCCACAGCTCGCGGTAGGCAGTGCTGCGCGCGTCCGTCTCGCGCGCTACCCAGCCGAGAAAGTCGTCGAAGTCGGCCATGAGCGCCTCCACCTCGGCGCGGGGGCGCAGGGGCGCCGGCCGCCAGGCCGAGCGCGGCGGATTGCTGCCCGCCGTGAAGTTGGTCGGGAAGGACGCGGTGATGAGCCGGCAGGGGTGGGTGAACATCACCAGTACACCGCCGTCGCGCCGCCGCTGTTCCAGCGCGGCCAGGAAGTCGGCGCGCATGCGCTGGCGCCGGTCGGCGGCCGTGAAATAGCGGTCGAAGGACGTGTGGTAGCGCAGGCAGAGCTGGCCGCAGTACAGCATGGGCTGCCCCGGCGCCCACTCGAAGGGGGCGTCGCAGAACACGGGGATGTCCAGCCGCGCCATCGCCGCCGGCACCTGCGGCGCCCAGCTCGAGCCCGGCTTGCAGTAGGCGCTCGGCTGCTGACCGGTGAGGCGGCGGATGTCGGCGATCCCGCCGGCCTCCCGTGCCAGCACCGTGGCGACGCCGTCGTCCCAGCCCATCTCCTCCAGGTACTCGGTGTGCACGGGGTGGGCCGAGTGCATGTTGGAGTGGTAGGCGACGTCGTGGCGGGCCAGGGCCTCCAGCACGTCGCGCCGGCCTCGCGCCTCCAGCGCCCGCGCCAGCTCGCCGACCATACAGAACGAGCCGGTCAGGTGATGCCGGCTCAGCGCCTCCGCCCACCAGAGCTCACCCGCGTCGGACGCCGGCGTTTCGTAGTCTTCGCTGTCGAAGGAGAAGATGACGTCTACCGCCATGCCTTGAGCCTCCATTTCTGCGCACCCGCGCTCGATCGCACGGATGGTCGTGCCCGCTCCCGCCGTTGCGTACTATAGCGTCGCCTGGCGCCCGCGTCTCGCGCATGCGACAGGCGATCTGGTAAGGAGCAGCGGCGTGATCGAGATCCAAGCACCTTCGGACGGCGGCAATCCCCAAGATCCGGCGGCCATCCGCCGGCTCGGCGACGGCCACATTCGCGTCTCGCCGTTCAGTGAGGACGGCGACGCCAACTACAAGTTCGCGCTGCACGTCGAAGCGCGCAATACCGACCCGGCGGCAGCGCCGTTGACGCTGGAGGTCGACTGGGGCGACCAGGTCTACACGCCCAGCAGGCGCTTCGTCCATGTTGGGCGCGAAGGCGCGTGGCAGTTCCTGCCGGCCCAAGTGGACGGCTCGATGACCCTGGTGCAGTGCGACGTGCCGCCCGGACGGACCGCCATCGGGCTGAGCCCGGCCTATGGCCTGGCGGACTACCGTGGCTTCGAGGCTGACCTCGTCGGCACGGCCTTCCGGCGTGAGTCCCTCGGCCGCAACGAGCAAGGGCGGGAGATTGCCGCGTTCCACCTGGGCGGCGGTCCCCAGCGCATCCTGATCACCGCGCGCGTCCACCCCTACGAGACGGCGGCCTCCTTCTGTGTGGAAGGGGCGATGCGCTGGCTAGCCGGTGGCGACGCCGCGGCGGAGGAGTTGCTGCGAGCCGCGCACGTCGTGGTGGTTCCGATGCCCAATCCCGATGGCGTCTACGCTGGCCTGTGCAAGCGTACCGCCGTGGGCGGCGTAGACCTCACCCGCGAGTCGGTCGGCAGCGGCGATGGGGCCGCGCAGGCGCTGCTGCGCCTGGTCGAGGACTGGCGTCCAACGGTCTACCTCGACCTGTACGGCTGGATGCATTGGGACGAGGACGGCTGGTATGCCCTCCAAGACGGGGTAGGCGACGGCTTCCAGCGCGCGGCAGCCGAGTATCCCGCGTTGGCGGCCAATCGCTGGAAAGGGGCGCTGGAGCGTCCCAGCGCCACCGCCATCCGGTCGCACTGCCTGGATCGCTTCGGCACGCGGACGCTGGAGGTAAGCTACCGCTGGCCGGGGCGGACGGTCGACCAGATGCGCGAGATCGGCGCAGCGACCATGCAAGCCGTGCCGGCGCTGTTCTAGCCCGGCCTGACAGGCGGTTGTAGGCGGGTTCCAGCCACTAAGCTCGGGGTACGCCACAGAGCTATGCAGCAAGCTATCGCCGAGTGCGGTGCGCCACGGAGCGCGGGCGTCCCGCCCGCCCCGGCCCCGCCGTGGGTCAGGCGCCCCCATACGTTCATCCGACGCTACCCCACCGACCGCCACCGGGCGGGCGGGACGCCCGCGCTCCGTGGCGCACCGCCAGGTCGATGCAATGCTTTGCGGCGCCTCGCTATCCTCGTGCGAGTGCGCCGCAAAACCTTGCGGTGCACTCTCCTCGAGCCTGGCCCTAGTAAGACCCTGGAAACCTGTGTACCATACGCCGCTATGGATCAATTAACAGTCTCCAACGGTCCCGCCACCGCGCTCTCGGCGGGTATCGCCCGGGTCGTGATCACGCCACCCGTCGGCATCTCTCTGACCGGTTTTGCCGGGCGGCCGCCGTCCACCGGCGTCCACGACGATCTGCTCGCGACAGCGCTGGTGCTGACAGAGCGGACGGCGAGCGGTGACGACACGGCAAGTCGGGCAGCCCTGGTGGCGCTCGATGTGCTTGGCATGTACGGCGATGCCATCGCCCCGGCCATCAAGGCGCAGGTGGAAGCAGTGACGGGTATCCCGGCGGCGCGCGTCTTCCTCCAATGCAGCCACACTCACTATGGGCCGGTAGTCTCCCCTGAAATGGAGGGCGGCGATTCGCCGCAGGCCCTTGCCTATCGAGAGGCCCTGCCGCACCACGTCGCGGGCGTGGTGGCAATGGCCGATGCCGCGCGCCGGCCGGTGTCGCTGGCCGCGGCGCGCGGGCGCGTCCAGGTCGGCATAAACCGGCGAGAGCGCCGGCCCGACGGCCGCCTCGTGCTGGGACAGCACCCCGGCGGGGCCCTCGATTCGGAAGTGCAAGTCTGGCGCTTCGACGCTGCTGACGGCGACGCGGTCGAGCCGGGTTCCCCCGCTGGCTGGGTCGGTCGCGCACCGGAAACCGTCGCCGTGTTGCTCAACTATGCCTGCCACCCCGTCTCGCTCGCGAGCCAGATGCGGCTCATCACGGCCGATTTCCCCGGCGTCGCGCGGGCGGCGCTGGAGCAGGTGACCGGCGGGACCGCGCTGTATGTGCAGGGGGCCTGCGGCAACATCAACCCGAGCCTGATGGGACCAGACTGGCAGCACCCGCGCCGGCTGGGCCACGCGCTGGGCGGCGAAGCGATCCGGCTCGCCTTGCTGGCGCGACCCATCGTGGGCACGCCGCTGCGGGTGGCGCGGGAGGCGGTGGACTTCCCCGGCCTGCTGCCGTCCTCGGCGCAAGCCGGACGCGAGCGGGTGGAAGCGCTGGAAACGGAAGGCGAGCGGCTAGCGGCGCAGGAAGGGAACGCCGGCGCCAGGTGGTGGAACCAATCGCGGCTGGCCCAGTCGCGCCGGGCGCTGGCGGCCCTGGAGGGGGGCGAGCCGCTGGTGGTGCGCGGCGAGCTCTCCGTGCTCCGGCTGGGCGACGCCGCCCTCGCCTGCAACCCGAGCGAGCTGTTCTGCGAAACCGGCATGGCCATCAAGCAGGCGTCACCGTTCCCCTGGACCGCCATCGCCGGCTATACCGACGGCGCCGTCGGCTACGTCCCCACGCGCGCCGCCTATCCGGAAGGCGGCTACGAGGTCGACCGCGCCTGCCGCGTCGCCCCGGAAGCGGGCGAGCTGCTCCAGGAGACCACCCTCCGCCTGTTGCAGTCGGTCCGCTAGCTAGGTCTCATCGGTCAGGCCCGGCCAGAATTGCTTCTTGCCGGTCTGCACCGTTCCGAGGAGATCCCCAGTGAAGTACGTGCTGTTCTACGAATCCGCCGACGACGTCCGCTCCAAGGCGCCCGTCCACTTCGCCGCCCACCGCTCGCGCTACGAGGAGTTCCACGCCCGCGGCACGCTCCTGATGCTCGGTACCTTCGGCGATCCCCAAACGGAAGGGTCGATGGCCATCTTCACCACCCGCGCCGCCGCGGAGGAGTTCGCCCACGCTGACCCCTTCGTCCTGAACGGTGTCGTCCGCAACTGGCACATCCGCGAGTGGAACGAGGTCCTGGCCGAGTGCTGACGCCCGGCAGAGAATCTTGACCGCGGTATCCCCCCCGTCCCGCGGACGGCCATCGCCGAAGGAAAGGGACCGCAGTCCCCCCGGTCGGTTAGCCGGGGGCGCCCCCTGGGCCCGCAATCGCGGCCCTCTCCCCGCTGCCTCTGCTATTCCCTGTTTTGACCGCTGTCGCCCGGCTGTCCCCGAACGACTCACGCCGACGCCAGGAACGCCGCCAGCGTGGCCTTCGCGCCCCGAGCGTCGAGCTCGCGCAGGGCCGTGGCAAGCTCGGCGACGAACGTGTCGTGCTGGCCCAGGTCGCCGAAGACGCTGCGTAGCGCCAGCAGCGGTTGCGGATTGCCCTGGCCTTCGTTCGCTCGCGCGCGCAACTCCGTAGCCCTGGGGTCCGCGATGGCGATCTCCTGTCCCTGCTCGTCCACGCCGCGCAGGTAGCGGCACCAGCCGGCGACGGCGAGGGTGAGCAGCCGATGCGGCCGGTCCTGGGCCAGCGCCTCGGACAGGGACGGCAGCAGGAACTTGGGCATCCTGTCCGATCCGTCCGTGCAGATGCGCGCGACCGTGTCGCCGATCTTGGGATTGGCGAAGCGCTCCAGCAGCGTTCGCTTATACTCCGCCAGGTCGATGCCCGGGACGGGCGGCAGCAGGGCCGTCACCTCGTCGTCCATCATGTGCGCGATGAAGCGCCGGAAGTCCGCGTCGGCCATCACCTCGTGGATGTAGCGGTAGCCGGCGAGGTAGCCGAGGTAGCCCATCGCCTGGTGGCTGGCGTTGAGCAGCCGTAGCTTCATCGTCTCGTAGGGGTGGACGTCCGGGACGATCTGTACGCCCACCTCCTCCAGTGGCGGCCGCCCGTTGCAGAATGTATCCTCGAGCACCCACTGCTTGAACGGCTCGGTCACCACCGGCCAGGCATCGGCGATGCCGAACGTGTCCGCTACCATCGCCCGATCGTCGTCCGTCGTCTGTGGCGTGATACGGTCCACCATGCTGTTGGGGAAGGTGACGTTAGCCTCGATCCACGCGGCCAGGGCGTCGTCGACCAGCCTTGCAAACGAGACGACCGCCGTCCTCGCCACCGCCCCATTGCCCTGCAGGTTGTCGCAAGAGAGGATCGTGAACGGGGCGATGCCGGCCGCGCGCCGTCGCCCCAGCGCCGCACAGAGGTAGCCGAATACGCTCCTGGGAACCGTTCCCTCCGCCAGCTCCTCTCGGATCGCCGGGGCGTCCGCGTCGAAGCGGCCCGTCGCCTGGTCGACGTTGTAGCCTCCTTCGGTGATGGTGAGGCTGACGATCCGCGTGGCCGGCTCGGCCAGCACGTCCAACACGCGACCGGGGTCGTCGGGCGCGAACAGGTACGCGGTGATGGATCCCACAACACGCGCCTGATCCCTCGTGGCCTCGCGCTCGACGACAGTATAGAGGCACTCCTGCGGGATGAGCGCGCCGGCCATGCGCCGATCCCACGGCAGCAACCCGACCCCACACTCGCCCCACTCTATGCTGATGCGCCGCTCGGCCAGATCGTCCAGGTAGACCGCTTGATGCGCCCGATGAAAGCCGCCCACCCCAATGTGGACGATCGACCGCGTCAGCCGGCCCCGATCGTAGGTCGGCGCCGCCACCCGGCCGGCGAGCGACGCGAGGTTCGCCTCGGTAAGTGCCAATGGGACGGCTCCGCGCATCCCGCCGGTGTTCACGGCCCGTCCTTTCCCTACGTGCCTGCACGGTCCCCAGGAGGCAGTGAGCCGCTGGACGCATGGCATCGATCCTCTCCCGAAAGGTACCACCTCTGATCACGAGCGCCCACGCCGGCAAGGTCGTCCGTAGGTGTACTCCCCGCAGGGATCGCCAAGAATGGAGCAGTCACCTGTGGGCGGACAGGTTACACTTAGTACACTTAGGACGGCAAGGACTCCATTCCGGGAGGAAGTGCATTATGGCGGGGCTGGTGGTGGAACGCGACCCGATCGCGGCGGACGACGAGGAACAGGAGCAGATCGACGCTTTGGCTAGTCTTCTCGACGGTGACGCTGCTGGCGCCCCGGTGCTGCTGGGTCCAGGCGGCGACCGTGTGACGTTGCCGGAGTCACTGCTGCGCGTCCTGCGCCGAGCGGTGAAGGCGCTTGCCCATCACAACGCGGTCGCAATCGTCCCAATACAGAAGCTGCTCACTACGAATGAAGCCGCTGATCTGCTGAACGTCTCCCGTCCGTACCTGATCCGACTGATCGACCGCGGCGACCTGCCCCACACGAGAGTAGGCAGTCACCGGCGCATCAGCTTCGCCGATCTGATGAGCTATAAGCAGATCCGCGATTCGATGCGCCGGGAGAGCCTGCGAGAGTTGACGCGGATGAATCAGGAGTTCGGCCTGTACGAGCGGCACTGAGCGGTGGCCGAGCTCGGCGCCGTCCTCGACGCCTGCGTGCTCTACCCCGCCGCCTTGCGCGACACGCTGTACCGCCCGCTCTGGTCCGCCGACATTCTCGCAGAGTTGGAGCGCAGCCTCGTCCAGAGTGGGCGCATCGAGGTGGCGCCCGCAAGGCGACTCGTCGCCGCTATCCGGCGGGCATTCGAGGATGCCGAGGTCGATGGGTACGAGCACCTGATCGACTCCATCGCTATTAGCACGTCGGATTGCCATGTGGCCGCGGCGGCTATTGTCGGCGGCGCTCGTGTGATCGTCACGCTAAACGTGCGCGACTTCCCTTCGCTGGGTCTCGCTCCTTACCAGATCGAGGTCCAATCCCCCGATCTATTTCTCCAGCGGCTCCTCGCGCTGGATCCGGACACGATGATCCGTGTCATCGAGGAGCAGGCAGCGGATCTGGTCAACCCGCCATTGACTGTGAACGACGTGCTCGACGAGCTCGCCATCTTTGCACCGGAGTTTGTCGCGCTGCTGCGCAGCCTCCGAGAACTGCAATCAGCCGCGGAGGAAACGTAGCCGCCTCGTGGGCGGATCGAGCGGACAAGGGGAGGAGAAGCAGCAGTTCCGCTACGCCCGCTCGCCAAGAGCAACCCTGTGCTCCGTATCCCATGCTCAGTACACTGCACGCATGCTGGACATGGGCGGTAGCTCCCTCCGCTGGCTCGTCTTCCTCGCCCCCCGCCGCCAGCGCGTGCTCCTCGCTGTCCTTCTGGTCTTCCTCACCAGTGCCGCCATGATGCTCCTGCTCCTTCCCCGATCGCCGCGCCAGCTCACCCTCACGGTGCATGCGCCGGCGGGCCGCCCCGAGACGACCGTGCTCGTGTACGCCGAGCACGGCGCCACCGTGGATCCCCTTGGCGAGATCCGCTCCACGCGCACGCTGGTGGCCTCTCAGCACCCCGACGCGGCGGGGACCGTGACCTTCCGCGTACCGCCCGGCCAATACCTGATCGAGTCCGGCGGCCCGGCAGATGGGGTGGCGGGCGCGCCTCGCTTCACGCGCACGGAGCGCCTGGACCGGGACACCCAGGTCCAGGGCGGCTAGCGCCTCCAGCGCTGTCCGCACGTGCCTCTTTCTTCTGACCAGAACGCCGTCACCGTGACGTTCACTTGCCCGGCGACGCGCGCCGGAATGCCGAGGGAATACGGTATCATCGAGTCCAGATGGGAGGGTGTCACTGTGGCGATAGCTGACACCGACCTGATCGAGCGCTATGTCGAGCCGGATTCGCCGCGCTGGGGCGCTGCCGGGTCTCGCCTCCATGAGTCCGGCGTCGAAGTCTGGGTGCTGGTGGCGCAACTCCCGGCCTTGGATGGCGATGTGGGCCGGCTTGCCGCCGCGTACGGCCCGCCCAGAGTCGCCGTCGAGGCCGCGCTGGCCTACTATCGCCGGCACAAAGACGTCATCGATGCCCGGATCGCGCTGAACGCCGCGTAGGTGGCGGACTTCCTGCTCGACCATAACGTTGCCCGAGATCTTGCCGGACATCTTATTCGAGCCGGGCACAGCGCGCGAACCGCTCCTGCGCTCGGGATGGAACGAGCGGGCGACGAGGAAAACCTGTCCCTTGCCGCCCGGTCCGGCTGGATCGTGATCGCGCACAACGCCAAAGACTTCGCGCTCCTTCACGCGGCGTGGCGGCGCTGGTCGCGGGACTGGGGAATCACCGCGCTCCACGCTGGGATCTTTGTACTCCTGGCCCCCGGTGTCGCCCGAGCAGGCGGCACAGGAGGTGCTGACGTTTCTGCGCCCAGGTCGGCTATTGGCCAACGAGCTGCACGTTTGCCGTCGCCGCGGAGGTTGGGAGCAACAGGTGCAGGCCGGCTTGGGACGGACCCAGACCTCAGCGAGCCGTCTCGCTCCGCAGGATGTCCAGCGCCGCTTCCAGTTGCGGGTCGCGGCCTGCCGCCTCGTCTTGCGGGCTCGGTGTCACGACAACGTCTGGAGTCACGCCGACACGATTCGCCCGCCGCTCCTCGGGGCCGAACACCGTCTGCCAGGCCGCCAGCAAGATGACCCAGTCGGGAGCCAGCTCGACCCGGCGCGCGGCGCCGCACCACCCCGCCGTGCGCTCCCCGACCAGCGTGGCCCGCCCGAAGGCCTGGAGGGGGCCGGCGAAGGACTCGGCGCCGGACGTGCTGCCGGGCCCGATGAGCACGACGAGCGGCCGCTGGAAGGGCAGCGCCGTCCCATCCGCCTCGATGTCCTCCCGCATCACGAGCACGGTGCCGTCCGGCAAACGCGCCTCGGCGTGACGCTGACGAGAGAATAGGCGCCCCCGGTCCACCAAGAGCCGGCTGAGCTGAATGGAGACCCCACCGCCGTTCCAGCGCATATCGATGATCCAACCCAGTGCCCCAGCTTGTTGGAAGGACGCCAGCGCCGCGCGCAGTCCGTCCGTCTCCTCGACGCTCATCGTGAAGCCGTCAATGCGCAGCAGGCCGAACGGACCGGGCAGGATGGCTGTCGAGATCGGCGGCAACGGGTCCGACGGCAGTTCCACCGCTGCCGTCTCACCTCCGGCCGCCCGGACCGTGAGCGTGTTCGCCGCTCCCTCCTGCTGGTCCATCAAAGCCAACGCCTCAAGTCGCCGGAGGTGCGCCGCCGGCTCGCCGTTGATGGTCAACACCGTCTGCCCCCGCCGCAGCCCGGCACGTTGCGCCGGACCGCGCGGTAGCACGTCGGCGACTGTCAGGGGTGAAGTGTTCGATAAGATCAACCCGAAGGTGCGACTGGGCGGACCCGACATCGAGCGGGCGCGCTGCAGCATGCGCGGGGTAAAGAGGAAGGTATGGCCGTCGCGCCGACGGCGGAGTAGCTCGTCGAGGGCCGCCACGGTGATCTCGACGGGACCGAGTCGGCGGGCCGCGAGCCGCTCTAAGGCCGGGAAGGTCGCCTCGTGCAGGGCGTGCGCGGCTACCGGGTCGGCGGGATAGGCAGGGGCGGGCGGCAGCGGCGCCACGCCTGCCCGCGCGAGAGCGGCCGTCGCGCCTTCCCAAGCGTCGCGGTAGAGGTTCGCCACCGCCAGCGGCTCGAAGAACTGTTCGTGCAGCGCTTGGGCGGCCGCCCGCACGAGCGCCGTCGGGCTACCAGCCACGGTTCCCTCCGCGCTCGTCGGCATGCGATTTACCATGTCCCGTGGCGACCAAGAGGGCGATCTGCTCGGAGACGGTCGCGTCCTCACCTTGGGCGCGATAGTACCGTAGTCCGCGATGCGCCATTTGTGTCCGTCGAGAACGGTGGAGGCTCTGTCAGGTGAGAAGGCGGCGGGCGATGCGAAACGGAGGTGTGCGGCGGTCGCCGCGCCGGTACAGCGTGACTATGCGCTGGGCAGTGTGCTCGAGTGCAGGCTGCTCCGCACCCTCGCCAACGATGTCGACGCGGTGACGGCGACGGCAGGGCAATACGTCCTGAAGGTCTACGGCCACGGCAGGCGGTCCTACGGCGAGGTCGCTTGGGAGGTCGAGCTGCTAGTCTATCTTGCGCGCCAAGGATTGTCCGTCCCTACGGCCCTCCCGCGCGTGGACGGGCAAGCAATCGGTACCGCCCAGGCGCCGGCGGGACCGCGGCAGATGGTCCTGTTTCCTCACGCGGAAGGCCGCAAGCCTGAGGCGCCGTCAGTAGCCCTGTACCGCCCGTTCGGTCGCACATTGGCGGAGATCCATCGGGCATCGGACGACTTCGCGACCGAGTGGCCACGCCAGGCGCTCGACCTGCCCTACCTCCTGGACCGCGCGCTGGACATCATCTTGCCCCACCTCTCCGAGCGGCCCGCCGATGCGGCGTACGTCGGCGCGCTGGCGGACAGGACACGGCAGCGCATCGCCGCCCTGGCGGGGTCGGGACTCGATTGGGGCGTCTGCCACGGCGACGTGAGCCTTGACAACATCCACGTCACCCCCGGCGGGCAGCTCGTCGTCTACGACTTCGATTCGGCCGGCCCCGGCTGGCGCGCCAGCGATCCCTGGGGCGTCATGACCTGGGTGACGCGCGGCTAGCCGGAGTATTGGGACGCCTTTCTCTCGGGGTACCGGGAGGTGCGGGAACTCACGCGGGCGGACCTGGACGCGCTTCCCTGGTTCGTACCGATTCAGATGCTCGACAATATGCGCTTCCACCTCGACGACTGGCTCCGCTGGCGCGGCGCCCTCGCGCTCGACTCCGGCTATCTCGACGCCGAGCTGGCGGCCCTTCGACAATGGGATCAGGATGTGCTACGACCTCGCGCTGTCTGACCCTCACTCCAGATACAGCGCCAGCTCCTGCCGGCATCGTTCATCCTCCGCCGTGCCCTGGTGAGGGCGGCTAAGCTGGTCGGCATATTCGGCCACCTCGCCCAGGATCCACCTGAGGCTGTACAACTCCGACGGCTCGGTTCGCCCATCGGGCAGCTCGAGCGACACCAGATCCCGTTCCGCCGGGGCCAGGCACAGCTCGCCGCAGTCGACCAGATAGAAGCTGCCGGCAGCATCCCAGATGGTGTTGCCGTAGGGCTCGCCGTGCGTCACCACCCATGCTGCTCGACCTCCTGCCAATGCGCTGGCCCGCAGCTCGTGGAAGCGGGCGAGCAGACCGAGCAGTCGCTCCCGATTGGCCGACATTCGCTCCCTGAGCCAGGTCCCGTGCGGACCCGCCGCCGCGCCCGTTGCCAAGGCTCGCTGCATCGCCGCCAGGAGGGTGGTCTCGAAGTTAGGCTCGAACCCCTCAACCGGGAGGTCGAGCTCGCGGACGATGTCCGTTGCCTGGTGCAGCCGACGAACCACCCCTGCGATGGCATCCCGCTCATCGTCGGACTCCGCCGGTCTGGATCGCCCCGCCAGGAACGGGAACACGGCCACCGGCAGCTTTTCCATGGCGGTGACCAGCTCGCCCCGTCGCGTCGCAATCGGGCAGGAGAGGAAGCCCAGATCGGCGCGGTCGCGCAGGGCGACGGCCAGGCGATACGAGGCCTCGAGCCCTGCCCTGCCGCCGCGCGGCCGTGGGAACGGCGGCGTCCGCTTCACGTTGACAAACCACCGGCCGCCCCTGCCATCCGCGGCGCGGTAGTTGAAGCTATCCCCGCCCACTGGGAGGAAGATCAGATCGGAGGCGGCGATGCCGTAGTCGACGTTCAGCAGCTCCAGCAGCCTGGACCGGTCGATCTCACCAGGCTCCAACAGCATGCTGGGTCAATCCTCTCCCTGGCGCCCCAGCCACGCTCCGCAAACGCATGTCCACTGCCGTTCCGTCACCGCGGGCCGGCAAACACTCCAACCCTGCAGCAGCGCGGTCCGGCTCGCCGTCGCGCCACGCGGCGTCCCGTCGATCCATCGTAACCGCCCCCGACACCCATGTTGGAAAGCCTGACAGCGGGCTCCGATACGTTGGACGCGCCGCTTGTCCGGGCGACTATGCTCTCCGCTTGTCCTCCGTGGTATCTTCCGCGCTGGGCAGGTGCAAGCGTGCGGACGATGGGGGCCAAAATGGAGCCAATCGAGCAGGGAGCCACCAATCTCTACCTCATCCGGCACGGCGAGTCCAGGCCCCAAGCCGAGCGCATCGTCGGCGGAATGCGCGGCGACGGCGGCTTGACGCCGCTGGGCGTGGCACAAGCGGAGCGTCTGCGCGACCGGCTAGCAGCCACCGGCGAGATCGCCGCCGACGTCCTGGTCGCCAGCACCATGCCGCGGGCGCGCCGGACCGCCGAGATCCTCGCTTCCGCCTTCGGCCAGCCGATCACGTGGGACGACGAGGTGCAGGAGCTGCGTCCCGGCGAGGCCGACGGGATGCCCGACGCGGAGGCGGAGGCGCGCTATCGCCTGTCCGCGACCGAGTCGGACCCCTTCCGCCCGCTCTCGCCGGGCGGGGAATCGTGGGCACAGTTCACCGTGCGTGCCGCAAGCGCCCTTCAGCGGCTTGCCCGAGCACATGCCGATAGGACGATCGTCGTCGTCTGCCACGGCGGGATCGTCGTGTGCTCCTTCCTCACCTTCTTCCAGATGCCAACCTTGGCGCCGTCTTCCGCCCGGCTCTCGCCGCGCAACACCTCGATCACCCACTGGCAGCGTGAGACAGGTGAGGCGAGCGACGGTCGCTGGCGTCTCATGTGCTACAACGACGCCATGCACCTCTTCGAGGCCGGCGGCCATCGCGTCGACTGGACGGCACTGGCCGGACCGCCTCAAGCCGGAACGAGCCGCCCGGCGGTGCCGCTGCCCAGCGACGAGCAGGCAGCGCCTGCCACCTGACTAAGGCGCGCCGCTATCTGGCGGCGTTCCCGCTCGTCCTCACCAAGCGGTACCATGTGGTCGAGTGCAGACCGTTGAACAGGAGAAGCGCCGCGTGCCGATAACCGTTCAGGGCGTCAACGTCCATCTCGTCGATCGGGGCGCTGGCCCAACCGTGCTCCTCCTGCACGGCGTGCCCGATTCCGCCGATATGTGGGATGGCGTCATCGCGCGCCTGGTGGCGCGCTTCCGTTGCCTCGCGCCGGACCTGCCCGGCATGGGGCGCTCTACCGCGCCGGCCGACTTCGACTGCTCGCTGGATGGCATGGCCCGCTTCGTAGATGGGCTGGTCGCCGCGCTTGGCATCGCCGAGCCATTGAACCTGGTGATGACCGACTTCGGCGGTACCTACGGGCTGGCCTGGGCCGTCACCCATCCCGACCGGGTGCGGCGGCTCGCCATCACCGGCGGCGTGAGCTTCTTCCCCGATTATCCCTGGCACCGCGACGCTCGGATGTTGCGCACGCCCGTCGTCGGCGACCTCGCCATGGCCGTTATGCGGGAGTCCATCTTCCTGAGCAGCATGCGCAAGAATGCCCCGGGGCTATCGGACGCGCACCTTCGGAAGGTCTACGCGCTCTCCTTTGCCAAGCCCTCGGTGCGGCGTATGGTCCTGCGCCTCTATCGAACAACCGACTTCCGCGACTTTGCCCCCTGGGAGGAGCGCCTCCACGCGCTCACCGCCCGCGTGCCCACGCTGGTGCTCTGGGGCGACCGCGACCCCTACATCGCGCCTCACTACGCCGAACGGTTCGGCGCCCAGCAAGTCGAGCACTTCCCCGATGGCGGCCACTGGCTCGCCGTCGAATCGCCCGACCTCGTCGCCGATCGCTTGGCGGCATTCTTGGCCTGACCCGCGGAACTCCATCGTTGGAGGCCCTACACTAGGACCGAGCACACGGGAGGCAAGCAGCGATGGTAGATCAGCAGCACGTCGCCCTGGAGGAGGCCCAGCCAG
>CALBSQ010000079.1 GCA_937967325.1 uncultured Chloroflexota bacterium
ATTTCTGCCTGTCTCGTGGGCTCGGAGATGTGTATAAGAGACAGGGTTAGGGGTTGGCACTCGCAAGGACCATCTGGTCGCTTTCAACGAGCGCCGACGTCGACGATGGCCGTGAGGCGGTCCCCTATACCCTAATCCCTAACCCCCAATCCCCAACCCCTGGCCTCGTGCCCGGGAGACGGCCCCTTCGAAGGCGCGTCGTACCATCACTTCGACAAGATGCTTCCGCTGAGCGGCGGTGCCTCGGGTGTCCGAAATCGGCCGCGCCGCGGCGCGGGCCAGCACCGCAGCCTCTGAGAAGGTTTCCATCGTGGCCGGCTTGCCTTCCACAACGCTGGCGGCATCTTCCAACATGAGCGGCGTAGGCGCAACGGCGCCAACCGCCACCCGGCCGCGCCGGATGGTCGTGCCGCTCTCATCCAGCTCCACCTGCACTGCCGCGTTCACGACGGCAATGTCCATCTCGTTGCGGGGGATAAAGCGCAGGAAACGGGCGCCGCTGTTCGCCTTCGGCGCCGGGAAATCGAACCAAACCAACAGCTCACCCGCCTCCAGCACGTTGCTGCCGGGCGCCACGCAGAACTTTTCCACTGGCACGTCGCGCTCCCCGTTTGGCCCGGCGATGTGGCAGGTGGCCCCAAGAGCGATCAACGTTGGGATGCTGTCCGCCGCGGGTGACGAGTTGCACAGGTTGCCTCCCAGGGTGGCGCGTCCCTGAATGCCGGTGCTGCCAATCAGCGACGCCGAATCTACCAGCGACGGATAGACCGTGGCCACGTCCTTGTTCTCGTAGATTCGGTAGCAGGGCAAGGCCGCCCCAAGCCGGAGTCCGGTTGTCTTGTCGTAGGAGAGCTGATTTGTTTCCGGCAATCCCTTGACGTCCACTAGTACCTCGACGTGGCGTCGCCCTTCACGCATCTGGACGATAACGTCCGTGCCTCCGGCGAGCACTCGACCATCGGCGCCCGCATTGGCCAGTTGCGTCACCGCCTGATCGAGGCTTCGCGCGGCGATGTATTGAAAATCTCGCACCGTTAGCTGTTCCTCATTCCTTACACCATGCCACCGTCAGGCTAGCATCAACGGAGCGTTCGATCAAGTGGGAACGGTTGGAACAAGGATAGAGCAGAATCCGCGTGACAAACGGCGGGCCGAGTGACAAGATAACGCCACGGAGGCGGTGTGACCGGGGAGCGCGGGCCGTTCAGGAAGGGAGATTGCTCGTGAGTCTAACCGTCGGTGTGGCACAGGCGGCGATGACGCCGCCGCTCGGCCTGTGGATGAGCGGGTACGGCGCCCGGACGCATGGGGCCGATCATGTTCTGGATGAGCTCGCGGCGGTGGCCGCGGTGCTTACGAAGGCTGATAGCGACCAGCGCGTCGTGCTCGTGACGGTCGACCTCTGCATACCGACTATCGCCTGGGCCAGACGCGCTCGCCAGGCCATCGCGTCGGCCGTAGGGACCACTGCCGAGCACGTCGCCATCTGTAGCAGTCACACCCACTGTGGACCCAGCTTCAGCAATTGGGACGGTGAGGGCGAGGAGGACCGCGCCTACGGTGAGTCGCTCATCGCGATGCTGGCTGGGTTGGCGTCCACCGCGGCCGCGAAGAGCCGCTGGGCGGTCAGGCCGGCGCGGCTGGGTTTCGCCCAAGGTCAAACGTTGCTTGGGGTGAATCGCCGAGATCGTCGATCCACTGCCGCGGCCGACCAGGGCCGCCGTCCGCCGGGGCCGACCGATCCCAGCGTCTCGGTGCTGCGGATTGACGACGGTGATGGCCGGCCTCTCGCCCTATTGGCGAACGCCGCCTGCCATCCCGTTGTCCTCGACGGCGATTTCTACGGCTGGTCGGGCGACTACGTTGGCGTGGCCCGTCGCGTTGTGGAGGCCGAGCTGGACCTCCCTCTCCTTTTCCTACAAGGGGCCTGCGCCGACATCAACCCGGCGAAACGGGGCCCGGACGGCTTGCGCGCCACCGGACTGCAACTTGCGGGCGAGGCGTTACGCCTGTGGGCGAGCGCCGAGACGCATGAGCCAGACCGGTTGGCGGCGGTGGCGACATCTCTTACGTTGCCGCTTACTGATCTCCCTGAACTTGACGAGGCAAAACGGCAGGAGCAGGAGGCCCTGCAGGCGCTCGCACGTGCGGAGGTGGCGCCGCCAAGCCGAGGACTGTCGCTCTATGGCTACCGAATGCTCGCCCGCGCGGCCCAAAGGGTGCGTGAACAGGTCGAGCGCGGGGATCGCCATCCCATCGCCGAGGTGGACCTGCAGGCTATGAGTCTCGGTCCGGTGACGGTTGTTGGCGCGGCCTGCGAGCCATTCTGCCAAACCGGGCTGACGGTGAAGACCCAATCGCCCCGTCAGCCGGTCGTCTTCTCTGGCTATACCAATGGCGTGGTGGGCTACATCCCGACCGCCGGTGAGTATCAGTTCGGAGGGTACGAGGTCGACACCGCCCACAAGTATTTCGGCCTTCCGTCCGTGCCGGACCCGACGTGCGAACAGCGGGTGGTGACGGAATGCCTGAGTCTGCTGGAGCGGCTGCCCTAGGCCGATGCGGCTTGGATTTGGGGAAGCTCGTTGGTGGTGGGGCGCCGGGGCCGCGACTGCTCTGACAATGCCCCTCCCCCACCCCTCCCCAGCAAGCTGGAGAGGGGCTTTTCATCCGCGCGGGCGGCGGCGCGCCGCCGGGGGTTCTTCAATGAGGTCGAGGTCCCCCGAAATTGCCATGGCCCGGACGTGACTCTCTACAATGCCAATGAGTCAGAAGATGGAAGAGGCGGGCTGGTCTACCAGTCCAGCCGTTCGAGGAGTCGATCCTGCCGCCACCCAGGCCAAAGCCTATCAAGGTTCGCGTTCGGGCCGTGCATCGACGGCGACGACCGTTGCCGGCCGGGCCACTCATGGTGACCTTTGTCCTTGTCGTCCTGGCACTCGTGGCTTGGACTCGCGTCGTCCAGCCCCGCGCGGCGCTCGCGGCGGTGCGCAGCGCACCGCCGCCGGCCGTGGCCACCGCCACCGATGCGCCGACGCCGGCAGTGGTGTCACTGGTGGACGTCACCGCGACGCCAATCCCCACGGTTACGAGCGTGCCCACCCCGGCGCCAACGCCGACGAACGGGCCAACTGCCACCGCCACCGCCCGGCCCGCCTACTACTCCGACGCGTGGCTGCGAGCGCACCCCACCAAGGCTCAGCCGGCGATAAGTGCCAAGGCGGCGCTCGTCGTCGATTACGACACGCGGCGAATCTTGTATGCGAAGAACGAGCATGAGCACCTGGCTCAGGCCAGCACCACCAAGATCACGCTGACCGATGTCGCGCTGGATATTGCCTCACCGGATACGCCAATGACCATTTCCAAAGATGCCACGGAGGTTGAGCCCGATCACATGGGCGTGCAGGTTGGCGAGACCTTGACCTTGCAGGAGCTGCTGTACGGCGCGCTGCTCGACTCCGGAAACGACGCCGGGTGGGCCATTGCCGAGGGTCTGGGCGGGCTGGACCACGTCGTCGGACTCATGAACCAGAAGGTGCTGGCCCTTGGTCTCCACGACAGCCACTACATGAACCCGGTGGGCTTCGACGATCCGCAACATTACACGTCGGCCTACGACCTGGCGGTCATCACCGCCGACGCGCTCAATCGACACCCACTCTTCAGGCAGATCGTGGGGACGAAGCAACAGATCATCGAGTCGACCAAGACGCACAGCTGGTTTGGACCGACGAATCTGAACAGTCTTCTCTGGACATACCAGGGGGCCTGGGGCGTCAAGCCTGGCTGGACTGACAATTCCGGCTACTGTCTCGTCGCGGCCGCCACGAGAAACGGCCACACGGTCCTGGTGACCTTACTGGACAGCAATGATCACTTTGCAGATGGCGCGACACTGCTGAACTATGGCTTCTCCCAGTTGAGCCAGCCGTCCAGTTGAGCGCCGCTTTCGTGACGACGGCGCTCTACGTCCGCCACGCCGACGTCTTCAATCCCGAAGAGGTCATGTACGGCCGTCTGCCCCGGTTCCGGATAAGCGATTACGGTCGCTTTCACGCCGAACGGCTCGCCGCGTATCTGGCGGAGGAGCCAATCAGCGCCGTCTACACCAGCCCGATGCTGCGAGCGCGTCAAACCGCCCGCATCCTCGCGCGGCGCCACCCGGGCGTGCCGATTCGAGCCAATCGAGCGCTGGCCGAGATTCGCACGTCGTGGCAAGGCACGGCCAACCGCGACCTACCCCACGACAAGACCGTCTACGAGATGCGCCGTCTGGACTCCGACGAGTCGATCGCCGACATCTTGAAGCGCATGAAGACGTTCCTCGACTACTTGGCGCTGGAACATCACGGCGAGACCGTCGTCTGCGTGAGCCACGGCGACCCTATCAAGATACTCACGCTTGGTCTGGCCGGCGTAGAGCTCGACGTGGCCGCCGTACGTAAGCCGGACCCGGCGCGTTGCTCGGTCACCCGGGTTCGCTATGCCGCGCCTGGGGTCAGGCCGGAGGTGACCTACACGGACGTACTCGGGCGGGGAAGCTTCAGGACGGTGACCACCCTTGACACGCTGCCGCCGGGAGCGTTGCAGAAGGCGAGCCTCGGCGGACACACCTTCTTGCTGGCTCGCACGGCGGCTGGGCAGGTCTATGCGCTGGGCAACCGCTGTCCACACATGCGAGCGCACCTCCACGAAGGGGCGCTCGAGGAAGATTTGTTGACCTGTCCCTTGCACGGCGCCCAATTTCGAGTGTCCACCGGCGAGTTGGTGCGGCCGCCCCAATGCGGCATCAACTGGACTGCGAATTACGGCTCTGCCGGGCAGGAGCTCACGGCGATCGAGGCTGGTCCGTTGGCGACCTACGAGGTCAGGGTTGAGGGGAACGAGGTTCAGGTCAGGAGCAGGTAGCGGAGGCACTATCGGACTGTTTATTGCGCTGATGACGAAGGCGGCAATGGACCCTCACTCCGGCTTCGCCACCTCTCCCCCGTAGGCGGGGGAGAGGCCCGGACGGCAGGGCCCGGCTCCCCTCGCCCGCCGAGCGGGAGAGGGGCCGGGGGTGAGGGTCCGCTGCCAGCCGAGCTCGGCATTGGCGTCACTCATGGTCGGTGGGACCTCCGGCCGCCCACTGTGCAATATCGGCTTCCGCGGCGCGCCTAAATGCCGGCCACTCTGCCTCCAAGCGCGTCACGACCTCCTCGTCGGAGCGCCCGCTCGCCAACAGCTCCAGGCCGGTTTCCTCCAGGCGGTGTCGATGGCGCCCGTGCAGATCGTCCATCGCATTCCTGAGCACGTCCATCGGCCAGGGCTGGCGTTCCTCGCCCTCGCCGCCCGTTAGTCCCATTGCCTCGGCCAGGGTCGCCATTCGAAACGGGAAACGCATCAGCTTGTCGCGGCGGGCCAGCAGGTCCAGGCGTCTAGCCCGTCCTTCCTGGAGGGCGCGGAGCACGTCCAGAGACGTCTGCTGTCCGGAGATCCTCATCCGCAGCTCCGCGGCCCCATCGAATATCGGCGCCGGACCGAACAACGGGCTACGGATCGTTCGCAGAGCCCCTTTCGCTCCAGAGCCCAAGCGCGCATAGCGTTCGGCCATTCCCAAGTCCCCCGGCAGGTCGGCGCGGACGTGGTCGAGGCGCATCAGCTCCTGGGCTTCCTCCCAACCAGGCAAGCCGGACAGTAGCTCAATAGGGGCGAACTGGAGCAGCAGCACGTCGTCAGGTCGCAGCGGACGCTGGCGTCGCCGGTTCTCTGGACCGCGCAGGTGCACCCGATTGAAGGCAGTGTCGGGGGCTACAAATAGGCCGCCAATGGGAGTGATGGCCTCGGACTGCAAGAAGGCCAGCAACGAGGCGCGCGGCTCAGCGACGGGCGCGACCAGCGCGCCCGTCGCGGTCACGGCGCGCCAGATCGCAGCGACGGTATTGTCGCCGCCTCGCGATGCCAGATCGAGGATGCGCTCGGCTTCTACTTGGTCGAAGCTGGCGGTGTCGAGGGACACCTTGTAGTCCACCGGTTGCACGACGGCCTGTCCCGACTCATTGGGTCCGCAGAACAAAGCGTCGGGACAGGAGACGCCGATGCGCTCGACCTCACGATGAAGGGCATCGTTGGAGTCCAGGTCCTCGATGTGCCGCAGGATGAATCGGCCAGCGTCAGAGGCGCGGTCGCTACCGACGAGGGCGCCCGCCCGCGCGCTAGCGACGCGCTCCCATTGATCGCCGATGTGGGCGCTGAAGTTGCCCCAGCTGCCGATGAAGCGGGCGTACGCCTCGGCATCGGCATCGGCCTGGTGTGCCCTGCCGACCACCATCGCCTTGGGCTTGCGCATCACGACGTAGGATGTCGCGTCCCGTCGTCGTTTGCTGCCCGCCATCGTGCCGGGCGCCGGATCCTCTGGCATCGGTGTCTCCATCCAGAATTAATGAACCGTGCGTCATGCGGACCTCCTGACGCGTCAGCGAGACAGTCGAACCGTACATGTTGCATTGCGGCATGGCATGCTGTTGGGAAAGTGTGTGAGCGACACGACAGCCATGTGCTGCGTCTAGACCGCGCGAGTGAGGGACGTGAACGTGCGCCGTACCGCGTTTCTGTTGCTTGTGCTCATGGCCATCGTCCCTAGCCTGGCTGCCTGCGATATCTTTGATTCCATCCAGCGGCCGGGCGAAGAGATCCACATGTATGGCGACGCCGTTGACCGCGACACGTTCGTGGCGCTCCCGAAGGCCAAGATCGTCATCCTCCTGGACGGCAAGTCCTACAACTTTACCGGCAGCTACGACCTCATGATGCCGGTGTACCACAACTTCACAATCGACGCCACCGCGCCCGGCTATCAGCCTTTCCATGCAGCCTCAGAACTCATGGCCCAGGGCGATCCGGAGCTTCGCTCGCCATTGCGTATGCGGCCGGACGGGTCGCCGTAGTCGATGGTACGGCAGCTACGTCGCCGACTTGTGCGCCGCATCCTCCGCGCTAGGTCGGCGAGCGGCTCGTGTTGATCGACGTGGCATTTCTGCCTCGCGACGCAAGTCAGATCGCACGTAGCGTCTGTATCGTCGTCGACGTCATTCGGGCCAGTACGACCATGGCAACGCTGTTCGATCGCCGGTGCCCAGCGATTCACGTCGCCCGGAATCTCGACAGCGGTCAACGATATGCCCGCGAAAACGGCTTGCTCCTCTGCGGAGAGCGCGGCGGCGCCAGGCCGGAAGGCTTTGACTTCGGCAACTCCCCCAGTGAGTTTTCAGAGCTGGATTTCGTCGGACGGGCGGCGGTGCTCTGCACTACGAACGGAACCGTGGCGCTGCACGCGGTCGCCGGGGCTCCGGCGGTTTTCGCCGGCTGCCTCGTCAATGCAAGCGCGGTGGTTGCCGCCGCGATAGCAGCGGCGCGAGAAATGGGCAACCTGACGGTCGTGTGCGCCGGTCGTCCGCAGGGCCGGTTTGCGCTCGATGACGCATGGACGGCAGGAAGGTTGGCTGCCCATGCGGCCCGCTTCGAGCCGGACGCGACGCTGACGGACGCGGCGCGAGCGGCGATCGCCTTGACTCAGGCGTTCCCCGGTGCTTTGGAGGCGTTCCGAACGTCGGCAAGTGGACAGGCTGTGATCTCACTCGGGCTTGGCGACGATCTGGTCTTCGCCGCGCAGGAGGACAGGTTTTCAGTGGCTCCGCGGTTGTCTCAGGCGCTTGAGCTGCCAGGGACGCGTTGGCCGGTGGTGCTGGTGCCGGAGGGCTAGAGCGCCAGCCCATGCCTGACGTTGCTGGCGCTCTAGACACAGAGGTTCACTCATATCGCAGCGCCACGATTGGGTCGAGCCGCGCGGCTCGCTGCGCTGGGTAGAAGCCGAAGACCAATCCTGTCAGGATCGCTACTCCGACTGCTGCGCCGACGGCGCCCGCGGTCGGCAGTGCCGGGTACCGCGTCAGCAGCGACGACATGTGCGTAATCAGTGTTGCGACAGCGTAGCCGGCCAGGATGCCGCACATCGCGCCGACGAGGCAGAGGGTGAGCGCTTCTATGAGGAACTGAAGCAGCACGTCGCTCGGTCGGGCGCCGACGGCGATGCGCACGCCAATTTCCTGGGTGCGTTCGGTTATCGAAATCAACATGATGTTCATAATGCCAAAGCCGCCGATGGCCAGCGCCACCCCAGCGACCGCTGTCAGCACCGTCGTCAAGACGGCCGCCTGTTGCTTAGCCGAGTCGACGATCTGCTGGAAATTGCGAACGACGAAGTCGTCGGGACGCCCCGGAGCCACATGGTGGCTCTGTTCTAGCGTCTTGGTCGCTCCCGCGACGACCGCCGGGATGTTGTCGGTCCGATCCACTTGCAGCAGGATGCTGGCGACGTTGCCGTAGCCGAACAGGCGTTGCTGCCCCGTGTGGAATGGGACGATGACGACGTCGTCCAAATCGCTCTGCCCGTTATGCCCCTTGGCTTGCAGTACGCCGACGATGGTGAAGTCGGCATTGCGGATGCGCACCTGGGCTCCGATGGGGCTGGTCCCCGGAAAAAGGTGGTCGACCACGGTCTGGCCCAACACGGCGACGGCTACCCCGTGAGCGTCGTCTTCGTCTGTGAAAAACGCGCCCAGCCGTATGCCATAGCTCTGGATAGATTCGATCGCGGCGTTGGCCGAAAGCACCGATGTGGCGTAGTTCAGGCGACCGTTGATCACTTCCTCGCTGCCGCCTATTTGCGGACTAATTGCCAGGACGTGGGCTACCTGATCACGGATGGCCAGGGCATCCGATGCTGTCAAGGTCGGTCTGCTGCCGGCCCCTGCCGAGACGCCACCGGTTTGGGCGAATCCCGGTGAGATTGACACGAGGTTGGAGCCGAGCTGGGCGAGCTGCGCCGCGATGGCCATATTTTGCGACTGGCCGATGGCATTGATGATGAGGACGCCACAGATTCCGATGATGATGCCGATCATCGTCATCGCCGAGCGGAACTTGTGCGCGGCGAGCGCCTCCAGAGCGGAGCGGACGCTTTGCGCAGTTGCGACCCGCCATGACGTACTGCCGCCGATTGGCAGTGGTGGCAACGCGAGGGAGTGTCGCTGCAGGTCCGGCCGTTGTGCCGTTTCTACGGTGGTGGGCATCGAACTCCTTCTTCCGACGTCGACACCCTACGCATTGTTCAAGCCTCGACGCCGACTCGGCCGGCTACCACTCAGCATGGCATCGACTAGGGAGACCTGGAGGGGCGCAGCAAGCAGCGCCCCTGCAAGCGCGTTCTCACATTGACGCACACACAACAATCGTCCCGTGGCTGCGCCAGCTCAGGCGTGCCTGAGCGCCTGAATGGGATCGACGTGGGCGGCGCGGCGAGCAGGATAGTAGCCGGAAGCGACGCCAATCAATAGGGACGCCAGGACAGCAACGACGACGGCGACCGCCGACGGCGGGGCCTGAAAGCCGGCGAGCCGTTTCAGCACGTGAGGGAGGCCGGACGAGAGCCCCAATCCTAGCAGGATTCCTCCGATGCCGCCGAGCAATGACAAGGTTGTCGCCTCCACGAGAAACTGCGCCTGGACGTCACGCGGCTGGGCGCCGACGGCGATGCGCACGCCGATCTCGCGAGTGCGCTCGGTTACCGATGCCAGCATTACGTTTGCGATGCCGAACCCGCCGAGTAGCAGCGCGATGGCGGCGACGATGCCCATCACGAGGGTGATGATCGAGATGGACTGCCGTGCCACTTGTGCGCCCCTAAAGAAGCCGCCAACGGTGAAGTCGTCCTTGCCGCCCGGCGCGATGTGGTGCATCTGCTCGAGCGTCTTGGTGATGGCCGCCTCCACGCCGGGGACGTTCCCGGTCGAGTCAGCTTCAACCTGGACGCCCGGAAAGGTACTGTGCAGCAAGGCTTCGCTCGGTGGCGACCCGGACTGTGAAGCTGGGCTACCCTGCCCTGGCGCGCTGCCCTGGCCGCCGGTCGGCGCCTGCGCCCCTTGCGCCTGAACGACGACGGCGTCGGGTGGGGGGCCGCCGTTGGGCGGAGCGGCCGGAGCGTTGCCACCTGAGGTGAACCGCATGCCCGTTGGCCCCCCGGCCAGGCGCTGCAGCAAGGTTGAGGCGGGCACGAGCACGGTGTCGTCCTGATCCCGCTCGCCGTTGCTGCCGATGGCGTTGAGGACTCCAACCACGGTGAAGGTCACGCTGTTGATGCGCATCTGCTGTCCAACCGGGTTGGCGCCGGGAAAGAGCTTGTTGGCTACGGTCTGGCCAAGCACCGCGACGGTGGCGTTGGACGCGGCGTCCGCGTCGGTGAAGAAGGCACCGGACTTGACGCTGTACCCGCGGATGCGCTGGATGTCCGGCAGGGCGCCCACCACAGTCGTCTGCCAGTTCTGATTGCCGGCGACCACCTGAGCCGGCGTCCCGAGACTGGGACTCACACCGACGACGTGCGGGAGCGTCCGAATCGCCTGCATGTCCGCCAGCGTCAGGGACGGCGGGCCGCTCATCTGGAGGACAACCTTTTGCGCACCGGCGACTGGCGGCGCGGAGCCGGAGATGACGAACCCGGCCACGTCTATCACGTTCGCGCCGAGGGCGCCGAACCGGCCGGCGGTCGATTGAATGGTGAGCTGGCTTACGGCGCTCACTACCAGCACGCCGCAGACGCCGACGATGACACCGACCATCGTCAGCGCCGAGCGCAGCTTGTGAGCGGCGAGGGCGGCCAAGGCGGAACGGATGCTCTGCGCCAGCGCGGTGCGGCCCGACGAGTTTCCGGTCGCCGGCAGCGGGGCGAGTATCGGCAGATAGCGCGACCGTGAACTGTCCAATGGCATTATCAGGCAGCTCCTTGCTCAACAGGTGGTGGCAATGACGCTAAAACATCGGCAGCTCGGTTAGCTCCGGGGAGTCGGACATCCTGGAGCACCCGACCGTCCTGGAGGGTGAGGATGCGGGGGCAGAAGGCGGCGATGTCGGGCTCGTGGGTCACCAGCAGGACGGTGATCCCGGCCGCGTTGAGCTGCTGCAGGATCGCCATCACCTCCAGGCTGGTGCGGGTGTCCAGATTGCCGGTCGGCTCGTCCGCCAGCAGCAAGCCGGGCCCGGTCACCAGCGCCCGCGCGATGGCCACCCGTTGCTGCTGCCCGCCCGATAGCTCGCTGGGGCGGTGACGCGCGCGGTCCGCCAGACCGACCGCGGCGAGCGCCAGCCGGCTGCGCTCCTGGCGCACGCTCGCGGACACCCCGCTGTAGAGCAACGGCAGGGCAACGTTGTCCAGGGCGCTGGCGCGGGGCAGCAGGTTGAAGGTCTGGAAGATGAAACCCAACTTGCGATTGCGCACGAAGGCGAGCTGACGGGCGGTGAGGTTCTCCACCGCCACCCCCTCCAGCCAGTAGCGCCCGCTCGTCGGCCGGTCCAGGCAGCCGACCAGGTGCAGGAGGGTGGACTTGCCCGAGCCGGAAGGGCCCATCAGCGCCACCAGCTCCCCGCGGGCGACCTCCAGGTCGACACCGCGCAGGGCGTGGACCACCGTGCTGCCGAGGCGGTAGTCCTTGGCCAGCCCCTCCAGCCGGATCAGCGGGACACCGCGATCCACCGCGCCAGCGGCAGTTGCCGGATTTGGAACGGCGTCGCCGCCGGGTAGCTCGCTCGTTGCGCTCATGCGGTTGCCTTTCTTATCCCGCCTTGTTACTCGTGCCGGTGACTACCTGCTGGCCCGGCTGCAGGCCAGCCACGATTTCGGTCGTGTGCCCGTCGCTCAAGCCGGTCTGTACTGGCTGCCGCTCCGCGTGACCGTTAGCCATAACCAACACGCTGCCGTTGGCGCCGGGGACGCTGCCTGGCGCCGTTGGGATGTTCGGTCCGCTCGCACCTTGGGCGAAGCTGAGCGCCCCGGACGGTACGGTCAGCACGTTGGTCTTGCTGGCGGTCACGATGGTGACGTTGGCGGTCATGCCCGGCAGGAGCTGGGTCTTGGTCGGGTCGATGGCGCAGGTGACGTTGTAGGTTACGACGTTCTGGCTGCTCGTGCCGAGTGGCTGGATCGCCGCCACCTTCCCGGTGAAGTTCTGGCCCGGGAAGGCGTTGAGTGTGAACTGGACCGCCTCGCCGGTGCGCACCTTGGCCATGTCGGCCTCGTTCACCTGGGCGACCACCTGAAGGTTGCGCAGGTCGGTCAGCACGATGAAGGCGGTGGTGGAGGTGTTGCTCGCCGTGCTGCTGCTCGTCCCGACTGGCCCTCCGCCGACAAACTGCCCGGCGATGTCGTTGACTTGCGCGACTGTCCCGTCGAGTGGCGACCGTAAGGTGGTGGCGTCCAGGTTCTGCTGGGCGCTCGCTGCCTGCGCCTTGGCCTGATCGATCTGGGCTTGCGCCTGGGCCAGGTCGGCCTGGGTGGGCGGCGCGGCCAGCTTGGCGTAGCCAGCCTGAGCGCTTTGGAGCTGCCCTTGCGCTTGTTCCACTGCCGCCTGGGCCTGCTGGCGGCTCGCGGCGCCCGAAGCCGCCGTCTGGGCGGCGCTGTCCTGCGCCGTGGCGAGCGTCGCCTGGGCCTGGTCGCTGGCTTGCTGACCCTGCGCGGCATCCTTGGACTGGCTGTCCTGGGCGGCGCGGAGCGCGCCCTGGGCTTGTGTGACTTGTCCCTGCGCTGAGACCAGGTTGCCTCGGTAGGCAGCCAGGTGCGCGTCCAGGGTGTGCTGCGCGGTCGTGAGGGCGCCTTGTGCCTGAGCTGCCTGGCTCTGCGCCGACACCAGCGTGCCCTGGTAGCCGGCGAGATGGGCGTTCAGCGCGTCCTGGGCTGCCTTGGCGGCGCCGTTGGCCTGGTCGAGCTGGCTCTGGGCTTGAGTTATGGCTTGCTGCGCTTGCACCGCCGCCTGTCGGGCCTGGGCCTGCGCCTGGTCGATGCCGGTCTGGCCGGTGTTCACCGTGGCGTTGGCCTGATTGCAACCCGCTTGCGAGTTGTGGCTGTTGTCCAGGTTGCAAGCGGCGTCGCGCGCGACCTGCTGCGCATACAAGGTGTTCCTGGCCTGGGCGATGGCCTGGGCCTCGACCACCTGATTCGCCTGTCCGGCCTGCTGGGCCTGCGCGACTGACTTCTGCGCGTTCGCAGCCTGCTGCTGGGCGTTGGTCAGCGCAGTGCGGTCGCCCGCGGTTTGCTGTTGCACTTGCGCCTGGACCGCCGCGAGGCTCTTCTGGGCGTTGGCGAGGGCGGCTTGCGCAGTTGGTATGGCGGCGCGGTCGGCGGCGGTGTTCTGGGCGATCTGATCCTGCACGGCGGCCATATTCTGTTGGGCACTGCTCAGCGCATTCCTGGCGTTGGCGACGGCCGTGGCGTCGCCCTGCACCAGCGCGCGTGCCTGCGCCTGGGAGTCGGCCAGCGCGGTCTGCGCGTGCGCAACGGCATCGCCAGCGGCGGCCTGGTCGGTTTGCGACTTCTTCTCGCTATTCTGGAGCGCCGCCTGTACCTGGGCCAGCGCGTGCGTGGCGCTGTCGACGACGGCCTGTTGCACGGCAAGGTCCTGCGGCGTCGCTCCTTGCTGGAGCTTTTGCAGCGCCGCCTGCTGCTGCGCCAGCCCCGCCTGCGCCTGACGAAGGGCGTTCTGCAGTGGCGTCGGATCCTCCTGCGCCAGCACCTGGCCGGCGGTGACGTGGTCGCCGGGCTGGACCAGCACCTTGGTGAGCAGGCCGCTGTTCTGGAAGGTGAGGGGAAGAGAGGCGGCGGTACTCACCGGACCGGTGGCGCTGATGCCCGTGGTGATGTCGCCGGTGATGACTGGAACGGTGGTGTACGCGGGCGCCGCCTGGCCTTGAACGCGGAGCCGCAGCATGGTGAATCCGCCCGCCCCCACTGCCAGCAGGATGATCAGCACGATCAGGAGCAGACGGACTGGCAGCGCCCGCGCTTCCTGCTGGGCAAGCTGCTCGCTGAGCATTGGTCTCTCCTCTTTCGCTCGATGTCGTCAGAAAGTATGGGAGTAGGCTCTTAAAGATCTAATGAAGGTGCCGGCTAGGCATGGCGCAGTGCGTCAATCGGGTCGAGCCGGGCGGCGCGACTGGCCGGATAGTAGCCACAGGCGAGGCCGGTTAGCAAGGCCATCGCCAATGCCAGGAGGGTCTATTCATTATCGGCGTGGCCTGGCTACACTTTCAGAGGACTGAGGGGCAGTGGCGGACGGTCCGGTCGGCGTGGGTTCAGGCGTTGAGGAACTCATTTGACGTCCCCACTACGATCCATGGCCGATGATCCGTGGGCATCCTACGATCCAAACCTTGCCACTCCTTGGACATTCCTAAAGATTTGCTGAGGAACGAGGCGGTTTCAGGCCACGCTCTGCCGCGACAACGGTCCCGCCGCGACCGACGCTGGGGACATCGGCAAGGTGAACGTGATGGTAGTCCCGTGACCCAGCTCGCTCTTGGCGCTCACGTGTCCACCCTGGGCCTCCACGAGCTGTTTGACGATGGCTAGGCCCAATCCGGTGCCGCCGGTCGCTCGGGCTCGTGACGGGTCGGCCCGGTAGAAGCGCTCGAAAATGTACGGGAGGTGCTCAGGAGTAATCCCCGCGCCGGTGTCGCACACGGAGATCTCCACTTCGCCCGAAGGCAACGTCGCTCGGGCGGAGACCACGACCTGGCCATCGTCGGGGGTGTGCGTGATGGCATTGCCGATCACGTTGCGCAGGATCTGGCTGACGCGACCGGGGTCGGCCAGGGCCGGTGGGAGGGCTTCCGGTACGTCCACGCGGATCGTGAGGCGCTTGGCCAGCGCCCGCGGCTGCACCGCATTGGCCGTCTGGTGCAGCACGTCCTCAATGGCCACCGGCTGGCAGGACAGGCGGAGCTGGCCGGCATCGGCGAGCGCGAGCTCCTGAAGGTCATCGATGAGTCGATTGAGCAGCATGGCCTCCTCCCGAATGGACGCGATGGTCGCGGGCGTCGGCATCAGGACTCGGTCCTCTAGCGCCTCCAGGTAGCCGCGAATGTTCGTCAGCGGCGTGCGGAGGTCGTGGGCGACGTCGCTGATCAGGTTACGCCGTAGTTGCTCCGAGCGGGCGAGGCTATCGGCCATGGCGTTGAAGGCACGCGCCAGCGTGCCGATCTCGTCCGTGTTTTTGACGTGGACGCGCTGGCTCAGGTCGCCGCCCTGCATCCTCGTGGCGGCAACGGTGAGCGCTTTGACCGGCTTGAGGATGCGCGCGGAAAGGACGACCGTCAGCAACACCGCCGCCAATCCGGCGAGCACGCCCGCGAGGAGGAGTGAGCGATTGATCGCGGTGATGAAGCTGCCTTCGGCGCTGCCACTGCCGAGGGACACCCGGACCGGTTGCCCGGCCACGGCGGGCAGGTCGGAAGGCTGGGGAATCGGCACAGGCAGGGCATTAGCGGGCTTGCTCGAGATAACGAGCGTGTTCGGCAACGGCGGAGCCGGCTTCGTCGCCGGGCTCGCGTGGATCGTCATGACCGGACTGTACAAGAAGAGGGCGTCCGGCAAGTCCTGTGACTGAGCAGGGATGGTTGTGCCGATGGCGTTCCGCTCCGAATCGGCGATGACGCGATTGTCGCCGTTGACGAAGATGATGCGTCGGCCGGTGGCACGCGCCAGTTGCTCGACCAGGGATTGAACCGCGGCCGGGTCCTTGTTCTGGCTGTACAACGTCAGCAACTTGGAGATCACCGCCTGGTCTTCCTGGGAGCGGAACTGGACGTAGCTCACAAAGTGGGTCGCGGTGGTCTCGCGAACGTAGAGCGCCGCCGTGCCAATGGCAACCAGCAACACCAGCGAGAACATCACGAGGAGGCGGAAGCGCAGGCTACGGAACAGCATGCTGGGCCACGAATTTGTAGCCGACGCCATAGACCGTCTGGATGTAGGCCGGGTGCTCGGGGTCGAGCTCGATCTTCTTGCGAAGGTTGCCGAGATGGACATCGACGGTTCGCTCGTAGCCCTCGTAGTTGAAGCCGAACACCTGATCGAGCAGCGCCGACCGGGTGAACACGAAGCCCGGACGTTGCGCCAGCACGCCGAGCAGCTTAAATTCCTTGGGCGTCAGATGAACGCGACCACCCCTGACTTGCACTTCGTGGCGCGCCAAGTCGACTGTCAGCTCGCCAAAGCGCAATTCCTCGACGGAGCCCTCGTCCTGACTCAGGCGCCGCAGCACCACGCGAACGCGTGCGACCAGCTCGCGCGGGCTAAAGGGCTTGACCACGTAGTCGTCCGCGCCCAGATTGAGACCCATTAGCTTGTCCTCTTCGGTGGTCCTGGCCGTCAGCATGATGATGGGTACATCGGACTCCTGGCGCAGTGTTCGACACACTTCCATACCGTCGACCTTCGGGAGCATCCAGTCGAGCACGACGAGATGCGGGCGGCGTTGGCGGGCCACCTCCAGCGCTGCTCGGCCGTCATAGGCCGTGAGCACCTCATAGTGGTCGCGCCGCAGGTAGAGCGCGATCAAGTCCACCGTCTTGCGGTCGTCGTCGACGACGAGAATCTTGTGTTGCATTGCTTCCGAAGTCCCATCCTCGGACCCCGATGCTTGGTCGCACCGGTTCTCAGGCGCCACCGAGACCGAACGACATGAGTGTACGGTGCGACGCATAAAGTTCTCATAAAGGAGAGACGGCCGCTGTTACACTAGCGCCTGGCTGCGTCGGTCGCCCAGAAGCTCGGGGGTACGGTGGTTTTGGCTTTGGAAGCGGTGCTCCGCGAAGGCATCGAGTCAGCGCTTCGCGTTCTGCTGATTGACCTCGCCGGCCAAGGCGTGGACGTACGGCCGTCGGCGAAGCCGGAGTTTGGCGACCTCTCCACCCCCATCTGCCTGGCGCTGGGCAAACGCTTGCGCCGGCCGCCGATTGAGCTGGCGAAGCAACTGGCCGCGACCTTGGAGCGCTCGCTGCCGTTGTACACGCGCAGAGTCACCGTCTCGCCGCCCGGCTTTGTCAACTTCTTCATCGACGAGCCTTCCTTCAGCGGCGCCATCGCCGAAGCCGTTCTGGGGGCTGGCGACCGCTACGGCCACGCCTCCCAGCCGACCGGACGCAAGGTGGTGATCGAGCACACCAACATCAACAGCAACAAGGCGGCGCATGTCGGACATCTGCGCAACGCTTGTCTCGGCGACACGGTCGCCCGCATCTTGCGCGCGCGCGGCAACGCGGTCGAGGTGCAAAACTACATCGACGACACGGGGGTGCAGGTGGCCGACGTCGTCGTGGGCTTGCAGACGCTGGGACAGGAGTACGACGAGTCTGAACCGTTCGATTACTTCTGTTCCCGCGTGTACGCCGAGATTCAGCGACGGTACGCGGAAGATCCCGGCCTGTTGGAACAGCGACGGCAGGTGTTGCACCTCATCGAGGAGCGCAATAACCCGACCGCGAAACAGGCGAAGGAGCTGTCGCTGCGTATCGTGGCGCGCCACCTCGAGACGATGGCGCGGGTGGGCGTCGCCTACGACCTGCTGACCTGGGAGTCCGATATCCTGGCGCTCGGCTTCTGGCGCCACGCCTTCGCGATGCTGCGGGACCGACAGTTGCTGGAGCATCCCGATAGCGGACCGCTGGCAGGCTGCTGGATCATCCCCTTTGGCGAGGGGTCCGTCACCACCGCGGAAGGAGAACGCTCCTCGGATAAGGTGCTGGTGAAGAGCGACGGTGTGGTCACCTACACCGGCAAGGATCTGTCCTACCAGCTCTGGAAGTTCGGCGTGCTGGGTCTGGACTTCGGCTACCGGCGCTGGAGCGTCCAGTGGAACGGCCAGGAGCTGTGGACGACGACGGACGACCCGAGCCAGCGCCCGTCGCACACGTTCAGCCGTGCCGACCGCGTGCTGAATGTCATCGACGTCCGGCAGTCCTACCCGCAAGAGGTGGTGTACGAGTCGCTGCGCCGGCTGGGCTTTGTCCAGCAAGCCGACGAGTCGGTCCATCTGGCCTACGAAGTGGTCGCCCTGTCCGCGGAAGCCGCGCGGACGCTCGGTGTGCCCGTGGAGCCGGGCAAGACCACCTACGCCTTTTCCGGCCGGCAGGGGATCGAGGTCAAGGCGGACGACCTGCTCGATTTGGCCGGCCGGCAGATGACCGCCAAGTTGGAGGAGCAGCAGGCGGCCGGTCGCGGCAAGTCGGCCGACCCGGCAATAGCCGAGGCGCTGGCGGCGGGCGCGGTCCGCTACTACCTGCTGAAGTTCGGGCTCAACCAGGTCATCCCCTTCGACTTTGAGGACGCCCTTCGCCACACCGGCGACACGGGCGTCTATTTGCAATATGCCTACGCCCGCGCCTGCAACGTGCTGCAGCGCGCCGGACCGCCGCCGGAGGCGCCGCTGCCGGCGGAAATCTTGCCGGCCGACAAGGCACTGGCGCTCTGCCTGGGTCGTTTGGTAGGCGTCGTTGAGGAAGCTGCCGCCAGGCTGGCGCCGGCCATATTGGCACGCTACGCCTTCGAGCTGGCCACCGCCTTCAGCGACTTTTACGAACACACGCCCATGCTCTATCGTGAGGAGGACGCCGCGCTGCGTCGCTTGCGCACGCGCTTGGTGGCAGCTTTCCGTCAGAACTTGCACAACACCTTGACGTTGCTCGGGATACCCCCGTTGGAGGCGATCTAGACATCGCGCGGTTCCTGTTCCACTGCCTGGGCTGGTCGGGGCACGTCAACCCGGCGCTGGCCGTTGCGCGGGCGCTGCTCGACCGCGGGCA
>CALBSQ010000080.1 GCA_937967325.1 uncultured Chloroflexota bacterium
TCCGCCAACCCACACAAGCGAGCTAACGGCGCGACAACGTGTGGCGCACTTGTGGGCAAACGTCGCGGCGGTCCCGGTCTTCCTGGATGCTAGACTTCGGCGGCTACGGAGGGCGCGCCATGGATGATTTCGCTGATCTTCGGGGGCATGCCATCCCCCTTGCCGGCGCCGAACCGGACCTTCTCGAGGACGACCTCGCGCCGCTGCTGGAGCGCCTCACCGGCGCCCGTCTCGTCGGCATGGGCGAGGCGACCCACGGCGACCACGAGTCGTTCGCCTTCAAGCAGCGGCTGATCCAAGCCCTCGTGCGCCGAGGCCAATGCGACGTCGTCATCTTCGAGCGCGGCGTGGCGGAGATGGACGCGTACGACCACTACGTGACCGGCGCGACCGATGTGCTCTCGATGGGCGGGGAACTCTACCCTTGGCGCGTTGAGGAGGTGCGCGACCTCTTCCATTGGTTGCGTGACTGGAATGCGGCCGGCGGCAGTGTCCACGTGGCAGGGATGGATATGCAGAGCCCGGCCGGCCTGCCGCTGGCGCTGCGGCGGCTCGACGAGCTAGGGATCACCGCGCCGGCCGAGTGGCGACGGTTGGCCCCGGAGGCCGGCGGGAAAGCGAGTGACGCCGCCTGGCTAGCATCGGCGCTGGCGATGTGGCAGCACGCCGAGAGACCGGCACTGGACCCGGCGTATCCCGGCCAGCGCTGGCCCGCCTTGCTCGCCGAGACCTTCCGCCAATGGCTCGATCTCCGATCCTGTTACGTCCGGCCCGACTGGAGCCAGTACGAACGGCAGCGCGACCGCTTCATGGCGGACAACGCGCTCGCCCAGCTCGACCGGTTCGGCCGAGGCAGGAAAGCCGTGCTCTGGGCGCACAACCTCCACGTCTGGCTGGAGCTGCAGTCGCCGCGGATCGGCCGCCACCTGCGCGACCGCTTGGGGGCGGCGTACCGATGCCTCTGCTTCTGGTTCGGGACCGGCCGGTATAACGCCGGCAGCGGGAAGATCAACCCGGAAACGAAGTTGACCGAGCCGGGGTTCGACTGGACGCTCCGCCCGCACCTCGCCGAGCCCATGCCTTCGGGGTCTGTCGAGTACCTCCTGGATCAGGCGCACCTCGATTGCTTCGCGATCGAGCCAGACCGTGTTCCGGTACTGCGCCGGGACCGGCCATTCCGCTGCGGCGGCGGCGCGATCTTCGAAGGCGAGAGCCAGTTCTCCTGCCGCTGCATCCCGGCGGAGGTGTGCGATTTGCTCGTCTACTTCCGCGAGGTCGAGCCCTCGCGCCTGCTCGAGACAACGGCATGACCGGGGAAAGGAGGGGCAGCATGAATCAGGAGCTACGCGAACTGTTCGAGCAGGATCAAGCTGACCGCCAGGGCGGGATGCACCAAGGTATGGCAGAGCGAGATGGCCAGCGACGGCAGCGGCTGGCCGAGCTCATGGCCGGCGCTGCCCTCCAGGACGCCGACGACAACTGGCACGCCGCCATGCTCCTCCACCACAGTGGCAACCTGGACGACAACTGGCGCGCCCACGAACTCGCCAAGCAGGGAGCGGCCCTTGGTCACAGCGGCAGCCGCTGGCTAGCCGCCGCGGCCTACGATCGCTGGCTCGTGACGCAAGGCAAGCCGCAGAAGTTCGGCACGCAGTTCCGCATGATCAACGGCCGCCTGGAGCTCTCGCCGATCGACCCGGCGACGACCGGTGCCGAGCGGGCGGAATGGAATGTCAAGCCCCTGGCCGAACTGCGCCCCGGCGAGCCGAGCACCCTCCGCCCGGCCACGCCCAAGCCAGGGCCGCCCGCCACCGGCGTCGAGGTCGAGCGCCGTGCATAGGCGCTTCGGGATGTCGCCGCTGACAGAGCGGTTCTGGGACAACCGGATGGCGAAGCTGCACCGTTGCGCGATGGGGCGCCGATGGCACCGCCCGCTAACGCTCGTAGTAGCGCCGGGCGTTGCCGAGGTGGGGCCACACGGCTGCCTGCACGTTGGCGAGCAGTTGCCGGAGGTGGTCGCGGTCGTGGTAGACCCAGTCGTGCAACAGGTCCGCCACGCGGATGACGCCGACGCGGGGATCCTCCCTGCTCCGGCGGAGATCGTCCGGACTGACGTGGGCGACCAGATCGACATTGGCGACGCGGAGGGCGAGGAACTCCTGGAGCAACTCGGTCGGGTCCCGTTCGCAGTCCGGCTCGTCGCGCTCCGGCGCCACCCGCTCCCAGGCCAGGTAGCGCCGGTCGGCCGGGTCCAGCATGCTGCGCAGGCGGCCGCCGAAGCTGCGCCGGTCCGCACCGATCAAATGGCCGAGGATCTCGTTGACGCACCAGGCACCGGGTGTGGGATGGCAGCCTGCCAGCGTGGACGGCAGCGCCGCCACCTCCGCCTGCACGGTTGTGGCCGTCGCCCGGAGGAAGCCCGCCGCGTGGAGCGGCGTAAGCGGCGGCATCTCAGCTTCCACGATCAGTCTCTCCGGTGTGCGCACGACCGAGGCCTTCGGCCGGGAGCAGGGCGTGCAGGACCGGACTCCGGAACTCGCTGCTCAGGCAGTCCATGAAGACCCGGTCGTAGACGCGGTCGCGGACGCGGCGTGCCTCCCGCCGCCGGCCGATTTCTTTGTAGCCGGCCCGGCGATAGCAGCGGATGGCGCGCTCGTTGTAGCTGTCCACCTGGAGCATGATGTTGTGCAAGCCCAGGATGGTGAAGCCGTAGTCCAGCATCAGGATGGTCGTCTCCGTCCCGTATTCCTTGCCCCAGCAGTCCCGCTCCCCGATGCAGATGTTGTATTGTGCTCGGCGCTGCGCGTGGTCGATCGCGTCCAGGTTGGTCCAGCCGATGGCGCGCAGCGTTAGGCGCTCGTAGATGGTGAAGTCGACACGGCCGGGCTCCCCGGCGGCGATCCGGTCGTACCAGGCCTGGCGCGATTCCAGCGTCCGCGGGCCGAGATTCAAGAGATAGGGCAGCGTGACGGAGAAGTCGTTGAACCACCTGGTGTAGAGCGGCAGGAGGTCGCGCCGGAACGGGCCCAGCGCCACCCGCTCGCCGGTGATGTTCAGGATGGGCTGCGCGCCAGCCCCAGTTGTGACGTCCATCGGGACAATCCTCTCTCCAGACGGGACGCCCGGCGGCGCCCGGGAACCGGGCACGCCCCCGCCTTCCGGCCGAGGGAGGACAACAGGAACACCGGTCCGGCGCGGTCTACCGACGAATCGCCGGTCAAGCCGACCGTTGGCGCCCCTTCAGGAACGTGCTGCCATGCACCATGTCGTGTCCTCCTTTCCCAAGGGGCCGCGCGAAGCCACGGCGCCGGCGACTCGCCAGGGAAGAGCATGAGCGAACAGAGGTGCGCCGTCAAGCAGCGGCACCGGGCCGGGCGCGCCGCGACGTGGATACTGCCGGCGACTGTCCGGCCGCGGCCATCGTCCTCAGCCTGCTTCAGCTGGGTTGGTCCGGTGAGCCCGACGGTTCAGCGTCGGGCGGGGCGCCGCGGCTGCCCCACCGGACATTCGCCAGCGGCAACCTCTCTACCTGCCGCCTCCCCAAGATGCCAGGTCGGCACGCGACGCTCCCTCCTCTCTACATGGACGCTCCAACCGCCGATGTGGCTACTGACCGGAACGTTCGTCGCCAGCCGTTGGGATCGGATCGTGCTAGTCGTTCAGGCAGCACCAAATCGGCTACGATGACGACCTGGGGAGGGAGACCGGTAACGTGACAGCAGCGGAGGGCGCCATCGGCGAGGGCCTCCGGCTTGCCGTGCAACGCAGCGGGAGGCTCACGGATGCCTCCCTCGCCTTGCTCCGCAACGCCGGCTTCACCTTCGAGAGCTACAGCGATCGTCTCTTCGCTCGCTGCCGGAACTTCCCGCTCGCCATCCTCTTCGGGCGCGACGACGACATTCCCGAGTACGTCACCAGCGGTACCGTCGACCTCGGCATCGTCGGGCACAACCTCATCGTCGAGGAAGGGGTCGAGGAGCGCGTGGACGAGCTCCTCCCGCTCGGCTTCGGCTACTGCTCGCTCGTGTTGGCCGTGCCAAAGGACAGTGGCGTCAGCAGCCCCGGTCAGCTCGCCGGCGCCACGGTCGCTACCTCCTATCCCCGCTCTGCCCGGCGGTTCTTCGCCGCGGAAGCGATCGCGGTTGACATCGTGACCCTCACCGGTTCGGTGGAGGTTGCCCCCACGCTCGGCCTGGCCTCGGCGGTCGTCGAGCTCACCGTCAGCGGGAGCACGCTGCTCCTGCACGACCTCCAGCCGATCCAGACCATCCTCACCTCCGAGGCCGTCCTCGTCGCCAACCGCGACGCACGGCGGGACCTGGCCAAGCGCGAGCTCCTGGATCGCTTCCTGCTGCGCGTCAAGGCGGTCGTCGACGCCCGCAACCGCAAATACCTGGTTCTCAATGCCCCCCGAGCAGCGCTCCCGGCGATACAGCGCGTCACGCCGGGGCTCAAATCTCCCACGGTGGTCGCGCTGGCCGATCCGGACTGGGTGGCGGTCCACACCGTGATCACCGAGGACGAGTTCTGGGAGGTGATCGAACGGCTCCGCGCGGCCGGGGCCACCGAGATCCTCGTCTTCCCCATCGAGAAGCTCTTGCTCTGATCCCTGCCTGCCACCGGCCAGTCTCCTCGGGCCAGCATGGCGCCGGCTCCGGCAGCCAAGGATGACGCAGGCTACGCCGCGCAGCGGCTTCGCGGCTACGGGCAGCCGTACGGAATGAAGCCAAATCGCTTGAAGTGACGCCTATCGAGCGTCACCACCCTGTTCATCCGCAGTTCCCTCGCTAGGACCGCGTGGCAGCAATCGACGAAATCCGCCCCGGTCGTCACGTACAGGTCGAATATCTCGGGGAAGAAGCCCTTGTGATCGGGACAATCATCGCGCCCCCTTTTGGGCGTCCGCTTGCTATGCACCAGTCTGCATCACACCCCACCATCGTTACCGGCCCGGCCATCGTACGCAGCCTGGGCAACTACACTATACTGACCGGTCAACGACGCTGAAGCAGGAACCCGCGATCAGGAGGACGCTATGGCCATCGCCGAATCCTTCCCCGGACTCATCCTGCGCTCGCCTGATGCCACATGGAACCGAGCGCGCTGGGAAAGGCTGCCCGCCGACGGTAACCGCTACGAAGTCATCGAGGGAGTGTTATATATGTCAACCGCTCCGAGCTTCTTCCACCAGTGGAGTATCCGCAGACTCTTTCTCGCCGTTTATCGGCAGATTGACGACCGGGGAATCGGGCTGACCATGTGGCCTCCAATCGGCCTCTTCATGCCTGGCTGCGACCCAGTCCAGCCGGACGTCCTGGTCTTGCGGCAGTCCGACATCACACCGGAGATCTTTCGGGACGGCGAGATTTACGCCGTTCCGGCGCTATTAGTCGAAGTGCAGTCGCCCAGCCACTCGACGGTCGACACCAAGATCAAGCGCGCCGCCTATGCCAACGCGGGCGTGCCGGAGTACTGGATTATCCGCCCCAAAACCCGCGACGTGCTGGTCTGTTCGCAGCCGGACGCAGAACTGGCTGACTACGCGCAGGCGCAGTTGTTCGGCGCGGACGCGGAATTAGTGTCGCCGACCTTGCCGGTCAGGCTGTCTGTGAACGAACTCTTTGCCGGTTCGCCGGACACAACGCTGTAGAGCCTCTCTCAGAGCGTTTTCAGTCACGAAAGCGCCGCTCGTATTCTGCCTGCCAGCGGGCGCGCAACTCTTCTCGCCAGGTGGCGCCGACCATCAGCCCCTCCTTCTGTCGAACGGCGCGGGCGCCGTGTTGGTGCGCAGATATGGTCCTGTCGTTGCGATACCGCTCACTCCACTTCGTTGTGGAGCGAGAAGACGAACGCATCCGCTCGGGCCACCATCTCGCTCATCTCCGGCGCCTGCGCTGCCTCTTCGGCGAGCAGCCCGGCCGTGCCACCCAACGCCTCCAGCCGCGGCCTGACCGCGGATAGGAAGTCCCGGAACGGCGCGTGATCGGGACCCAGCGACACCGTAACGGTCTGATCGATGCAGAAAGGCTCTATGCCGCTCAACTGGGTGAAGCGGCAAGCCATCCAGGGCATCCCCTGGAGCGGCGCCTTGGCCAGATGGCTCCAGCCGCACCAGACCAGCAGCCTGGCATCCTCGGGTAGCGAGCGCAGCACGGCGACGAGATTCCGCGCCTGCTCTCCCTCGCGCCAGTCGATGCGCCCGCGCCGCTCGATCCCGCGCCACTCCTTCTCAGTGCGGGCCACCGTGCCCGGTGGCGGCTGGTCGAAGTCAGCCTCGTACGGGTGCAGCGTCCAACCGAGGTCCAGCGAATCCTGGATGAGGGCACGCATCTCGGGCTGCGCCAGATAGCCGGAGGCCACGACCGGCAGCCGGCGCGTGGCGTTGGCCTCTCGCGTCAGATGCCGGAGGCCGCCGTTCCACAGCGTCTCCATCGCCAGGTGGCGGACGCCGAGCCGGTGGGCCACCGGCAGCAATCGCCGGCCGATCTCGCGGGTGCGCACGCAGCGCAAATCAACGTTGTGGGCCTCGTTCACCATCACCATGCGCGAGCGGCCCAAGCCCAGCTCCAGGAGCGCCTCAGGCGTGCGCCAGCGGAGATGATCCCAGGCATCGGTGCCGGGCAATGCGTTGTCCTCCTCGTGCGGCGGAGGTAGTGTACTCTGTCCCACTCAAGCCCAAAGAAGGACAGCGCCCCTCCGTCAGCAGTCGGGTCAGTGGGCCGTGAGCGCGGGAAGGTCGGGAAGCGGATCGTCTGGCCTTTCCCGATAGGTGGAAAGACGTAGCGGCGCGGGTTGAGCGGATCTGGCTGCCAGGTGGCGCGACGAGTGTCTCAGTCCCGCACGTCGTCGGCGTGGAGAGCGGGTCGTCGGGCGAGAGGCAATAGCGGAAGCGCGCGTCCGCTGCGTCGAACGGGACGTTCCCCAGGACGTGGTCTCCTGCCTCAATCTCGCGGTAGGACGCCGGCAAGCCGTGCGACCGCAGCAGCTCGTAGCCCAGGCGGGCGTGGGAGCGGCGGACGACGGTATCCGCCCCGCCTTGCAGGGGCCAACAGGTCTGACAGCCGTCCCAGTAGGCTTCCCTCACGTCCGCTACCCCACCTTCTTTGCCGGCAGGTCCTTCCCATTCTGCCGAACGGTGAGCCCGGAGATGTCGCCTTTATCGTCTCGGGCAAAGCTCAACTCGGCGTCGACGACCGGGGAGAAGTAGGCCGTCTCGGACTCGGGGGAGAAGGCGATGGCCTCCTGTCCTGACAGGCGGACGCTGAGCCCCTCGTCGGCTGCGGTGACGGCCAAGCGCACGCCGGGCTTGAGCTCGTATTCTCCGGCATAGGCTGACAAGCGCCGCGGATTGACCATGGTCGGCGCCTTCTGCTTCGGGCCAAACTCCGGCCAGCCGTACTCCTGCGCGATCGCTCGCATGATCTCGGGGATCAGGTCGCCGCCGCCATAGGAGTTGGTCATGACCACGGCCCCCGTGCCCTGCTCGACATACGCCGTCAACTGGCAGATGAAGCCGTGATCGCCGCCGCCGTGGCCGAAGCGAGCCGCGGCTCCCCTGCCCTCCAAGAAGAAGCCGAGACCGATCTGCTCCTCCACCTGCGGCGTGAGCATCTGCTCCACAAGCTGGGTCGCGAGCACACACGGTGAGCGCCCAACCTTGGCGCGCTGCACCGCCAGGGCGAAGCGGGCGAGATCGGACGGCGTCGTCCAGAGCCCGGCGGCCGCCATCTCCGGATAGACATGCCACTGGCCGTCCACAGGGGTGTTCCGCCCCTGGTTGCCCCAATGGCCGCTGGCGGCGACCTCCCAGCGCGCTTCCGGCAAGGGCTGCTCGTAGCCGCTGGCGCGCATGCCCAGCCGCTCCAGCACCAGCGCCCGCGCCAGGTCGGGGAAGGGCGTGCCGAGGACGTCGATGAGCACCTGCTGCACGACGCTCGTCCCGCCGCCGGAATAGCGGAACTGCGTGCCGGGGAGCGTGTCGACGCGGATGGCCGGCGTGTTGGCGGGCGGCTCGCCGTTGAGCACCTGAACGAGTGTCGGCACCGGCTCACCGCGCGGGTAGCCCGGAAAGCCATGCACGGTCAGTCCGCCACCATGGCAGAGCAGGTGGCGGAGCGTGACCCGCGGCTGCCACTCCCCGTTGGCCGGGACCTTCCAGGACGTCAAGTAGCGATTCACGTCCTCGTCCAGGTCCAGCCGTCCCTGCTCGACCAGGCGCAGCACGGCGACGGCGGCGACCGGCTTGCTGATGGAGCCGGCCTGGAAGAGGGTGTCCGGGGTGACGGGCTCGGGCTGCCCCACCTCGCGCACGCCGTAGCCGCGCGCCCACTCGAGCTCGTAGTCGTTGATCACAGCGACGCTCACGCCCGGCGCCTTGAAGTGCTCCATGCGTTCCGCCAACGTCGCGCGTTGCGGCTCCACGCCAGGTCCAGCGGGCAGCAGGAGGCTGTGCTCGACGCGCGCGATGCTCGCCGCGACAGCGGCAGGAAGGCTAGTGCTCATCATCGTCTTCTCCATCCCTGTTGCGCTGACGGCCACGGTCCAACCGGGCGAGCATAGCATTCGCTAGCGCAATGAGGCGCCGTGCTCAGCGCTTTCTGAACGCTTGGTCGCCGTCAGTTTCCATGCTCGCTGCCATTTGCGGCGGTACCATGGGCTGCAGCTGCCCCGTCCCGCGGACGGCCCTCGCCGAATGAACGGGACCGCAGTCCCCCGGTCGGTTAGCCGCTGCTCGCAATCGCGGCCCCGGCATCCCCGCAACCTTGGTTGTCGCCTACACTCACAGCGTCGCCACCGTTCTCCGCCACGCGACATCGACGTTCAACGCTCGTGGAACGGCAGAGGGCAGGCAGAAGCATATAGCGCCGCCGTCGCCTCGGCGGCGGCCCGCACGCGCTCGCGCAACGCCAGCGGCTCCGCCACCGCCATTCGGGGACCGAAGCCGAGCACGAATTCGCAGACCTCGTCCTCCGTCTCACCTTGAAGGACGACGGTCGACCAGCCATCGTCGTCCGGTGGCTCGACACGCTCGACGCGCACGTAGTGACCGCCCCGGCGCACACTGGAGAGGATCGACGGCGACACGCGCACGACGAAAGGGTAGCGCGGCAGCCCGGCCTGGAAGTGGGCCGAGGCCTGGGCCCAGTGCGCGGCGAGGTCGAAGTTGGGCGGACGGACGCACGGTTGCTCCATGATCCTGGCATCCCGCACGCGCGAGACGCGATAGGTCCGGACATCCCCCTCGACGGCCGCTGCCAGGTACCACACGCTCCCTTTGGCGACCAGTCCGAGGGGATCGACGGCGCGCTCCACGACGCCATCACCCCGCTGGTAGGTGAGGTGGAGCGCGCGTTCCCGCCAGATCGCTTCCTGCAGGACGGGGAGGGTCGGTACGGCCTCATCCACTCGGTTCCAGCCCGCCGCATCGACGTAAATGCGCTGGCGCGCGTGCTCGGCGTCTCGTCGGTGCGCCGCCGGCAGCGCCGCCAGCAGGTTCACGAGCAAGGCCTCGGCCGCCGTCTCCAGTCCCAGGTCGGCCAGGATGCGGGAAGGCTTGGCGACGAAGAGCGCCTGGATCTCCGGCTCGCTGAGCCCGGTCAGATTCGTGCGGTACTGCTCGGGGAGGATCCAGCCCCCGCCCGCGCCGCGCTCGGCGTAGAGGGGGATGCCTGCCGTACACAAGGCCCCCATGTCGCGCTGGATAGTGCGCTCGGAGACGTCCAGGCGCAACGCCAGTGTGCGGGCGGTCAGGCGCCGGTGGACCTGCATGAGCAGCAGGATCGAGACCAGGCGATCCGCCCGCATTGCCGTTCCCCCTCCCCGGTCCGTCGACCCGCAACGCCGAGAACCCGCATTGATGGATTGTAGCGGCGAATATGACAGGAGGTGTCATGAAACGCCCCGTAGACTGCCTGCGGCATTCCAGCGGCGGGAGGTGGCGGGGGCGCCGGGGCCGCGATTGCGATCGGCGGCTAACCGACCGGGGGGACTGCGGTCCCGTTCATTTGGGGAGGGCCGTCCGCGGGACGGGGGATACCGCGGTCGGCCGCCAGAGCACGCTACTGCCGTCGGGACAGACTGCAATGTCGATGCCGGACAAGGTAGCCGAACTTTCACTTGGAGCCGATCGCCGCACCGCGGTGCCCCGGTCGGTTAGCCGGGGGTGCCCGCTTGCGGGCCCTGCAATCGCGGCCCCGGCATTGCCGTCACCCCGGCAATCTCCTGCTTTCACAGAAGTGGCCGGCCCGGCGCCTCCACGTCCACCAGTATTTCCTTATCTAAACCGTATTGAGGATGGGCCACCGTCCGCGTCAGGCCGGCCCGGCCACGCTCACCTGGCGGCTGTAGTGTCTCTCGCTCGAAAGCGCCATCAGGTCATCATGCAAATCCTATGGTCGCGTCCTGTAGTGCCAGGGGCACTGCCGAGCCTGGTCGGGCGACGGCAAGTGGTCCGCCCAGCGAACGATGGTCGCCGCCACCTCATCCTCGTGTCCTCGGTACATATGGTCGCATCCTTCCAGCAGTGTAGCTTCGAACGGGAACCCGGGCGGCAGGTGGGCCCGCACCTGCTCTAGATCAGCAGCCGTCCCCATGGTCGGTTCCGCGCCCTCGGTGCCGAACCAGGCGAGGGTCGGGCAGCCCGCTCGGACCACGAGCGAGCCCGAGCCTTCGAGGCCGTAGAGGTCCGGGCGGGCCCGCACCCAGCTCACGAAGCTGGCGGCCGTCTGCGGGTACTCCAGCGGCAGGTACCGGTCGCCCTGTCCCTCCGCGACCATCCGTTCCGCCAGCTCGAGCCGCTCCTGATAGTGCGGCTGTCGAGAGAAGCGCTCGCGCAGCGGCGTGGAGGCGATGATCAAGCCGCGGACGCGCGGGTCCCGGCGCTCTGCCTGGTAGCAGGCCACCCGCCAGCCGCCGAAGCTGTGGCCGATCAGCACGACCTGCTGGAAGCCCAGCGCCCCGAGGCGGTCGATCCAGGCAGCGAGGTCGAGGGCGGACGATTCGAAGCGGTCCCATTTGCTGTTGTAATCGTGGCCGCGCGTGTTGGCGCTGAGGAAGGCGTAGCCGTGGGCGGGCATACTGGCCCCGATTCGCAGGTACGTCGGATGGTAGAAGTTTTGCCCGCCGCCGTGGATCCAGAGCAGGGCAAGGGGCTTCGCCACATCAGCCGAGGGACGGAAGAAGGCGCCGGTGTGGAAGAGGTCATCACTGGTGAGGGCGTGGACGAGCGCGGCGGTGGTGACCTGCTCGGTATACCGTGGGTCCGTGTAGAGCACCAGCGCGTCCCTTCGGTACACTCGTCGTCGGGGTGAAAGACCACCGCTCCTTTCGGCCCACCGCGCCGCTCCAGGGCCGTCCGCTCGCACCATTCAGGCTGCACGGGGAGTCTCGCTCCATTGTGCCATATGGCGGCATTGCTGTTCACGGCGCGAAGGAGCAGCGGCGGAGCCCGTTATCGTTGGCGCGCGCCGTAAGCCGGAAGCTGTCGTCATCCCCTTCGCGCTCTACGAGCAACTGGTCGAGGCGCGCGCCGCCCGCCGGCGTGCCGCCGCCGCCGCTTCGGCGTCGGTTCTCGCCGAGCTTCCCGGCGAGTTCGATGCGGAGGATGGGGCGGACGTCCAGCAATGGGTCCAGGGTGAGATGAGTGCGGACGAGGTCTATGCGCGGGCGTTGGCGCGCTCTCGGAGTGGGCATGACCCCGGCCCGTGAGCCCCGACCCGTCTGTCGATCCGATCACCGGGATTCTCCGTAACAAGCGCTGAGACGAACGTCACGGCCTCCATTGCCAGCCTGCGCGGCGATAACCAGCCCCTTGTGGCGATGTTCCGATCCCTCGTCGAGCCTGTGTAATGGTAGGCCGCGCAGCGAAGGTGGGGGGGCAGCTATCGCCCCTCACCGTCGCCGGCCATGCTCCTCGATGTACGCGGCGGTCTCTCCATGCTTACTCCGCCGCCAGCACCCAGCCGCGTGTCCCGTCCACCGTGACACGCTGGCCCTCGC
>CALBSQ010000081.1 GCA_937967325.1 uncultured Chloroflexota bacterium
GCGACATCGGGCGCGCCGCCTTGGAACGGTACGTCAGGAGCAAGCCCCGGCGGCGCGCCCGATGTCGCTGACGCTGACGGTGGATGGGCTTGGGGCGTAGCTCGCCGAGCGCGCCGCCCGGCTGCCGTCATTCCACCAGCGCCATCGGGATGGGCAGCCGTGGGACCACACCGCGCTGACGCCCTCCTCGCTGAGGCGGAGACGCGCCCGCGCCCCGCGGTCGTGCGCCCGGAACGGCGGCCCCAGCTCACAGAGGCACCTACCCCGACAACGAGACTTGATCAATGTCGTGGGGATGGTACGCCCACCCGCGGTCGCGCCAGGAGTAGTGAAATGCTGAGGCGATTGACGGTTCGGCTGAAGGCACGGGTACATTCCGCGATGGCGGCATCAACCCGGCTTCCAACCAGTTGCGGGGATGGCGTTACAGCGCAGGTCGAGCGGCTCGTCGATGAGACCGCACCTTGCCACTTGGCTGACGCGTTCGGCCTGCCCCTGCAAGCTGATCGGTGCTAGCGACAACGGGCCGGTCGCGGTCTTGGCGTATTGCTCGATGCCGACGTAGATGCAGCCGCCGTCGCCGGCGAAGGCGGCCAGATCGACGGCGAGAGACTTGGCGGCTTTCGGACCGGTATCAAGTTGCCGCTTGATGTCGAGCGCATGGCCTTCCTGGAGCAATCCGTCGTTCATTGCCTCCTGGAGTGCCGCTTCCGTGCGTGGAATCCACGTCGGGACGCTCATGGTCGCCATCCTTTCTGGAGCGCCGTTAGAGCCCGAGATACGCGGAGGAGTTGTCGTCGAAGAGGTCGGCGCGGCGGAGGTAGCGGTCGAGGGTGCGGTCGCCGCGGTGGCCGGTCTGCGCCTTGATGGCCTCGCGCGGCGCCTTGCGGCCGCGGGCCTCGGTGGCGTGGCCCGCCCGCAGCGAGTGGCCGGCGTAGCGCGCGGGGTCGAGGCCGGCGCGGCGGGCGGCGCGCTGGGCGACGCGGGCGACGGCGGAGGGCGTGAGCTGCGCGGGCGCGATCTGGTCGTGGCGGTTGACCGGGCGGAAGAGCGGCCCGGCGTCGATGCCGGCGGCGTCGAGCCAGGCGCGCAGGGCGCGCACGGGGCAGGTCTGCGGGTGCTGGCCGCGGACGATGCCGACCTCGCGGCCGGCACCCACCTGGTCCGTCTTGGAGCTGCGGAGGTGGGGGCGCAGCCCGTCGTCGGTCCACTCGACATCCTCAACGCGCAGGGCCACGAGCTCGTCGCGCCGGAAGGCGCCGGCGAAGCCGAGCAGGAGGAGGGCGCGATCCCGTCGGGCCGCCAAGGTGTCCGGCAGGGCGGCGAGGAGCTGGCGGAGTTGGGGAGTGCTGAGGGCTGCCTTCGGCGCCGGCGCCGTGCCGAGTGTGCGGCGGACGCCGGCCATGGTGGCGCGGACGTTCGGGTCCCCCGTTGGCGCGGGGACGTGCCCGGCGAGTTGATAGGCTTGGGCGAGCGCGGCGAGGCGGCGCTAGATGGTGGAGGCCTTCGCGCCGGAGCGGACGAGGGTGGTCGGCGCGGCGACGCCTTGAGCGGCGCACCAGGCCTCGAAGCAGCGCCAGTCGGCGCGGTAGGCCCACAAGGTGTTGGCCGCCTTGCTGGCGCGGGTGTCGTGCTCTCGATGACCTTCGGCGTGACCGCGGATGCGGGCGCGCGACGGGGTATCGGCACAAGGGACGGGACCGAAGGGAGGGTGACGTCGTCATGCCGTAGAATGAGACGACTCTGGAGCATCTCCAGAACGGATGCTCCGTCGCCAGCGCTATCGCCGGACGCGGCGTGAAGCCCGCGGGCCGGCGATGCCTGGTGGGGGGCGTAGAGCGAGGAGGCCGGGACACCGATGGAGCGCGGAGATTCGTGGGGCGACTTCCGGAACGTCCAGGAGTGGCTGGAGCGCCAGCAGCGGCCGGGTCTGCAGGGGCGGGTGCCCTCCATCGGGCGGTGGACGCCACCGCTCGACGTGCTGGAAGGGGAGGACGACTACCGCATCCTGCTGGCGTTGCCGGGCGTGCGGCCCGACGACGTGCAGATCACGGTGGAGCAGAACGTGGTCACGGTGAGCGGCGAGCTGCGCCCGCGGGACGTCGAGAGCGGGTCGCGGTATTTGCACCAAGAGCAGGTGGGCGGGCACTTCACCCGCAGCATCGCGCTGCCCGGGATGGTCGACGCCGACCAGACGAAGGCGGACTACGAGTACGGCATCTTGACGATCACGCTGCCGAAGCACGCGGCGGCGCGACCACGGCGGATCACGGTGCAGACCAAGGGCGGAGCGCCGCCCGTGGAGGGACAGACGGTCGGTGGTGGATCAGCGACCACACCGCCGTCGTCACCGTAAGGCAGCGCGAATCCTTCGGGGCAGTAGCGCTCGGGTCAGCACCCTAGCGACTGACGTGGCGCGATTGCGGGGCATCCGGGCGAGACTTCGCTCGCATCAGCTCGCGGGATCGGACTTGGACGGCTCGTCCAGGATGGCTTGACAGCGTGCGACGCATTCGTTGCAGATGAACAGCATCGTCGTTGTGTCGCGGGGTCGGCATCGTTCTTGCTAAGGAGACACCCACAAGCAAGGAGGTACCGCATGTCGCTCGTGGGCATCCTGTGGACCGTCGTCGTCGTGCTCGTCGTGCTGTGGCTGCTCGGGCTGGTGATCCACATCGGCGGCAATCTGATTTACCTCCTCCTGGTCATCGCGGTGATTGTGGCCGCCTACAACCTGCTGAGGGGACGGCGCGGCGTGTGACGTTGCTGCCCTCTCCCTGCCGTCCTGCACCAGCTGCTGGGGCAGGAAGAGGAAGGGGTCGGGACGCTGGCCCCGCTCCCCGCCGGCCTAGTGCCGCGCGGCGGGACCAACTCGGTGGCCTAGCGGATCGCTGCTCGCGCTCGCTCCCTGGGCGACCGCGCTGACGGAGCGTGTGCGAGCGCGGCGGGTCCGGCGACATCCAAATCACGGTGGCGCACAGCTCCGCTCTCTTTGCTGAGCGCGTCGGAATATCTATGCGATTGTACGGTACTATGGTGCTACGGCTGTGGAGTAGTCTCAGTGGATTAGGCGTCGGGTTGGTTGAAGGCGGGTTTTCCGGACGGGAGCAGACGTCAGCCGTGCAAGCCTCGGTGGTCGTCGCGGTCGCCGGTCCCTCGGGGGCGGGGAAAAGCGCCCTCCTTTGGCGGCTCGCTTCCCTCCTCGGCGAGGCGACGCCGCTCCAGTTCGACGACTATCTGGCGCTGACGACCTGGCCCGACGACTGGGCGATCTGGCTGGCCAAGGGCGCCGATCCGGTCGGCAGATTGGCGGCATAATCGCAGGGGGACCAGCATCTCCCCGCTTCGGAAAGCGACGTCTCCCGCCAAGCCGAGGCGGGGAGGTCAGGTCGGTCCGGGCTGACGCCGACCGGCCCGCGCTACAGCGTCAGCAGCCGCTGGAAGAACGACCGGTAGCGCTGGAAAGCGACGCGCAGGTCCTCCGTCGAGACGTCCCCGCCACGCTGCCACTGTTGCTCCAGCTTGGATCGCTCGTCGGAGAAGGTCTGCGCCAGACGCTTCATCGCCTCGGCGACGAGACCGTCCGCCTGCTCGATGGTCCGCCGCGGATCGTCCACAAAGCCGGCCTGGATATCGTCCCAGCGGGACCGGAAGGTCTCCGACTCACCGCTGGGGAAGAGGGGAGCGGCCTGCCCGGTAGGCGCCCCGCCGGGGCGTGCCGGCGCGGGGGCTGGCGGGGCTGGCGACGGCCCGGCCGGTACCGCGTCGCCGGTCTGCGCAGTGTTGGCCTTCTCCGCCGCCGGCCGCGCCCCGGCGGCCAGGTCCGCCGTGCTCAGCTTCTCGCCGGTCTCCTGCTGCTCGTCCGATGGCTGGTTCACCGCTGCACCTCCGTCTGCTTGCTCTCCGAAGCCTCTACCAGTTCCTGGAAGAGCGAACGATAGGCGATCGTCGCCTTCCGGAGATCCTCGGTACTCGCCTGACCATCGACGCTCCGCTGGGCCACCTCGTGGGCCGCGCGGTAGTTCTCTACCACGCGCGGGTGCTCCACCGAGATGTCTGCCGCCCGCTGCTCGAAGTCCCCAACGGGGTAGCCCCGCGTCTGCATGACCTCACCGATGAGCCGATCGGCCTGCGTCACCGCCGCGGCCGGATCGTCGACGAACTTGGATTGGACGGAGCGCCAGGCCTCGCTGAAGCGGGCGTAATCGGTCGCTGAGAGTGGATGGACATCGAGCTTCTCCACCCGCTTCACCCGCTGCTCCAGCACGGACTCGGCCCGTCCCTGGTCCCAGGTCTGCGCCACCGTGCGCTCGTACTCCGGCCCGAAACGCTGGCGCAAGTCCCCGCTGCGCCGCCGTTGGGACAGCGCCCAACCGGCAATGGCCACGACGATCAAGATGACAATGACGATGATAACAATGGCCGCTACATTCATGTGGCCTCCTTCCCTATCTTGGGGGCGAGTTGGACCACGTCGCCCGCGTGGCGCCGGTGCCGCTCTGCCGGTGAGCAAATGGTGTGCCACGCCGCCGATCCCGCGACTGCACCGGCTCCGGGCGGGCCTACCCCTGCTTCTCCCACTCGCCGTCCCGTCGTTCGCTGCCTGTCTATTCCACCTGACGGCCCTCGGACCGCACTGCTCGGGTCTCCGCCGCGTCCGGTTCGACTCGGTCGTCGACGGCGCCTGGAGCGGTTCCCTCTTCGACGGCCCGCCGCTCCACAGGCGGGGCGGCATCCGCGCGTTCGCCCGAGGCCAGAACAGCGTCATCCGGCACCACGATGACGTCGTAGCCTACCCGCAAGTCGGAGTCGGCGCGCACGTAGCGCTGCTGGTCCTTGTCTCGACCCAGCAGGTTCCCCAGCCCACCACCCGACCCGGACCCCAGCGCATAGCCGACTACGCCCATGCCATCGTCGGCGAGCAGGATATCGTGGATGGTCCCAAGGAGCCTACCGCTCTCGCTCACCATCTTTCGTCCGGTAACCCGGGTGAGCCGGGGCAGCGGGCCCAGCCGGCCGGTCTCCGCGTCGCTCTGCTCACCCCGCCGGACCGTGACCGCGTCTGGGCCGATGGCGTGGACGGCGGAGCCGGGGACGATAACCTCCTTTCCGCCGAGCAGCCCTGGTCTTTCGGAAACAACGTACCCGGCGACCTGGCGACCGGCCGGGTCCAGGATCACGTCATCGATCGTGCCGAGCCGCTCCCCCGCATTCACGTCCACGACAGAACGGCCGCGTAGCTCGCTGGCGCGGATCATCACTGCCTCCCCCATCTCATCGTGCCCAATCCAACGTTGCTGCTGGTAGCACGTTGTGTGCCACGGTCACGCCGCGGGCTGTTCCCGCGCGAAAGCCCACGAGTGCATCGCCCACCGGCTGAATCAGCCGGTGGGCGACGCCGCCGACGGACCCTCCCGCGGCAATTTGTGGTCGGCCGCCCCGCCGGGCGACGATCCCCGAGCTGGTAGAGGAGGAGTTGTTGCGCCAACCCGCCCCTGGCATCGAGCGCACCGTGACGACCCTGCGCATCGACGGCTGCACCCGGAAGAGCAACTGCCGCATCGCCGGGCCGACCGAGCGCCGGGTCCGCTCCGCCATCCGGCCGATCCGGCGGCGGTTCTCGCTCAAGCCAGCCCTGCCGCGCGCGGCTTTGCCCATTCCCAGCGTCGCCCGCAAGGCAGTGAGACACCCGCAGACCGTGGCCTCGTGATCGGGGTCAACTTCTGGAACCACATCGGCCATGTTCCAGTCCTCCCTCTGGAAGGACAACTCCGGCACGATCATCCCCGGCGGAAGGGCGGCTGTGAACGCGGTCAAGCGGGCCTTCACCACCGGGAATACGACGTTTGGACGACGCGTCCGCGTCTAGCCGGTGAGATGGCGCTGGCGCCGCCTGCCGCTCGACGCCATTCGCACCACCAGCAGCAGGATCACCGCGCCCACAAAGGAGACGATCAGGCTCCAGAGGAAGCCGCCGCTCGCCCCGTTGGGGTTGCCCAGCAGCGTCTGCACCAGGAAGCCGCCGATCAGCGCCCCGATCAGGCCGACTGCCATGTCCCCGATGATCCCGAAGCCCGACCCACCGACGACGCGTCCCGCCAGCCAGCCCGCGATGATGCCGATGATGATCCATCCGACGAGCGCTATCAGCACGAACATACCTCCTGTTTCGGCCGCGCCGGCGGCATCTCGTCGCTCGGCGGGACGGGCGACCGACGCCCATGCGAACGAGCAAGCGCATAGATCGTGCCAACTGGCCGACCGGGGATCGACCGCTGCCGCTCCCCCGCCGCGCCGCCCGCCTCACGACGGCGCGACCGGTAGCGCCGGGAGGCGGTCCGGTTGGTCCAGGATGGCGGCCACGTGCGTCCGCAGCGCCCCCAGCGCGGCCAAGTCTCGCTCCGACCCCGTCGCCTCGGCCATCCGCTCCAGCGCGATCGACCGCACGGTGCAGGAGCCGCCGCCACCAGTCAAGCCGGCCACGCGAGTTCGCCGTCGGGTCCCACGCCGAGCGGGCCTTTCCTGTTCGGCGTCATCCAGACTGACGCGCCGAGATCAACGGGCAGCACATACTCATCCCGCTTATCGTAAGCTTCAGCGCGCTTTTTTTGCGGGGTGCCTCATTCTGGGCCGTTTTTCACCATCCTGGAGGTGGTTTTCAACCCATCCAGAAGTGCCCCCCGCGGTAACGGCAGCGCGGTCATCGCCGCCAACATGGCAGCGAGCGCAGGAACGAACCTATGGCATCTTCTCTTCGGGATATTTGCCGTTTTCCTCTTCTCGTTTGCCACGCTGGGGACGACAATGCTCGCAATGCGGCGCTCACCCTGGCTGGCGACCGTCGGCAGACTTCTGGCTCTGAACGGCCTTTTCGCGTTCATCGTGTTCGCGGGCCAGGAAGAGCTGAGTTATCTGATGGCGCATATGGGGGCGGCGCGCAGTTGGTCGCCCTCTGGGACCGGTTCAATACTGATCCGATCATGACCGCCTACCTGTACATTTTTATCATCGGTCACCTGATCGGCCCCATGCTCATGGGGATCGCGCTCGGTCGGACACACATGATTCCCACCTGGGCGGCTTGGGCCATTATCTTGCGTTCTCCGATCCAAGTTGTGGGATTCCTCACCAATACCGGCCTGTCGATAGAGATTGTCTCCTATAGCCTCCTGCTCATTGGGAGCATTCCAGTCGCCCTTGCTCTGCTGCAATTCTCGGACGATGTGGCTCCAATACCAGTCTGATCCCTTCACGGAAAGGATTGGTCTATCTCCGCTCCAGCACCACTAGCTCCGCGGGCCGCCACAACGCCGTCACCGCTGCGGGCAGGGGGTGACGCCGTCCCTGAACTTGGTCTCAGGCGGTGGCGGCGTCGGGCGAGGTGGGCACGAACCGGTAGCCGCGGCCGGGCACGGTGGCGATGTAGCGCGGCCGGCGGTGATCGTTCTGCAGCTTGACGCGCAGGTTGCGGACGTGGCGGTCCACCACGTTGCTCTCCGCCACGTAGTCGGTCCCCCAGAGGTGGTCCAGGATCTCGTCGCGGGTCAGCAGGCGTCCCGCGTTCGCGGCGAGCAGGTAGAGCAGGCTCTGCTCCAGCGAGGTCAGGTGCAGCTCCGACTGGCCCGCCCGCACGCGCCGGTGCAAGATGTCGATCTCCAGCTCGCCCAGCCGCAGCACCGGCAGGAACTCCACCGCCCCGCGATAGGTCCGCCGCATCACGGCCAGGACGCGGGCCACCAGCTCCTCGGGCGGGAAGGGGACCGTCAGGATATCGTCGACGCCCCCCTCGAAGGCCGCCAGCTTGGTTGGCAGATCGCCTCGTCGCGTCAGCGCCACGATGGGTAGGTCCGTCGGCTCCCGCCGGGGTAGGAACAGGTCGCGCGCGATGTCCATGTCCACCACGGCGAGCTGGGGCTGCCAGGTCCGGAGCGCGGTCAGCGCTTCCTCGGCCGACGCCGCGACGCGCGTGGTGAAGTGGCCATGGTTGAGCGCTAGCTTGGTGACCTCGGCCAACAGCGGCTGGTCGATCACCAACAGCACACGGGCCGGGCTGCGTAGGGCTCGGGACTCGACTTCCACGCTGGCGCTCCCTTCGCTGGCCGCCCGGCGGCGTTAGGCACAATCATAGCATGGCGGCTGCTCAGTCCCCATCGCCGGGGATCCTGGCGTGCCGGCCGCGCGCTGGTCACCCTCGGCGCCGCGGTCCACGCCGGATGAGGGAACTTCATGCACCGCCGCCGCGAGCCTGGCAGACTGTCCGGAGACGGGCGCGCCGCGACGGCTGGCGGCGGGCATGTCGGGAGGAGGGGAGATGTCGGCGGTGCGGGACCGGGCGCTGGTACGTACGGCCGTGGAGGCGATTTGGAATCGCGGTGACCTCGACGTGGCCGACGGGCTGTTCAGCGCCGACTACGTCAATCACGGCGGCCTGATCCCCGACCTGGTGCGGGGTCCCGAGGCCATCAAACTGAGCGTGGCCCTCTACCGCCGCGCCTTCCCCGACCTGCACCTTGCTATCGAACGACTGGAGACGGAGGGGGAGACGGTCGTGCTCGAGTGGATCGCTCGCGGCGCGCCACCCTGGGCGCCGCTCGCTGAGCAGGGGGAGACCCTCAGCGGCGTGACGCGCCTGCGGGTGGCCACGGGGCAGATCGCGGAAAGCTGGATGAGCTGGGACACGGCGGTGCTGCAGCGGCTGGGCATCGACGCACCGGACGGAGCAAGCGGTGACCCGACCACGCCGCCGCGTGGGTCTGGCGGGCGGCGCGGACCCGCCGCGGGTCGCGGCCGTGATGAGGAAACTTCATGCCGGCCGGCGCACGGTCGGTCATACTGAGACTGGCAGCCCCCGGCTCGTCGGCGACGACGCGATTGGCCTGGTCGGGCGCGGCCGGAAGGAGGCGCCGCGTGCGCCTGATCGCACTGCCTGCCCAAGGACCGACGGCCAGTGGCGGCAGGACCCCGTCCCAGGAGCCATGCGCGGAACCGGCATTGCCGGCGCTCTGGAGACGGCTCACCCCCGCGGATCGGCGGCTCGCCATCGGCATCGGCGCGCGGTGCGGTCTGCCCGCGCTCGCACGCCTGGTGCGCCTACGCGCGCAGCTCCGCCCACGGATCGTTGGCTGGCCGCGCATTACCGAGGACCCGCCAGTCCGCCGGCTCTTCGCGCGCTACCTCGTGCATAGCGGCCGAATCGGCGAGGGCACCGGGCGTCCCCCGTCCACGGACCGCGCTGGTGCGCCGTTTCGCCTGGGTGATCGCCGCCGCTCACCTGGCGCGCGGTCGGTGGGCGCCGACCTACGGACGAGCAGCACGGGGCGACCACCGTGACCACGGGGCGGTCGTTGCTTTGGCGAGTCCCTCTGCCGACGAGGACGCGCATCGCCTCGACGGTGAACAAGGGGACAGCAACGTGTTGGAGGCATTGGGGCGAGTTTGCCTGACGGGTAGGCGAGAGGAGGGGCGTGGTGGCCGCACCGGCCGTGGTCCTGCTCGTCGACGATAGCCCGGCGATCCGCGAGGTGGTCGTCTGCAGCCTGGCGGAGGAGGGCTACGCGGCCGCGTCCGTACCCGACGGGATTGCGGCCTTGGTGTATCTGGCGACGCGCCGACCACGACTGGTCCTGCTGGATACCTATGGCGCGCCCGACGGTGGCGCCGCGTTCATCGCCGCCTATCGCCGGCGTCCGGGTCCGCACGCGGCGGTCTACGTTTTCAGCGTCGCCCCCGACGCCGAGCGGCGAGCCCGGCGGATCGGCGCCGATGGATTTCTGCCCAAGCCGTATGAATTGAGTGCACTGCTCGAGCTGGTGCGCCGCACGGGTGGCGAGCCTGGCTCGTAGCTCGGCAGCGGCGATCGTGGCGCACGCGCCACAAGGTACGACATGGAGCTCTGAACGGTTCAGAAACAGGAGGCACACGCATGGCCGGCTCTCTCGTCGTTCTCATCCTCGTGCTCATCGTGCTGGGCGGACTGCTCAGCCAGACCATTCGGGTCGTACGGGAATATCGACGCCTGGTCGTCTTTCGTCTGGGTAAGGTCCTCGGCGCCAAGGGACCGGGGCCGGTACTGCTCATCCCATTTGTGGATCGTCCGGTCATGGTCGACCTGCGCGAGCTATACATCGAGGTACCCCACCAGGCCTGCATCACCAAGGACAACGTGCCCATCTCCATCGACTTCCTGGTCTACCGCCAGGTGATCGATCCGCTGGCCAGCGTGGTCGCGGTGACCAACTTTGCCAGCGCTTCCCAAGGCATTGCCGCGACGACGCTGCGCGCCGTGATTGGCGACATCCCCCTCGACGACGTGCTGGCCAAGCGCGAGCAGATCAACCAGGACTTGCAGCGCAAGCTGGACGAGGTGACGGAGCGCTGGGGCGTGAAGGTCACCGCGGTCGAGATCCGTGAAGTCTTGCCGCCGCGCGAGGTGCAGGACGCCATGAATCGGCAGATGTCGGCGGAGCGGACCCGCCGCGCCGTGGTCACCGAGGCGGAAGGGACGCGGCAGGCCACCATCACCGTGGCGGAGGGCGAGAAGCAATCGCAGATCCTGCGGGCGGAGGGCGACCGGCAGGCCGCCATCCTGAAGGCGGAAGGGGCTGCCCAGGCCTTGCAGACGGTCTTTGGCGCCGCCCAGTTAGTCGACGCCAAGACCATGACGCTGCAGGTGATCGATGGCCTCAAGGCGCTGGGCGCCAGCCCGAGCACCACGTTTGTCATCCCGATGGAGTTCAGCCGCCTGCTGGGTCAGATCGGGACCTATCTCGAGGGGAGCATGCCGTCCGGCAACGGCGCGGCCCGGCTCGCCCACCGCGAGGAGAGTACGGTCCGAGGAGACTAGGTTTGGGCTTTCTGGCCGCGGGCAGGGATCGACATGCGTGCTCGACGGCGCTTTCAACCAGTCCAAACCTCGTGCATCAACGACTGTGCCTCGTCGACGAGTCGCTCCGTGGCGCCCGGCCCCAACCGGGTCCACGGGCCAAGAGATGTCTCGTACCCTCCCAGATCGTAATCCTCCCGACCGGCCAAATAGCCAACGTAGCCGTTCGCATAAGCAGCGATAACGGTGATCGGGGCTGGCGACGCTGCCTTGAGATCGAGCCCGAATTGGCAGAACAGCTCGCCGGGCACTCCCACGACCAGGGCGTCGCCAAGGCGGAGCACCTGGATTTCGCAGGCAACGTCGTCGCTGCCCAGATCGATCAGTCGCAACACTTCGCGTGCGCGACGAAGGTCGCCCTCGGCCTGCCGGCGCGTCTCGTCACTGTCCGCCTGCGCCACGCGGGATTCCGCCGAAGCGAACAGCTCGGCCCAGGGGGCACGGTCCGGCAAGGGACGCGCCGGCAGCCGGAGCACGCGACGACCCGCGCGCAAGGTGCTCGACATCGGCGACGGCTCAGGTGCGAAGAGCTGAGCCGCCTGCTTCAGTACTTCCGCGCCGAGAATCTGCCCGTAGATGCGTACATCCTCAAAGTCGGTGGTGTGCCGTCTCGGGTTGATGTCACCACAAGCGCCCTGCAAGAATAGACAAGCGCCCGCCGGTAGCTCGCGCTCTACCAGCGCGCAGGCGTAGGCGGGGTAGTCGCCGGATACCAACGGCTGTACCTGCACCGTCGTCGGGTGGCAAGCGAAGTTGCACAGCACGCCTCGCCATTCGGCGGACGCCTCCATCGGCTGCACAACAAGCACGTGGACCTGCTCGTCGCGTACGTCGCGGCGGACCCGCGCCGGAGGGCGAGGCAGTCGGTACAGCTTGCCGTCGTCACCCACGATCCGCCGGCTCCAGGCAACTCCGGTGGCCTGGCCGGTGGAGCCTTTCAGCTGCGCCGGGCGCAGCCGTTGCTGGGCATGCTGCACTGACGACGCCAGCTGGTCGATCAGATGCTCCAGCCAGGGGCCGGCAGCGGCAAAATCGAGCAGCCTGGCGATGTGGGTGGTCTGGGGTGTGGAGTGGGCGTGACTGGCAGCCAGCATGACGTGGTCGCCGGGTATGCCGGTAGACACTTCGACGCGAGCCCGCACCTCGGCGACGAAGTCACGACCTGGCCCCAGTACATCGGTGCTGAAGCCCAGGGCGTCCACGGCGATGAGGGCCAGGTCTGTCTCGCCGTTTCCGACAACCATCGCTCGTGCAAATAAGGGGTCGTGAACGCCTTCGAAGGCGGTCTGGCGAGGCATATAGCTGAGATAGGGAATGCTCAGCAGCGGCGTAATGTCGACGCGAGCAAAGCCGGCGCGGAGGTCGCCTGGTCCGCCGCCGCGAGGCACTGCCTTGCTGGTCACGCGGGCTGCAGTCCGCGCGCCACCTTGCGCACGGCGCGGGCCACGTCGTGAATGTCCTCATCACGATAGCTCTCGTTGATCGAGAGCGTCACCATGTGCTCCAGCGCCTCCTCCGTGCGGGGACACAGGCCCGGACCATACTCGATCTGCCGATCGGTGAACGCTGGGATGAACGGCACGTGCGACGAGCCAAAGGTGACCTTGTTTGCCAGCGCTTCCGCGCACATGTAGATGGGTTTCTGGATATAGCCGGCCCCTGCCTGTACGCCCTCTGCCGTGAGGGCGCGGGCGAAGTCCGTCGCCGGCACGGAGTCCACTCGCAGCGGGTAGGACCAGTAAGTATGCTCCCCGCCTGGCGTTACCGGCGCTGGCGTAATGCCGTCTTCATCGCTGATCAAGCTGGTGAGCAGGTCACCGAGAGTATGCCGGCGATCGACTACTGCCTGCACCTTCTCGATCTGGGCAACTCCGACCGCTCCCTGCAGCTCCGTCATGCGGTAGTTGGGCGCCAGGAAGAGATAGGTGCGCGGCCCCCATTGTCGGCGCGCCCAGCCCTTGTCGACGAAGAACTGCATACGCTCCCACAGCTCCTCGTCGTCGGTGATCGTCATGCCGCCGTCACCGGTGGTGAGGTGCTTGGACTGCTGCAAGCTGAAGGCGCCGATGTCGCCGAAGGTCCCGCAAAGGCGGCCGCGATAGCGGGTGAGGTGCGCCTGGCTGCAATCTTCGATGAGGGATACGTCGTGCTTCCGGGCGATCGACGTCAGCGCGTCCATGTCGCACGGATTGCCGAACAGGTGGACGGCAATGATGGCCTTAGTTCGCGGCGTAATCTTGGCTTCCACGTCGGCAGGATCCATGTTGTAGGTGTGATCGATGTCGGCGAAGATGGGGATGGCGTTCTGATAGAGGATGGGAACGATCGTCCCCAGGTCGGTGATCGGCGCGGTGATGATCTCATCGCCCGGCTCGGGATTGATCGTGCCAACCGCGACGTGGATGGCCGCTGTCCCGGAGGTCGACGGTGCGGCGTGTCGGGCGCCATAGAGCTGGGCAAACAAGTCGCAGAATCGGGGCACAAATGTTCCGGACGGCCCGAACAGGTTTTGCGAGCGGATCGCCTCGCTCACCAACTCCACTTCGCGCTCGGAAAAGGGAGTCCGCCGCGGAAAGGGTTCCTTCCGCACTGGGGGCCCACCGTCGACGGCGAGGCGCTCTGTCACCGATTCCTCCTTAGCCGTTGGGGTAGGCTTGCGTCAGGATGACGCCGACATCGTGGTTGGCTTTGTCGATGGCGTCCTTGGGGGCGATCGTGCCGCTCAGGGACGCGTTCACCTGGGTGGATAGCGCGCCCATCCACTTGCCATAATTTGAGTCGTACAGGTCATACATGAAGGGAGAGGAGCTGAGCCCGGTCTGGTAATCGGCCGGACGCGCCCCCAGAAAATCTGACGACGCGGCGGCTGCCCGGTTGACCGGCAACCCTCCCCAGGCGACACAGAGCGGTACCTGGGCGTCCTTGCCGATCAAGAACTTGATGAATTCCCATGACGGCGCGACGGTCGAGGGCTTGTTGCTGATCACCAGGCCGTCGGGTCCGCCATAGGCTTTGCGGGCCTGCGTGCCCTTGGGCAGCTTGGCGACGCCCCACTGGAACGGTACCGGCGCCTTGCGCATGCTGCCAATCAACGTGGTGAGGGCGATGGTGAAGCCCAGCCGCCCTGCCTGCCAGGGATTGTTCTTGAGGTAACCGGGTTTGGCCAATGCCTTGTACTTCTGCACCGAGTCGGTCAGGTAGGTGAGCGTATCCAGCGCGGCGGCCGACTGGCTCAACACGCAGCGGGTGCGCGACTGGTTGAGCACCTGGCCGCCGTTGGCCAGCGTGGTGTCGATGAAGGGCCAGCCGGGGATGCCGTACTGTGCCGTCGAGCCATCACCGCTATCCTTGGTAATCTTGGCGGCGGCGTCGCGCAACGTGTCAAATGTCCAGTCGTCCGTGGGCGGCTGGATAGCGGCGCGCTGCAACAAGTCGGCGTTGTAATACAGCACATTGATCACCCAGTCGCGCGGGATGCCATACTTCTTTCCGCTGCCGGGTGGTGAATCCCACTGATTGAGCGTCTCCTCGTAAAACTGGCCGAGGTCCAGGTCGCGGTGGATCAATGGGTCCAATGGCGTGAGCTGGTTGCGCTGAATGTACTCGAAGTAGTAGGTGGGGGCCGTGTTCCAAACGTCAGGCGGCGTGCCTCCCGCGAAGGAGGCGTCGATCTTGGTGAAATAGTCGCTGAAGTTGGTATTGACGGTGTACTGCACCTGAATCTTCGGATTCTGCTTCATGAAAATGCCGACTTGCTCGTTCTCGACATCCCTCACCTGGCCGTTGTATTGCCAGTACTCGATGGCGGCGGCCGCGGCGGTCGCGGAGGTTGCCGCGGCCGGAGTTGGCGTCGCGACCGCGCTGGCTGCCGAAGCTGACGCCGTAGCGGTCGCGGCGGCAGAGCTGGTGGAGGACGCTGAGGTAGAGGCAACCGTTGTGGCAGCGGCTGGGGCCGCCGACGAGGCGCTCGACGCGACCGTCGTGGCCGCGGCGCTTGACGGCGACGCCGCCTGGCTCGTGGAGGCGCTGTTCGTCGCCGCGCTGGGCGCTTGCCCGCCGCAAGCGGCGAGCAGGCCGGCCGCCACGAGGACAGCCCCGGCCGTGCAGGATCGAAGGACGGCACGCCGCGATAGCGATTGTTCAGCTCCGGCTTGTTGCTTGCCCATGACCTGGTCGACCTTCCTACCAGCAGATGGCTGGTCCACCGCGTGAGACGCGACAATCGAACGCTGCGAAGCGAACCCATCGGCATAGCAAGCTCATAAGGTGTATGGTACACGGAACCGGCTTGATCGATTGCCGGCGCCGCCGGACTATTAGTGATCTTGTTGGGGAAATCGGCTGGTGCGGGACTGGCCCCCTCTCTGCCTTCGGCATCTCTCCCCCAAGTTTGGGGGAGAGCGGTAGTGGGAACATCGCTCCCCGCACCGGCCCGATCCGAGTTCCGAACGGCAAGCCGTTCCGCCGTCAACGTTGCCGTGGCGGCTCTCCCCCAGGATTGGGGGAGAGGTGGCGAAGCCGGAGAGGGGGCCAGTCCCGCACCAGCCGATTTCGCCCACCAAATCATGCATTGTCCGGAACTGTCCCGTAACGGCGCCGTTCTTCGTTCGTCAGGAGTAGTA
>CALBSQ010000082.1 GCA_937967325.1 uncultured Chloroflexota bacterium
AAGTCCTTCGTCAGGTTCCCGGCCGCGTCGTAAGTGTAGCCCACGATCTGATTGTTTCCGTTCACGCTGACGCTCAACGGCGGCGCCGTGCCCTGCGTCACCGTGGCCGAGAGCAGGTTGCCCAGCGCATCATAGTTGTACGCCAAGCCCCAACCCGTAGGGGATTGGGTTTGCGCCGATTGAATGCGGTTCAAGGCATCGTAAATGAAAGTTTCGCTCCGTGTGTTGTCTCGGTTGTTGGCGATGGCGGCGACGCTGCCATTATCCGCCGCGCCCAAATTGAAATTGTAAGCCAGATTCAGAACCGTGTTGCTGCCCGCAGCCGCCTGCATGGAGGCCGGTTGCACGCGGGAATTGTAAGCCTGGGTGAACGTGATGCCCCCAAAGCTCCCTCCGCTTCCCAACAACACACTCGTCAGCCCTCCCGGCGGCGCATAAAGGGCGTTGAGGGCGTAGTTGATTCCGCTGCCATTGTCCACCGCCGAGAGCGGCAACTCCGCCCCGCCCGTCGCATACGTGATCGTTCGTCCCGAAGCGTCAGTGAGGGTCGCCACCGTTCCATCCGGATTATACGTGTAGGAGGTGTTCTTCGTCACCCCGCTGGTGGTGCGGCGGTCCGTCAGGACACGGCCCATCGTGTCGTAGCTCCAGGCTTCGGAGCCTGCGGCATCGGTCATTCCCGTGCGGCGGCCAATGGGGTTTGTGATGGCCAGGCCGTTGAAGTTGGATTGGTCATAGGAGTAGGCGACGGCCGGGTCGCCATTCGAGTACGTCTTGCCCTTGAGTCGGTTCAGCGCGTCGTAGGCATAGGTGGTGGTGATGTTGCGGGCATCCGTTTTGGAAAGCAGATTGCCGGCGTTGTCATAGGTGTAGGTGACCTTACCCGATTCAGGATTCGTGGCGCTGGTGAGGCGCGACAGGGAATTGTAGACGAATGCGCGCGTTTGGGAGCCTTGGGTCACGCCCGTAAGGTTATCCAGGGCGTCGTAGGTGTAGGTGGTGATGCTCGGCGTGTCAAGGCCAAAGCGCTGGAGGCGCCTGCCCTTTGATCCGCCGAAATGAACCGGCAGTGTGGCGCCCAGGGTCCGTGCGGACCGCGCCGAAAGCCCGTAGCGAGAGCCATGGTGAGTCACCGGCTTTCTTGTCCGCGGGGCGCTGTACCACATCATGCTGGGATGCCGCGCCGGCGAGTCGTTCCCGGGAGCGCTGCGAGGCATGGGTGTGGCTGGCTTTGGACGCGCCGCGGTCCGGCTGAAATCACCCTTGCGAAGCGCGTCGCCCAGTCGCTTATTATACTGCTGGGGCAGAAGTGGACTGGAAGTGCCCTGAGAACCGGTTGCGAGGAGCAGGCTGGGATCGGTAGAAGTAATCCAAAGCCAGGCTGAGGGAGCGAGCATCGGCCAGACCTCAAACTCGTAAGGGAGGCCTCGGTCGGCTAGTGAGTATCCGAGAAGCGCGCCCTGATCCAGAAGCGTGCCTTGATCGGTAACGGTCGAAGTCGTGTTCCACACTGTGACCTGGTCGCCGATCAATTGGGTAAGTAAGCCGTCGATGCCGCCTGGAAAGGCGGTTGCAAAATAGTTCTGAACGCTAGTCACGCCATGCAGTCGTAGCAGGTCCAGGATCATGCCCCAGGTGCCTTCTTGCCACACCGAGTTCGGCGAGCCTGAGTAGCCGTTGGGGCTGTCATTATAGGGCTTGAAGCCGCTGAACGGCGTGGATTGCTGATAGGTTTCGTTGTAGGAACTCGGCAAGTCAGAGAGCGTTATCGTCTGGTTGGTGAGATAAAAATTCTGGTAGACAAATTTCAGGCATTCGGTGGCGCGCGTGTCGTCCCCGGCGGCGTCCGCCAGAAGGGCGGACCAGGTGCCGGAGGCGTCCAGGGCCTGGGAGGTGTCGATGCTCGTCCCTGTAACGCCCTGCGCAAAGTGCCCGGGCATCCCGGCGAGCGAAGTCAGCTCCCAGGTAATGCTGTTGTTATCGTTGGTGGTGTCGCCCACGGTTGTGGACCAGGCCGGAGCTGTCGGGCCAGAGGTTCCAGCCACCACCACTTTCTCAAAATTGCCGTTGGAATCGGTAATCTGATCGCCGACGCTGTAGGCGTTCCCGGCTACCCAATTCGTTGAGCTCGGCGCGGTATAGAGCCACGAGGATAGATTGGTCCAGATGGTATTCGCTTCGGCGCTGACGGTACTCGCTGTAGAGTCGAGCGACTGCGCCTGGGACGGGGTGATGAGACCTTGCTGCAACAACGCGGACGCGGCAGTCGGCAGCACATTCGCGGCGCGCTGGTAGGCGAAGTACAGATCAACTTGATCCTCGGTGGACACCGTGCGCTGGAGGCCGGGGACGTATTGATAGCCGGGATTCTGGTAACGGCCCCAGCCCAAGTAATAAAGCGAGTTGGTAAGATCGCTGGCCGAGCTCTTGAGTGTGTCCAGGAAGTTGATCATACGCTGGACATAGAGCGCCGGGGTGTAGTCGAGCGACGTCTGCATGTAGAGGCAGTAGGCGTAGAGCACCCAGGCCATCGACCCGCCGCGGATATAAGCTTGATCCACTTGGCCGTTATAGACGTCGTAAGAGAAGCTGAGGGAATTGGGGGGCTGGTAGTTCCCCGTGCTCAAGTTGTCAAAGTAAAGGTCGGTATTGGCGGGGCCGAGGGTCAGACTGAAGGCTGTGATAGAAGTGAGAGATTCACCTGGAACCAGCGTCGAAATCAGGTAGGCGAGCTTCACCGTGGTGGTGCGGTAGCCGCCCCCAGCAATGCCGCCGCAGCCGCGGCAGCCAGGGCCGATGGGGACCAGGATCTGCTTGGCAGATGCGTTGTAGCTCGGTGCGGCAGCGGGGTTCGAGTTCACCTGCACGTCGGTGACCTTTCCATTGTTGGTGGTGACCGTGACATTGAATTGGAACGTGTCGGTCGGCGCCTCCGCGTGCTCGAACTGGATCATCTTGTCGGTAGTGTCTGGAAAGCCGCTGCCGGTATACGTGAACGTAGTGCCCGCGCTGGGGGCGTGGAAATCCAGCACCTGCCCGCCATAGGGCGGCTCGGTAGTGTCATCATACTGCGTGATGTCGCTGCCATTAGTCCAGGGCGGACAATGCGGCGGACACACCTCCTGGGCATTTTCCAGCACTTGGGAGGCCATATAGCCCGGATTGTCAAGCAATTGGTTGATTTGCTTCACCACAGCCGCCGCCGCCGGAAAGTTGCCTGTGGCCGTATAGGCGATCATGGCAGCGCGTCATCATAAATGAAGCTACGGCTTTGCATCGCGCCGGCCTGAACCGGGCCATCTGTGCTCTGAAAGTAGAGCGGGTCATTGGGCGGGATATCGAAGGAGAGGTCAAGGCCCTGATAAACCGCAGGGTCTTGCAACGAATCGTAGAGATCCACCCAGTCGTTCCCGCCCTCGTTATAGAGGATATGAACCGCCATTTGGCCGCCGTTGCTCAAATCCGGGATCACACTTGAGCCCACGCGAGCATGATTGGAGTTCTGCACGATGATGGGAACGTTATCTTCCTGAAGGTACTCAATATCCGTTTTGACGTAAAGCTGCGCCTTATAATTTGCGAGCTTCTCCCCCACACCCGAGTTGGAATGGACAATCCACCCTTTGGGAATACCTGGGTCCACCCCTTGGCCGTGCGTGTACGGGCCCGGCGCGCCGCTGGCCGGGTAAAGGACGGCAATCACGGTACCCGAAGCCACGTTGGGCACGGACCAAGTCGCCACGCCGCCTCCGGCATTGGTGAGCAATGAACTGCCTTGGTAATAGAATTGGTCCGTAAGCGAGTACACATAGACGATGTAATACGTGAGCGGCTGAAGGAGTGAGTAGCAATAGCCGGTGAGGGCCTGAAGTGTGCCGCTGTTCTGAAAGACATTCAGGAACAGGCCGCCGCCTTCAGGGAAGTAGTTGATGGGAAATCCGTCCGGTCCCGCTGAAGGGTCGGGCTGAACGCCTGGAGGCGGGGTGATAACGATGTTTTCGATGGGCGCCTCGGCAAGGGCAGCAAAATCCTGGGAGGAGGCGACCCCCGATTCCTGGAATTGGGAAGTGGTCTGGGTCCCCAGCGCGTTTCCGTCCCATCCCGTCACGGTTCCGCTCTGTTGGGCATCCAGCCACGAATCGCTTGTGCCGGTGTCCTGCCAATATTGGCTGGGGTTGGTGTTGTTGTTCGGGAAGTAGTTCTCTACGCCTGGAGAATCTTCTTGGGCTGAATTTGGTTCGTCCACCTCGATCAGGCGGCCCAGCGCGTCTGTGTATGACCGGCGCTGCCTGCCAGCCTCGTCGGTTACCGTAGTTGCGTTGCCCGCATACGCCATTTGCACATTGTCGGTCCGGGTGTTGCCATCGGGCGGGACTTGTAACGTGGTGCGGCCCATGGCGTCGTAGGTATACGTGGTTAGCCCATAAGTAGGATCGGAAGTGCTGCGGTAAGGGGTGGACTTTGTATGAACACGGCCCTCGCCGTCGTAGGTCGTGTCGGTGTAGACCGGAGCTGTCGGGTCCGTCGTGAGCTCAGTGAGGACAACATGTCCCATGCCATCCATTACGCTCTCTGTGGTGTAATTACTGCCGCCAGTGATGAGCCGCGATTCAGTGACGCTGGGCGAGGGAGGCGCATCATCATAGCTGTAGGTCATCTGGCCGCTATCAGGATAGGTGATCTTGGTCAGCCGGTCCAGGCCGTTGGTTTCGTAATAATAATTCGTTGTTTTGCTGTTCTGGTCAGTCGAAGAAGCTAGCTGCCCGTCCGCAAGGTTGTAAGAGAATCCCTCGACGTGCGCCGCGCCCGTGTTTGGGTAAGTGATTTGCGTCAGGTAAGCGTTCTCATCCCCATATGCGTAATTGGTGATGTGATTGTTCGGGTCCGCCATGGAGAGCATCTGGCCCGTGTCGTCATAAGCGTACGAGGTCACAGTATTGGCGCAACTCTGAAGGCACATTTCCGTCTTGCTGGTGGCGTTGCCCCGCACTATGCCCGACTTCCCGTTATAAGCAGGGTCTCTCCCCACGGTGATGTTGGCGGGTGTCACGTTCTCGCCATAGCTGTATTGGGTTTGTGAGGCTTCCAAGCTGTTTCCGTTCACCGTAACCGTAACAGGCTTGTCGAAGATCGATGGACCGTAGGGGTAGATTTGAGTGTTCCCAAATACATCAAAGCTAGTTACGGTCTCTCTTCGTGGTGTTCCGCTGGCGCTCGTCCCGCAGGCGGGAGCCTGCCCCCAGTCCCATTCCTTCTTGTCTGTAATTTGATCGCCGTAGGTGCTGTAGGCGTAGTCGACCCTCGACGTAACGCCGCCCTCGGTCGTCGAAGCGCACGACATTTCGTACTGGTCTAGCCATGTCTTGTTATCAGTACGCAGGGTGGCGCCGCTCCAGTCCTGATATATAACAGTTTGCTCCACGGGAATCTGGCTGCCAAAGTATTGCTCGTCGTACGGAGGGTTTGGGCCGCTGACCGATGAGTACGAGTAAGTCGTCTGGAAGCTGCCCCCGCGCACCAGATCGTGCGTAGTGACCGTGGTTTGCTTGGTCACCCAGGCGGTCATGCTGGAGTTCCAGGTGGTCGAGTAGCTAAAGTCCTGCTGCAGCGCGGTGGTGCTACCGTCGAAACTGACGTAACGGTGCTGAACCGCGGGCCAGCCATACACGTACTCGCAGCCGTAGTGGCCCCCTTGGGTATCCGTGAAGGCGCCAAATTCCGATTGCGAGTTGAGGGACCAGGCGTACTTTACCCAGCCCCCGGTCGGATAAGTAATTTGGCTGAGCAGGCCATAAGTTGGATCGTAGGAGAACTGATAGCTCTGGCCGTTGGGCAACTCGATTGACGTAATA
>CALBSQ010000083.1 GCA_937967325.1 uncultured Chloroflexota bacterium
AGGCTCCCCTCCCTTCCTACCTTATTGGTGGGGACTGGGGAGGGTGGGGAGAGGTTCCCCCAGAAGGGCCGACAAGATGGCACGAGCTTCGGTGGGACTGGGGCTGATCGGGGCTGGCGGGACGTTTGGGACGTTTATTCAGAGCGCGCTGCGGGACGTGGAGGGGGGCCGGCTCGCGGGTATCGCCGACGTCAACGAGAAGGCGCTGCAGGAGGCGCGGCAGAAGCTGGGCGTGGAGCATGCCTATACGGACTGGCGGCAACTTATCGCCGACGACGAGGTTGGGGCCGTCATCGTGGCGACGCCGCCGTTTACTCAGCACGAGATCGCGCGGGCGGTGCTGGAGCGGGGTAAGGCGCTCTTTCTGGAGAAGCCCGGCTCGGTGGCGCCGGAGGATCTGCGCGAACTGGTGGACCTGCAACGGTCCAAGCGCGTGCGAGCGACCATCGATTACGTGATGCGCTGGAATCCGCTGCTGGACGTGGTACGTGACATTTGTCGTGGCGGATGGCTTGGTGCGTTGCGCTCGATGCAATTCGTCAACTACGCGCAGGATGAGACGTTGCCGAAAGGGCACTGGTTCTGGGATCGGAGTAAGAGCGGCGGCATCTTCGTCGAGCACGGCGTACACTTTTTCGATCTGTACGGGGAGATCGCCGGTAGCCCACCGGCGCAGGTGGTCGCTTCGCAGACGGTGCGGGACAACGCCGCTCCTGGCGGGCGAGTTGATCAGGTGGATTGCGTGGTCACGCACGACAACGGCGTGCTGTGCGCCTACTTCCACGCGTTCAACCGTCCCAAGGCGATGGAGCGGCAACAGGCGATCCTGGCGTTCGATCACGGGTTCGTGACGGTGCGTGGATGGATCGTCGACGCCGTGGAGGTGGAAGGCTGGGTAGCGCGCGAGGCGGCCGACGCGCTCGGGGCGCTGCCGCACCTCACGAAGCAGGACCGGCGGGAGATCGACCAAGACTTGCACGGCCACGATGTGGTATGGCCCGCGGACAGTCACGTCAGGCTGCAATTTGGGCTGAGCTACGACCGGAATGAGAGCTACCGGCGAGAGGTCGCCGCGGGTCTGAGCGACTTGCTGGCGAGCATGGCCGACAGGGGGCGCCGGCAGCGGGTGACACTAACCGACGCGCTGCGGAGCTTGGCGGTCGCCTGTGTCGCCGAGGGAACGGCGACGATCGAGCAAGCGCGGGAAGTCTACTCGAAGTACGTGCCGGACGGTCGGTAGGTTCCTCGGCGAGGGGAGGGGCAACGCGGACGACGAGAACTTCAGTGCTGGGCGGGTACGAGTAGCGGGGAGGATTCGACAACGCGGGCGTCGCAGCGCGGGCGGCTACGGCTGGAAGCAGTTGAGGACGGCGTCCCAGGCGAGCTCGGAGGCGAGGACGCCCAGGACGGTCTCGTTCAGATGGGGCGAGTCGACTTCGTTGGTGGTGACGGCGTAGAGCACGTCGCCATCGGTTAGGGCGTGGAAGGGCTGGATGGCGCGGGCCATGGAGCTATGTACCTGGCGGGCCATCTGGCGGAGCGGGCGCGGGCCGAGGTGGCAGTTGGTGATGACCACGGTGAGCGTGGTGTTGCCGGGGGCAGACGCGGCGGGGGCTCCTTGAGCGAGATGTTGCTCCAGGGCGTTGATGCTGGAGAGACGGGCGCCGGTGGCGGCGTCGAGGTGGCCGCGAACCACCCTGCCTTGCCGGTCTACGATGGCTCCAACGGCGTTGACGACGGTGAAGACAGCGAGCTTGATCTGGCCAATCTGGCGGAAGGCGCCGCCCTGACCGGCCGACTCGCGCTGACCGAACTCGATGTCCTTGCCCACGGTCGCGGAGCAGCCTGCTCCATGGCGACCGAGGGGGAAGCAGCCTGGGCGGGCGGCGCGGAGGGCGGCACGGCCGAGCGCCTTATCGGGATAGACGGCGTTGCCGCGCGGGCCGTAGTCGAAGATGATAGCGCCGGCGACGTGGGCGATGTCGGTCCAGCGCGTGGAGTAGCCGCGCCGGGCAAAGAGCTCGGCGCTCACGCCCGCGGCGGCTTCGAGGCCGTAGATAGAGCCGCCGGCGAGGCAGATGGCGTGGAGCCAGCCGTCGCCGGCGGCGAGCTGGTCGGTGTAGATCGTTGCATAGGAGCCGCCGCGCATGTCGGCGGCCGCGAATACTCCGGCCGGGAAATGGAAGACGGTGCAGCCGGTCGGCCCTTCGGCATATTCGGCAACGCCAACCTCCAGTGCTGGGAAGTCGAATCGCAGCGCCGGGCCTTCGGGAGCGGTGACAGGCCTGAGCGTGGTGGTGTCGTTGGTCAGGGGCGGCACAGCGGCGGTCCTTTCTGCGAGTAGGGGGATCATAGGATGATCTGGAGATGTGCGCTGGGCGCGGACCGGACGCTTTAGCGTCCGGCTCACAGGACGAAGCCCACAAGGGGCTCTTCCGTTGAAGATGCCGGCTCGTCGTCGGAACCGTTGGATGCAAGAGGCCACGAGTGACGAGGGCTTGTTGGTGGGAATGATCCTGGTACACTGGAGGAGAGAGGACGGCTGCGCCGTTCGGGGCCGTTCACGCTGGTTCCGTGGTCCGAGGGACTCGACGATGGCGAAGTACGATAGGTATCGTGGGGGCAATCGACCGCCGATCGGCCTGCTGGTTGTCCTGGCGATATTTTTCCTTTCATTTGGGGGCATGGGGCACGCCTACGTCCTCCTTGGTCTTGCCGCCATTGGGGCGCTGACGGCGCTGTTGTGGCGTCCTGTGCAGGTGTGGGCAAATCGACTGGAGCAGCGGCCCGTGTCCGGCGAGCTCGAGCGGCAGGTGACGCTCCTCCGCAGCCAGGTTGAGTTGTTGAGCAAGCAGCAGTCGCAACTGCAGGATACGGTGCGCTGGCAGGAGCAGTTGCTGAGCCGGTCGCTGAGTAACCCGAACGGCGCCGAGCGGACATCTACGCCAAGCGGTAGGTAAGCCGACCCCTCACGCCCGGGCCCTCACCCCCGGCCCTTCTCCCGCTTGGCGGGCGAGGGGAGAACCTCTCCCCCAACCCCTCCCCTAGAAAGGGAGGGGAGTTAGGCGTTTGGCTGGTCTCGTGCTCGGGTGCGGAACCCTCAGGCGGATTCGCTCATGCTGACCTGGCCGTCGACGAAGGCGCCGTCCTGGATGACCAGGCGCGGGGTGCTGACCTGGCCCTTGATCTTGGCGGTGGGCTGCGCCTCGAAGCGTTCGGAGCACTTTACTTCGCCGCTGAGCTGGCCGGCGACGGAGACGGAGTGGGCGCTGATCTTGGCGCTGACCGTGGCGCCTTCGCAGATCAGGACGCGGCCTTTGCAATTGATCTCGCCGCGCACTTCGCCCTCGACGTTGACGTCGCCTTCGCTCTGGTAGTTGCCGTCGAAGACGGACCCGCGACTGATCACGCTGACTGACCGCTCCTCCGCCATGGCCGGCTCCTTCGGGGGCGCTAGCGGCGCCGGCATTTCCTTGGGCGCCGGCATCTCCGGCTCCATCGCTGCCGTCGCGGGCTCCGGGGTCGCGTCGTGCAGCACAGGGGGATCTGGCTCGGCCGGCTTGTCCTGCACCGCGGTCGCCGGCTGGTTCGCAGCGGCCGGGTTCGCCGAGTCTTTCGGCTGCACTTCGGCAGGCTTCGGGTAGAGCCGGTTGGCAACCTCCTCGCGGGTGAGGCCGGTGCTGGACGGCTTTGGCTCGTTGGAGAAGACGCCGCGAAGGTTATTCAGAGGCGGCATTGCGTGACGCTCCCTTCAATAAGGAGGTTGATAATGAGCGTAGGGACTCGCTTGCCTCGTCGTGAAAGGTAAACACCGCTACGCCCGCTCTCAATGATGCACGAGACTCGTAGTATCGCGCGCAACCAAAGACTCTTAACCGAATTGGGGTAACGCTGTCAACCCAATGGCACTTGTGGGGGTCCTATCCTGACCCACTCCTTCCGCTGGCCGCCTTGCCCTGGGCGGCCCAGACCAGGCCGCGGCGCATGAGGGTGAGCGCTTCGGGGATGTCGAAGATGGCGGCGCGGTGGCCGAGCGAGAGGTGGAAGACGCGGCCGCGACCGTAGCGCTTGGTCCAGACCACAGGCATGGGGACGCCGTCGGCGCGGCCGGCGTTGACGGCTTCCTGGGCCTCCGGCGAGTAGGGATCGCCCGAGGCGGCGCCCAGGGCGACCGGCGTCGTGGCCAGGACCGTCGCCCCGGGGTCGACGTGCATGTAGTACTGCTCGGAGGTGACCCAGAAATCGGCGAGGCCCTCGGTGATCGGGCTTTTGGTGGGTCCGATCTTGACCAGGTAGCGCACGATGTCGTTGCCGGGATGGGCGACCCACTGGCCGCCGGTCATGAACTGGTAGTCGGTGGCCTGGCGGAAGGCGTCGCACATGCCGCCGTGCCAGCCGCCGAGGCCGACGCCGGCTTTGACGGCCGCCAGCAGCGGATCCAACTGCTCGCGCTCGATGGAGCCCATGGTCCAGATGGGCACCATCAGGTCGAGGCCGAGCAGCATCTCCTGGTCACGCAAGGCATCCAGCGAAGCGGCTAGCTCGACATGGAAGCCTTCCGAGCGCAGCTCGCGGGCGGCGATCTCCGAGGTGGGGAATGGCTCGTGGCCGGCCCAGCCGCCGCGGACGATGAGGGCTTTCAATATGTTGTTCTCCTCTGTGCAGCGCGCCGCCCCAGTGGCGCCCACCGGCGTTCCAGGAGGCGACAGACCTTCACAGCGGCGCGGCTGGGCGGCGACTATCGAGGCGGAGGATAGCACAGGACGTCGCGCGGGTGGAGCAGATCCTCGTCGAGAGGTAGGGCCTGTTCGTCACATTGGCGATGCCGGGGCGGGGACTGCGGTCCGCCGCCACAGTACGGCACTGCGGTGCAGCCGCCGGCTCCAGAGGAACCAGCGTCTCCGAATTGGGAAGCGGCCTACCACTATGTCCCGATCGCGGTCGGGTGCCCTGGCGGCGGACCGCACTGGATAGGCTCGCTGGGGTAACGAAGAAGCCCTACATCGGCGTGACGGACGGCGCTACGGACGGGACACAGGTGCGGGATCGAGCGGCGCGGCGGCCTCCCGCGAAGCCAGAGCCTCCAGGGTGGAGGTGAGATGAGCGCGGTCCACCTGCCCGCATAGGGACCTGATGGATAATGGCGCTATGTAGCGCTTGGCTAGCCTGGATTATTCACGGGCCCGCCGTTTCTCTCTGGTAGGGATCGGATTGGGCCAAAGCCGTCATCCAGGACCTTCACCAGAGGGACTGGCCGCGTTTGCAACATGCCCGTGAATAATCCAGGCTAGCTGTAATTGCAGCCCTGGTAGTCGACGCGGGTGTGCTGCCCCATGGGGTTGGTGATGGCGCTGGAGAGGAGCAGGTTCCCGCCGAGCAGGATGCCGGTGGTGCGCACGGGACCCGCCATGTCCGGGTCCTGCCGCGGTCTCTGGGCACCGGTCCCCGGCCGGCTAGGCCGGCACGAAGGCGAAGGCGAGGTCGGTGTCGCCGCTGATCGGCGACACCGACGCGGTCGCCGCGGCCGAGAGCGCATCGACCCGTGCGGGGTCGTACAGCCGCGGCAGCGGCGACGCGGCCAACTGGGCCGCCACGTCGGCCGGGAGGTGCTGCCCGGTCAGCACCTCCTTATGGAAGTTGTTTATTTGATCCAGTGTTTGCCGAGGCGGGATGCCTGGCGGACGCCGCCGCCCTCCACGGAGCGCGGGCGTCTCGCCCGCCCGGTCGCTTGCTTCACGAAACCACTGGACTTAATAGACAACTTCCATCAGGAGGTCGCCGAGCAAGATGCCCTGGGTGCAATTACAGCCAGCATCGTAGTGCATGATGCCGCGCTGGAAGCGCAAGAAGACGAAGCGGTGGTTGGCCGGATCGAACGCCGGCTGGCTCGTCGGCACACCCCACACCTCCAGGTTGAGCAAGGGGAGCAGGCTAGTGTCCCCGCCCCCGGTGGGATACGCGGTCCGCAGGCTCACCGTGCCGGTAAAGGCGCGATAGAAGCCCACGGGGAGGCCCTCCCAGGTGTCCGGCGCGTGCTGGCGGACGAAGGCGATCACCGCCGCCGCGTACCCGGGAGCGTACGGCGAGGGCGCCTGGCGGGCCAGGCCGACGTCGTAGGGGGGGAGGGCGGAGAAGTTGGCGCTGCGGATGGGCAGCAGCCCCGGGTCGAGCAGGTTCATCGGGCGGGCGGCGTCCCCGCCCTGCCCGCCGACCTGGATGGCCTGGCGCTGGAAGAGCTGGGTCCAGTAGCCCAGGAAGGGGAAGGTCCGGCTGACCGGGAAGCCGAAGGTTGCGACGCCGCCGCGGGCTTGGAAGTAGCGCCAGATGAGGTCATCATCGATGCGGTAGCCCGTCTGTGTAAAGAAGCGAGGGTCACGCGGCGTGGGGGGCAATACCAGCGCGAAGTCGACGCCCTGTTGGTCGGCGTCGGTCACCACGACTGTGCGCGGCGACGAGGTCAGAACGGCAGTGCCGCCGGGCACCCCGCTGAGGAACTCTGGGATGTCCAGGACGGCCTGCAGGCTGTAGGTGCCGGGCAGCACCGTCGAGCCATAGGCGCCGCCTTCTTGGCTGAGCACCTGGCTGGTGCTCAGCGGAGTGGATCCACCGAGACCGCGCACCAAGATCTGCACGCCGGTGAGCAAGGGCTCGTTCGCGTCGCGGTGACCATTGCCGTTTTCATCGAAGTAGGTGACGCCTGAGATGGCGTGCAAGGGTTGTTGGGCCCCCGGCGCACTTTTGACAGGGACCAGCAGGGCGAAGCAGAGCACGCCGAGTAAACCGATTCGCGCGGCCGTGGGCAACATCATCGGGGCTACCTCCGCATCGGTCTCCTCATCCTGGATAAACACGCCGTCCGCGCTACCCTTGGCCTGCACTACCCCCGCGATCCGGACTACGGTACCGCGGCTGGTCCCTTGCTCGTGTCGCGTGGGACACTCTGTCACCTCCGCACACTATGCAACTAATACCAATCCCGTGTGATCACGCCGCTTTTTCCACTGGCGAGCGGCGGATGT
>CALBSQ010000084.1 GCA_937967325.1 uncultured Chloroflexota bacterium
TCGGCCGGCACGGATTTCCAGTGCCGGCCCGATAGGGTCAGCACCAGGTCCTTCGGATGGTATTCCCGACGCAAGTGGTCGAGCACAGACAAGCCAATGGCGAGGAAGATGCCCCGCTCGACTCCCAGGAATACGACGGCCAGCGCCGTGCCAACAGCTACGGCGAAGGTCACTTTGCGGAATCGGTAGATCTGCCTGAGCGACCGGATGTCGATCAGCTTCGCGCCGATGAAGAAGACGATGGCGGCCAGTGCCGCTACCGGCAGCCGCTCGATGGGGCCGGTGGCGACCAGCAGGACAGCCAGGACCAGCAAGGCGGTTACCAGTTGAGCTACCTGCGTGCGTCCACCGGCCGCCTCTACCACGGCTGTCTTGGTCGGGCTGCCGTTGACGACGAATGTGCCGGATAGGCCGGCGAGCAGGTTGGCTACGCCGAGACCCAGCAGGTCGCGGTTCTCTTGCAGCGACTCCTCGTGCCGGTGCGCGAAGCTGCGCGCCGTCGCGGCGCTCTGGGCGACAATGACCAGGAACATCGATCCGGATGTGGATAATAGCGCCGGGACATCCCGGATCGAAACCGAGGGCAGTCCCAGCGCCGGCAGGCCCGGCTGAACGTGTCCTACCACCGCGACCCCGTGCTGGTCTAGCCGGAACAGCCAAGTCGCAACGATAGCCAGGATCACCGCGAGCAGCGCCCCTGGGACGGCCTTGAAGAAACGCTCCGTGAGGAGGATGACCGCGAGCACCGTCAGCGACATGATGAGCGTCGGCGCTTCGAGGCGGGGCAGCGCCTCGACAGAGCCGAGCAGACGCAACAGGAACTCCCGGCTGCTTACGGTAACCCCGAGCATGTCCGGGAGCTGGCCCACCAGCAGCGTTATCCCCACGCCGGTCAGGAAGCCGGCGAGGACTGTTCGCGAGAGGAAGTTGGCGAGGAAGCCAAGCCGGACGATCCAGGCGACGAACAGGAAGGCCGCGGTCAGAAGTGCCGACATGCTTGCCAGCGCGACCCATTGCGCTGAGGCCGGTTGGGCGAGCGGAGTGAGGGCGGCGAAGATAATGGCCGCGGTTGCCGAGTCGGCACCGACCACCAGGTGGCGCGAAGAGCCGAAGATAGCGAACGCGACAATGGGCAGCAAGATCGTGTACAGGCCGGTGACTACCGGCATGCCGACAATCTTGGTGTAGCCCATGCACTCCGGAATGGAGACGGCGGCGAGGGTGATGCCGGCGATGATGTCCGGCCCCAGCCACGACGGCCGGTAGCCGCTCATGGTCGGTGGCAGTGACCAGAGGGCGCGCGCTCTCCGGCCGCCGGATGGTCGCGACGACATCGCCGCGGAGGCCGCGCTCTCGGTCGCCACAGCTGCCTTTCCGGCTACGAATCCACTACGCCACCTGGGCGGCGGCATCTGCGGCCTCCTGGCGATCGGGACGCGTCCGCAACACAGGTGTTGCCGTTCCCGCTACAGGTCCACTGCTCGGAACAGGTCGGCCGCCGGCAACGTGATCGTAGGGAACAACGGGGAGGTCAGCACGTCGCCTGAGCGCAGCCGCGCTACCTCCACGAATCGCCCATCGCGATGCGCGTGTTGCGCCACCGTCCGCGCCTCGAAGTCGACGATCCAGTAGCTCGGTACCCCGAAGCGCTCGTAGCTCTGCCAGATGGAGCCGCCGGGCAGCTCATCCTGGTAGTTCCCCGGCGAGAGCACCTCAATCACCAGATCGGGAACTCCCTCGATGCCTTTGCGCCCGCGCACCGTCGGCCGGCCAGGTCCGAAGAAGAAGAGATCCGGCTCCCGCACGTTCTCGCGGGCGCGATCCGGATCGAGCAGGACGCCCGTTGGTCCGGCATATGCCCGGCCATGGCCGGCCCGTTGTGCTCGCCGCAACCAGTCCCAAAGATCTCCTACTACCTCGCCATGGTCCCCGCTTGTCGACACGCGCTCTACCGGAATCCCGTCTACCAGCTCAGCCAGAGTGGTATTGCCCGGCGATTCCGCCCACTCGTCGAACGTGTAGCGCCGCTTGGAGAGCACCATCCTGTTCGGCATCGCCTTCCCGTCCCGCCGCCCAGCCAGGGGAGAGCCACGCAGGTGACCAGTACTATGGCGTTGCTCGCCCAATGGGAGGAACCTCAGAACATACATCATAGTTTTGGCTATGTGCTCAGCGTCAGTCAGCGTAACATAACTGCCCATGCAAGTGTGGCACCCGCGCTTCTGCTTGGGGCGTCGGAGGGAACATTCTCGCAAAGCTGGCTGCAACAACCCTCGCTCCCATGCCCAACGCGATGAGCCACAGTTCGGCGCGTGGTCCCAAAGTTGTGACCAGCAGTCCCTAAATGCTTCCATGCGGAACCATCTCCCTTAGAGACTGTATGACTAATGAGCAAGGTCGGCGAGCTTTCGGGACATGAGGCGGATCATGGTGAGATAGATCCAGGCTTCGGTCGACTCTTCGAGCCGTTCGTAGTCTTTGGCGAGGCGGCGCTGTTTGAACAGCCACGAGAAGGTCCGTTCCACCACCCACCGCCGCGGCTGGACGGCGAACCCTTGCTGGCCGGCCACCTTGGTGACGACCGCCACCGTCCAGCCGACCGCCTGCTCGACCCACTGGGCGAAGCGCGTCCCGAAGCCGGCGTCCACCCAGAGGTGGCGGAGGCGCGGGTGCGCCCGTTGCGCCTGGCGGACCGGCTCCCGCCCCCCGTCCCACTCCGGCACGTCGGCGGCGTCCACCCACACGGCGATCAGCCAGCCTTGCGTGTCGACCAGGAGGAAGCGCTGGCGCCCGAGCACGCGCTTGCCGGCGTCGTAGCCGCGCAGCCCCCCCTTTCCGTCGTCTTCACCGACTGGCGGTCCAAGACGCCCGCGCTGGGCTCGGGGTCGCGCCCCTGCGCCGCCCGCGCCGGCCGATGCAGCGCGGCATGCACGCGCTGCCACGTCCCGTCGTCGCGCCAGTCGCGAACATACGACCACACCGTCGGCCAGGGCGGGAAGTCGTGCGGCAGCGCCCGCCAGACGCCCCCGTTGTGGAGCACGTAGCCGATGGCGTCGACGATCTCCCGCAACGGCCAGATGCGCGGCTGGCCGCGCGTGCCACCGCCGAGCAACAGCGGCGCGATCCGCCCCCACTGCCCCTCCGTCAGGTCACTCGGGTACGGCCGCCGCGGCGGCCGCGGCGCCGTCGGCGGCGTTCGATAGGACATGCCATCCCTCCTGCAGCTCGTTCGCTCCTATCCTACCTCCCCTTCCCTTATTAGTCATGCAGTTTCTTAGGCTGCGGAGGCGAGTTGCGGAGCGAGGGTGCTGGGGCTGCCGACGTGCTGGA
>CALBSQ010000085.1 GCA_937967325.1 uncultured Chloroflexota bacterium
TGGCTTACCGTAAAACGCTGTGGCCGAGCCCGCGATGGCCCGGTCACCCCGACGATAGGAGGTCATGACGTAACGCCGCCCGCGGCGTCGAGCGCTTGGCGTAGCGCCCGGGCAGCATCGCCGGGATCCGCTGCGTCGAGAATGGCTGAGATGACAGCGATGCCGCTGGCGCCGTGCGCGAGCACGACCGAGACGTTGCTCGTTTGGATGCCGCCTATGGCGACGACCGGTACCGTCACCACCCGTGTCACGGCGATGAGCTCACCCAATCCGCGCGGGGCACGCTCCGGGTGCGAGGATGTCGCGAAGATGTGCCCAAAGGTCAGACTGTCGGCGCCAAGGCGCTCGGCGCGAATCGCCGATTCGAGGCTGTGTACCGACACGCCGACGTGTCGCCCATTCCCCAGTCGCTGGCGCGCCACCGCCGGGTTGATGACCAGCTCGGGCAAATGTACTCCGTCCGCGTCGCTGCTCAGCGCGATGTCTGGTGGACCGTTGACCAGCAACAGGGCGTTCTGTCCGATGCGGTGGCGAACAGCCCGAACAAGGTCGACCAACTCCGCCGGGCTTGCTGCCCTGTTCCTCACCTGGACGACATCGACGCCGCCGGCCACGGCGGCGGCAACGGCGTCCAGGAGCACTGGAGGTGGTAGGCGAGGGTCGGTCACCAGGTGAAGCTGGGGACGGCTGCCAAGGCGACCGGCTGGCCGATTCAATGGACGGTGTTCACCGTCGCCCCGGCGAGGTTAATGCACGTAGTGGCCTTGCCGGCGCCGCCCTTACGGTTGGCAATGGCGATCAGCCGTGGCACAGGCGCCTCTCAACTGCTATGTCGCCGCGGCGCGCCGCCCAAATAGTCGAGGAACGAACTCCTTGAACTCGCGGTTCTGCCAGACCACCAGTAGGCAACTGGCGTTGAAAATTGAGGAGTAGGTCCCGCTGAAGATGCCGATGAGCAGCGCGAGTACAAAGATGCGGATACTAACGCCGCCGAACAGGTAGAGCGCCAACAAGGTGAGCAACACCGTGATCGACGTGTTGAGCGAGCGGGCGAGCGTCTGGACGATGCTGTGGTTCACCACCGTCTCGAAGTGGTCGCCGGTTCGGCGAGCGAGATTCTCCCGAATCCGGTCGAACACGACGATAGTGTCGTGCACCGAGAAACCGATGACGGTCAGCATTGCCGTCACGAAGAGGGCGTCGATCTCGATCTGGAACAACCTGCCGAGGATGGCAAAGATGCCCATGACCACCAGCACGTCGTGGAGGAGGGCCGCGAGCGCGCAAATCCCAAAGCGAAATGGCGTGGGCACGTTGCGGAAGGCGTACCATATGTACAGCAGGATGAGCACGCTGGCGCCCAACACGGCGAAGATCGCCTTGCGCGTGAGCTCCGCGCCGATCACGGGGCCAATGCTCTGGAACTGCAGCTCCTTGACCGGGCCAAACTGCGCCTGCAAGTCGGCTTCCACTTTGGCCTTCTGGTCGTTCTGGGGCGTGTTGGACATCGGCTTCGTGCGCAGCAGCACCGAGTTGGGCGTGTTCTGGTCGTTCACCGATTGCACCACCGAGTCGGGGAAGCCGTCCTTGGTCAGAATCTGCTGGATCGCGGCGATGTCCGGAGGTTTCTGGAGCTGCACTTGCAAGATCGAGCCGCCACTGAAATCAATCCCCGGACGAAGCCCGAAGAAGATCAGCGCGAGCGCGCCGGGAATGATCACTAACAATGAGATGCGAAAGTAGAGGTAGCGACGACCGATGATGTCAAGCAACGACAGGGGCTCTTTCTACACCAAACAGGCGGGGGCGTCGCACGGCGGGGAAGGCCGCAGCCACGCGCAGGAATGTCCTGGTCACGAAGATAGCGGAGAACAAGCTCACGATCACGCCGATGAAGAGCGTCAGCGCAAAGCCGCGGATGGAGCCGGTGCCGAACACGTAGAGCACGCCGCAGGTCAGCATCGTCGAGATGTTGGAGTCACGAATGGACGGCCAGGCACGATCGAAGGCGGCTTCCAGCGCCGCGTGCAGCGTCTTGCCGCTGCGCAGCTCTTCTTTCAACCGCTCGAAGGTCAGCACATTGGCGTCGACGGCCATGCCGATGCTGAGGATGAATCCGGCGATACCGGCCAGGGTGAGCGTCACCGGTATGAACTTGAAGATCGCGAAGACGACCAGCGCGTAGACGAGCAGCGCGATGTCCGCAAGGATACCAGGCACCCAGTAATAGAGCAGCATGAAGGCCATGACAATGGCGAGCCCGATGATGCCGGCTACGATGCTGCGATTGACCGAGTCCTGACCCAGCGTGGGACCGACGTTCTGTTGTTGGACGATGTCCATCGAGATTGGCAGGGCGCCGTACTTGATCTCCAACGTGATGCGCTTCGCGTCGTTCAACGTCATATTGCCATGAACGTAGAAGCTCGAGCCAAAGGCGCCTTGAATCGTCGCGCTCTCGACGACCACGCGATCCATCGTGATAGTCAGGTATTTGCCGATGTTTTGGGCGGTGAAGGCGCTCATCTTGGACCCGCCCTGCGAATTCAGGGTCACATTGACTTGCGGCTGGTTGAGCTGGTCGTAGCCCACGGCGGCCGTTTGGACTTCTGGTCCCGACACCACGACGTTGGGCTTGCCGATCTGCTGCGGAGTGGGGCAGCCCGGCGGCGCACCGGACGAGCTCGGTACGTGACCGTCTGGATAAGGAACCGGGCAGCCAAACGGAATGTACAGGCTCCCCGTGTCCAAGAATTCCAACAGCCCCGTTTGACCGAACAAGCTGATAGCCTGTTGAGGATCCTTTAGGCCGGGGAGCTCGACGATGATGCGGTCGCTGCCGGAGAGCTGAATGACCGGCTCGGCAACCCCTAGCGCATTAACTCGGTTGTCGATAACCGCCTTGGCCGCGGTCATGGCATCAGGGGTGACTTGCTGGCCCGGCTTTGCCTGCAATAGCACGGACAGGCCACCTTGCAGGTCGAGCCCCTCCTGAACCGCGATGGGCTTATCGATTGTCGTGCCCAGCCCCTGGAAGTAAATGCCGGGGTTGCCCGGCCAATCGATCCACACGGCGACGAGCGCCAACAACATGATAATGATGAGTCGTATCGCCGTCGAGCGGGTCATGCTCCCAGCCTTCCAAGGACCATCATAGAGACGAGCACACGTGTGCGTCTAGTATAGCCGGAGCAGCGTCGCCCGGAGCG
>CALBSQ010000086.1 GCA_937967325.1 uncultured Chloroflexota bacterium
CCCGGCCGATCTGAAGTTCGAGCACGACGAGGGCAAGATGGCGGAGTGGTGCCGGCAGATTGATGCCGCCACGCCGGTACCCTGGGTCGTCCTGAGCGCCGGCGTGGACATCGAGCTCTTCCGCAAGCAGGTCGAGATCGCCTGCAAGAATGGCGCCTCCGGCTTCCTGGCTGGTCGAGCAATCTGGAAAGATGGCGTGCGCATTGCGGACGCCCGTGACCGACGGCGCTGGCTGGAGACGCAGGGCGTGGGTAATCTCAAGTCCTGCATAGCCATCGCCGAAGAGCACGCCACACCCTGGACGAAGAAAGTCGGGCGACCGCTGCCGGAGCTCGCCGGCGTGACGGAAGGGTGGCTGGGCCGCTACGCCCCGGCGTAGTGCCCTCCAGGGGGAACGATGGCGGACCGACCTGTCAGCGTCCGCTATGACCCGTCTACCGGCGCCCTGGTCGTCGAGACCGGCGGCCCGACGGTCACAATGGACGAGCTGGGGGATGCCGTCAGCTTCATCCGCGCCGACGACGACGACGAGCGCCACGCCTTCTTCGTGACACGGTCAGAGGCGGACGTGCTCCTCAAGATGGTCAATTACATCCTGGATAAGGTCAAGGTCACCGAGGCCAGCCGCAACCACCTGCAGGTGGTGAAGCCGCGCCTCGAGGCGCTGCTCAGCGCGCTCGGTGAGTAGCGGCCACCATGCGATTCCACCGTGGTACCGGTGGAACTTCACCGTGCTCTGCCTGGACATTGCCTTCTACTCCTTCGCGACCACGCTGGTGTCGATCACGACGATCTTGCCCACGTACATCCGCCACCTCACGACCTCCAACCTGGCGATCGGGGCCCTGAGCGCGCTGGCGACCGCCGGCTTTGCCTTGCCCAACCTCTTCTTCGCGCCCATAGCCGAGCGCGTCGTCAGCAAGAAGCGGCTCATCCTGTGGGTCACCCCAGGCGAGCGCATCCCATACCTGATCCTGGCCGTTGTCGCGGCGACCCTGGCCGTCTCCCATCCGGGGACGGCCCTCCTGCTGACCTTCCTGCTGATCTCCATCTTCGCCGGCACCGGCGGCGCGCTCACGCCGGCCTGGCTCGACCTGATCGCGCGCGCCATCCCGGTGCGACGGCGCGGCGCCTTCTTCGGCCGCAGCAACGCCTTAGCCGGGCTTATGGGCATCGGCGGCGCGCTGCTCTCGCAGCGATTGCTGGACGCGGGCGGCTTCCCCGACGGCTACGTCCACCTGTTCCTCATCGCCTTCGTGCCGGTGATGGTGTCGTACGGCTTCTTCGCGCTCAATCGGGAACAAGGACCGCTACGGCAGAAGTCGCGCGAGCCGGTCACCCAATGGGTCCGGCGCTTGCCGGGAATCGTGGCGCGCGACCGCAACTTCTCCTGGTATCTGCTTGCCGCGATGGCAGGCTCACTCGCCAACGCCGCCTCAGGCTTCTTCATGGTCGTCGCTATCGGACGCCTGGGCATCGGCGACCGTGAAGCCGGTTGGTACACCGCCGTGTTGTTGACAGCGCAGACGGCCATCAACCTGCTGTGGGGCCACCTGGCGGACCGGCGGGGTCACAAAGTCGTGCTGATCGGCGGAGCAGTTGCCATCGAGCTGGCCATCCCTGCCGCGCTCCTTCTGCCAAACGCGGCGAGCTACGCGCTCGTCTTCGCCCTGCTCGGCGCCGCGGCCAGCGCCAACGCCCTGTCGAGATTCGCCATCATGCTGGAATTCGCCCCCGAGGATCGCCGGCCGACCTACGTCGGCCTGGCCAGCGTGGCCGGCGCGCCGATGGCCCTCACCGGCCCGCTCCTGGGCGGCTGGCTGGCCGACCACGCCGGCTTTCCCGCCGCCTTTGCCGTCTTCTGGGTCGCCGGTCTCGTCGCGCTGTGGATACTGGCGAGGCGCGTGCGGGAACCGCGGCCCAGAATTGATCTCGACCACGTGGAGATGGGAGCGACATCGAATGCCGCGGTGTGAGGGGTCCCCAGGCCTCACACCGCCAGTCTGCTCAGCACGCGCGGGCCGTGGGCGGTGACCATGATTGTGTGTTCGAACTGCGCTGCCGGCGCGCTGTCGGCGGTCAGGATGGTCCAGCCATCGGGCGCGGTGTAGACGTCGGCGCTGCCGCCGACGACGATGGGCTCGATGGTAAACACCAGTCCCTCCACGAGGCGAGATCCCGTGCCGGGCGTGCCCACCGCGGGAACGGACGGCGCTTCCCAGAGGCGCCGTCCCAGCCCGTGCCCGGTGAACTGCCGCAGCAGGTGCATACCGCGGCCCTCGACGTAGGACTGCATAGCGTGCCCGACATCGCCGGTGCGCTTGCCAACTTGGGCGGCGGTGATGCCACGGGCCAGTGCCTCACGCGCCGCCTCCATCACCTCACGCCGCCGCGCGGCCAGACGGTCCTGCCGGCCGACGCCCAAGGTGATCGTGCTATCCCCGCAGTAGCCATCCAGGCGGAGGCCGCAGTCGATCTTCAGCAAGTCGCCCTCCAGCAGCACCCGGTCGCCCGGCACCCCGTGGACGGCCTCGTCGTTGACCGACGTATTGATGCAGCCCGGGAACCCATTCTGCGTGTGGAACACCGGCTCGCCGCCGATGCGCCGGATGTAAGCCGCCGCGTAGGCGTTCAGCGCCCCGGTCGTCACCCCCGGCTGCGCCCGGCTAGCCAGGTCGCGCAGCAGCCGCGCCGTCGTCTCATTGGCCCGGTGTAAACCGGCAATATCGCGTTTCCCCTTTGCTACCACACGTTCGCCTTTCAATCGGTAACCCCATAGGGCGAGGCTGCCGCCGCCTTTGTTCATACCATGTACTGACGGCGCCAAAAAGCTCCACTCACTCCTGACATCGGGCTGAGCAACTCACCACAGGTGGGGTCTTGTCCGACCGCACTCGATTCGCTATTCTTCATAAAGGGAGACGGGACATGCTCACCAACTACATCCGCGCCGCGATGAGCCGGGCTCATTACGAGAAGTTGAGCGATGACAGCTATTATGGCGAGATCCCGGGGTTTGAAGGCGTATTCGCTAACTCGATGACACTGGAGGAAACGCGAGAAGAGCTACAAAGTGTGCTCGAAGGTTGGCTTCTCCTCAGTTTTGACCGACACTTGCCGGTTCCGATCATCGATGAGATTGACCTCTCCGTGAAGCAAGATGTAGCCTAGCGTGCCGCGGCTCGGTCCGATTTCCCGGCGGGCTCTCGTCTCCAACCTGCGGCAACTGGGATTCGAAGGCCCCTTGTCTGGCGGTAACCACCAGTACCTGATTCGCAGCCAGCGTCGCGTCTGGGTTCCCAACCCGCAGCGTGGCGACATTAGCAGCGAGTTCCTCGAGCGCATACTCAAGCAGGCCGGAATTCCTAGAGAGGAATGGGAGGGATTGTAGCGGTCGTCGTTGGGCGTGTGCACCTAACACGGAGCGATCAAGAACGCTTCATGGACGGGTGATCCCATGCTCTGGCGGGAGACTCCGAGCCTACCTCGGTCGTGGCCGCTGTCACCTGCGCGGTCAGACATTGCCCCGCTCCTCAATGGTCCGGTTGCTGGCGGTGAACAACCAGGCGTCAGTACAGCGCCTTCGCTAATCCGGCCGAGGCGTCCGAATCAGCGATGTCCCGCCAGCGCCGTCCGTTCGGTAGGGTCGATACTGGCTCCGGTCACGGTGATGTGCCCCCGGGTCTGGTCCGGGGCGGGCGTGACGATAACCACCACGTCCTGACCGAGCAGGTTGAGGTACCCCATGAGCCGTTCGACCGAGAAGCCCGCCAGCTTCCCGCGGACGAGGTTGGACACGTGCGGCTGGTGCAGACCAAGCAGCTCCGCCGCGTCCGTCTGCGTTAGACCACGGGCGCCGATCAGCGTGCGAATCTGGCGACCGAGCTCCGCCTTGAGCAGCCGTTCCTCGGGATCGGGGAGGCCAAGGTCCGCGAAGACGTTCCCACTACTCGGCTCGATCGCCACTGCTACCTCCGTCATTGCTGCTCTTCCCTTGCAACTGCTGCGTCCACGTCTTCCGCCCACCGGAGACGAGACCGAATGAGCGCCTGGTCACTGGCGTCGGTCTTGACACCGTGCCGGCTCTTCTTCTGGAACGCATGCAGGACATAGACGCCGGCGCGCAGCCGGACCGTATACACGGCGCGGTAGGTGCTGCCATCCTCGTCGTCCACGATCTCCAGGACCCCGCCTCCGCCAAAGCCCCTGAGCGGCTTCGCTGCGGGATGCTTGTCGCCGTACTGGGCGCCCAATAGCCCATGCCCCACGAGATACTGAACATCCTCGGGAAAAGCCCGCAGATCAGCTTTCGCGGATCCGACCCATTAGAGCGGGCGGCGGTGCGGCATCGACGGAGTATACCCGATCTCGTATAGACGCGACGCAACGCGCCCTTTGCGGGCGCTAGGACGCTAGCACGACGGGTCATCCACATCTTCGGGCCGACTTCGGAGGCATCGTTTTTGTGGCCTTCCACATGATGGATAGACAGGCCTGGCCCCGGCGCCCCGCCACCAGCGGCACGTACGTGCTTAGCGCACCACCGGCAGTCCATCGGGGTTGGCCTCCCAGGAGAAGCGCTGGGTGTTGAGGCGCTCGACGATCCCCTGTGGCCCGTTGATCCAGGTGTGGTAGCCGTCGGTGAAGGCCGTCCAGTTATCGGCCTTGCGCCAGACCAGCAGGCCGCCCGCGGTGTGCTGCAAAGCGTCCCCGTTGGTCGGGTTGTGCCCCTCCTCGTCCAGGCATTGCCCGACCTGCTGGGGCAGCGCGCCGGCGATCGTGGCGAAGCCCAGCACGAACGTGCAGCCGCTGGTCGATGGCAGTGGCGACGCGGGTGCCGGCGGCGGTGGCGCAGCGGTCGAGGGCGTGGACGCCGCCGAGGAGGTCGACTCGGCCGGGGCGCCCATCGCCGCGCGGTAGGCGTCGCTCTCCCGCTTGGTGAGCTGCAGGTAGCGGTCGCCGTAGGTCCGGCTCGGCTCGATCTGGTGCCCCTCGAACCACTCGTTGAAGGAGGTGATCTGGATCAGGTCGGGGTGGGTGGCGATGGCGCCCTGCCAGACCGTGGTGTAGTAGGCGCCGTCCCGGCGGTCCACCTTGAAGCCGTCCGCGCGGCCCAGGTGCGTATCGTCGTTGCCCGGCATCACCGTCGCCATCCAGAGCTTGCCGGGATGCGCCCGCGCCTTGGCCGCGAAGGTCGCCAACTGCGCGGAGGGGTCCTGGGCCCACGCGATGGAGAAGGGATGGAGGCCGTCGAACACGTCCAGGTAGGAGAAGTCGATCCCCTCGCCCATCCAGGTGACCGCGTGATTGGGATCGACCTGGGCGAAGATGCGCCTCCAGGTGGGCACGTCGAAGTTCTGGGTGTGATAGAACGCCACGAACGGCTTTCCGTTGACCTGCAACCAAGCTGGGTCCGAGTAATACCGCTGCAGGTAGGTGAGGTCGGCAATGACGTCGGCCTGCGAGTGGATGAGGTTGAGGTCGACGTAGGCGCTGACCTTGAAGCTCGTGCCGTGGGCGACGGACAGCAGCGTCTGCAGGTTCTTGTCGATGCCGTCCGGATCGTTGGGCCCATACCAATCGAGCTCGAAGCCGTCGATACCCGCGCCCTGCGCCTCCGCCACCTGCTGCCGGATTACCGCCGGCTCGGCCGAGTTGTACGGCGTCGCCGGCAAGTCCGACATCTTATTGGGGTCCCAGGAGGGCAAGCCGTACCAGGCGTAGTAGACGGCGAGGACCGGGGCGGTGGAGGCGGATGCCGCGACGGGAGTCGCCGGCAGCACGCCCGTGAGCAGGGCCGCGACCATTACCGTAACCATGAAAATGGGTAATACCAATCCCGTGTGATCACGCCGCTTTTTCCACTGGCGAGCGGCGGATGTT
>CALBSQ010000087.1 GCA_937967325.1 uncultured Chloroflexota bacterium
CGCTGGACATATGTGCAGAAGATGACCATGTCGTCTCTTCTTGACTTCCTCCAACGTAAGCGTTCACGCCCGGTCAGCGGCATCCTGAGCGGGTGATTGACGGCGGCGCGGCGTGGTGCATACTGGTGGGCATGGAAGGCGAGGCGCCGCAAGGGCGCACCGTGGACGAAGCGAATGCGCTGCTGCGCGAGCTGTGGGCAGCAACCCAGGCCGTGCGAGCCGAGCTCAGCGCGCTGCGCGGGGAGCAGGCGGCGCTGCAAGCCCGCGTGGCCGAACTGGAAGCGCGCTTAGGGCAGAATTCGGCCAACTCTTCGCGGCCCCCCTCGTCCGATCCGCCTTCGGCGTCGGCCCCGCCCAAGCGCCCCCCGAGCGGGCGCAAGCCGGGTGGGCAACCGGGCCATCGGGCGCACCAGCGCCTGCTAGAGCCGCCCGAGCGCGTCGATCATCTGATCCCGGTGTGGCCGGGGCGGTGCCGGCGCTGCGGTCTGGCGCTGCCCCAGACGCCGGAGTGGCTAGCGACGGCGCCGGAGCGGCATCAGGTGAGCGAGTTGCCGCCGGTCCGGGTGGAGGTGACGGAATATCAGTTGCAGCGCGTCCGCTGCCCGTGCTGCGGCGAGCAGACGCGGGCGGCGCTGCCGCCGGGCGTGCCCACGGGGGCGTTCGGGCCGCGGCTGCAGGCGGCGGTCGCGGTGTTGTCCGGGCGCTACCGCCTGAGTCGGCGCGCGGTCGTTGGCGTGCTGGGGGACTTGATCGGGGCGGACGTGGCGCTGGGGAGCGTGGACGCCCTGTGCCGAGAGACGGCGGCGGCGCTCGCCCGGCCAATGGCGGACCTGGCGCAGGCAGTGCGGGCGGCGCCCGTCGCCAACGCCGATGAAACCAGCTGGCGCCAGGCGGGGAAGCCCTGCTGGCTGTGGGTGGTGACGACCGGGCTAGCGACCGTCTTCACCATCGCCCGCAGCCGGGGCGGCGACGTCCTCAAGGGGCTACTGGGCGAGGACTTCGCGGGCGTCGTCAGCAGCGACCGCTGGACGGCCTACCTGTGGCTGGGGGTGCTGCGCCGCCAGCTCTGCTGGGCGCATCTCAAACGCGACTTCCAGGGGCTCGTGGACCGTGGTGGGGCGGCGAAGGAGATCGGCCAGCCGGCGCTGGATCTGACCACGCGCCCCTTCGCCACCTGGCACGCGGCGCGGGCCGACCCGGTCGCCCGGGAGGCGCTGCCCCGGACGATGCAGCCCATCCGAACCGAGTTCCGCGCGCTGCTAGAAGCCGGCCAGGCGAGTCCCAGCGCCAAAGCCGCCAGCCTCTGTCGCGCCCTCCTCGCCTTGTGGCCGGCGCTCTGGACGTTCGTCAGCGTCCCCGGCGTCGAACCGACCAACAACGCCGCCGAACGCGCCGTCCGCCCGGCCGTGCTCTGGCGCAAGCAGAGCCTGGGGGCGCAAACGGACGCCGGCAATCAATTCGTCGCCCGCCTCCTCTCGGTCGCCACGACCTGCCAGCAGCAGCAGCGCCCCCTCCTCGACTATCTCACCGCCGTCTGCACCGCCGCCTTGCGCGGCGAGCCCATCCCTTCCTTGCTCCCCGCGCCCGCGCTCGCTACGCCGCCCGCAGTCCTCACCCCCTGACGACCCCGTGAACGCTTACCCGGCGAGAACATCGTGGTCGGCACCTGGACAGCGCAGGCAACGCTCCAAGCATGGATCGATAGCCCCCGCCATCACGCCTTGCTGCTGGACCGTACAATCACCGACGCTGGCGTTGGCCTGGCTGACAGTGGCGGAACACGCTACTGGACGCTCGACTGCGCCCGGCCGCTCAGTGCTTAATCGCCGCCTGGCTCTTGTGCTGGGAGTCGCTGGGGATGTGTCAACTGCCGAGCGGCTCCGCGAGCTGCTTGCGTCTGAGGGTCATCCGTCGGTCGGACGCAACTGCCTTGCTTCACAGCCGGTGGCCTCACGATGATAGGCGCACCCTTCGTAGTTTTGCTCGACGTGCTTCTGCCACACAGGTGCCTCAGCCCCGTTGTGGTAGGTGAGTGCGATGTGCGGAGAGCGGGCGAACAGGAGGCAGCGTGGTGAGCGAGCAGAGCTCTGGCGGCGAACGGCCACCGGAAATCGCACGATCCCGTTCCTGGATTGAAACGGTCGTGTGGCCCAAAGTATGGCAGGGTGTAGAACGCACCGCGACGCGCTGGAAGCCACCTCTCAGCGACGCCGAGCGTGTAACGGCGGCCACCACTGCAGTGATGAAACTGGTTGACCATCGCGAGGTACTGCGCCTCGTCGCCGCGGCGCAGCGCTTTGAGGCACACCATTGGGCCCTACGGGCCGAAAGAGCCTGGGACGAATTGCGCGCCTACGTGTATCCCGCGGGGGTTAACTCAGCCATCGAAGTGTTCCGACATCGTGGATCCCGTCCCACGCCGCTGAACCCTTCCTCTGGTGAACCCGTTGAGGTTTCGCTGAATAAGCTGATGGAACAATTCTTTGATCCAGCTTTCAATCCGGCCGATGATGAAGCGGAGCGATTCAACCAGGCGGACAGGATCCAGTTCGTGAATCGGCTGCGCCACCTCCTCGACCTGCTGCCCGATACCGGGCCGAAGCGCTATCGCAGTGTTATCCTGCTTTACACTCAATTGCGGCAGGATGACGAGCCAGCCCCCCGCCCGCCCGCAGACGATGACGCGGATGGAGCCGCAGATTCCCTGGAAGGCGAGCAGGGCGCGCCCGAGCGGCGGATCCGTCTGGATATCCGCATCGCGGAAACTCTTCGCCCGGACCTACTCGGCGACGAATCCGCGGACTCACGAAAGCGCGCCGGCCAGTGGGTGCGGGACCAGCTGCGCCGAGGGCTGGAAGAGTTGCTCAGCCGATACAAGAGCGAATACAAGGAGGCTCCGATCACCTTTCGTAAACCCGGTCAGCGCAAGGCGAAGTCGAAACCGGAGGATCGTCGCGAGATACCGGACGAGCTGAAGGAGAGTCGGGGAGGAGGGCACAGGCCATGATCCCGCGGCCCGAGGAACAAGGCTGGGCAACCGCCTTTGATTGGGAACAAGAGGGAAGGGAAGCGACCCAGGAGACGTTCGTGTCGTCTCGCCTGCTGAAGTGGCTACAGCAAGAGGGGGCAACGACAAGCCGGGACCCCAACACGCCGATGGCGCGGTTTGGGCGGTATGTGAAGGCGTTACGCGAGACCAGGGGGTGGTCAAGGCTTGAGCTAGCCAAGGCCGCGGCCATTGACCCCTTGGCCGTCCCCCTCCTGGAAAACGCGGCCCTTCCCGAGTCTGAGCTAACGTACAACCTGGTGTATCGTCTCACCGACGCGATCGGAATCGCACGGCGTGACATAGCCATCTGGCCGTTTCCGTCGGCCGTGCCCGTGCCGGTACAGCGACAGAACTTCGGTGCGCAGATCCGGGCGAGCCTGCGCGACCTGCTGCGTACTCCAGTCGCACGTAGGGTGACCCTAGGTGGGGATATCCGGCAACAGGCCGCAGTTTCTGGCGAAGATTCCGATCTCGAGACCGGTTTACTCGAGCGCTCGATGGCATTACCGATAATTGCCGTTGCTCTGCCGGATGGCCGGACCGTCAGCGTGCAATCAGCGCTTACGTCAGGAGATCCGCCGAGAGGTGGCGTGGCAGACGTACAGTTGCGTGTGCTCGACGACAGTGATACTCCAGTTCCGGGTCTGATAGCGTCCATCGAGATCGAGGGCCTGCCGCTGTCCTCCGCCCGGACCGACGAGCAGGGTACCGCAACCGTTAAGGGTGTCCTGCTCGTGAAGCTCGCCGGACTGGAACAGTTCGCGGTCAAGCTAGAGCCGGAGTAGGCCGTGCATCCGAGCCTGTTGGGCGGATCGTCGCCGCGAGCGGCGTGTGGTCGCTACATCTGGGGAGGGGCATTGGTAGACAATCGTCGACATTGGCACCCGGTCTATCCCGCCGGTGGAGTCCGATGGCGCGGCGTCAGGCACCTGTCAGCCGGGCTGCTCAAGAGCAAGGACGGCGCGTGTCGACAACCTCGAACCTGATTCACCCGTCAGCCTGGACGAGCAGCGCAGGCCGGTCTGCGGCATCACTCCAGATTCGGGGTCAATCATACCGTCTCTGGCCGTCTGTCCAACACCCCTGGCCGTTGCGTCCATTCGGTTGCGAGAGGAGTGCGGCAAGACCGACCTCAGCCCGCCGTCGCAAAGAAGCGAGCCGCCTTCTCTACGTAATCCTTCGCGCGTTGAATGGAAAACGGTCCGTTCGGATCCGCTTCTGTTGTCCCGCGCAGCCCTCCTTCAGCATCGATCGCGAAGTGCTTCGTACCGATGCTCAAACGCAGTTCCTCCAAGCGCCCCAGAACGTTCTCGCCGGTAAAGCCGCCGGCTAAGACCAACGTTGCCTCAGGCAAGGCTTCCTGTACCATGCTGACGAAGGGAACCACAAACGACGCCGCGAACGCTCGGCCGCGGCCGCCCGAAGGGTCGATAAGCACGAAACTGGCCAGGTCCCGGTAGGTCCTCAGGCGGTCTGCGATGTCCGAATGGTCGTATCGGTGAAGAACGCGCGCTCCGAGTTGGAGGATAACACTGAGGTCCGGGAATCCTGCCCGCAGCGCGCGAACTTCGCTCACGTCGGGCCACGCCATGTTCAGTTGGACGGCGCGGCACAGCTCCCGCTCATAAATCCGGTCTTGATTGAGAAGGCTGGCGACCTGGTCGGCTAGCGTGCTCCTTTCAGTGGTGTGGTAGTGAATCGTGTTGAGACCGCTCCCTGCAGAGGCCGTCAGCAGCCCCACCAGCGCGTCGGTCGGCGGATATTTGGCCGGCGCGCTTACCCTTCCTTTTAGGATCGCATCGGAGACCAGGAAGCCAACCATGCCGCGGTGGGTGCAGTGCGCTGCTGCAGGTAGCGCTTGCTCAAAGATGGCTGTGATCCCGAGCGCTTCCCGCGCCGAGCTGATCCCAGTGACGCCAATGTACGGTTGCTCCATGTGCGTGGTCCCTCCGGTCGTGTTTTGGCGCCCGCGATCGGAAACGGAATTGGGCGCTGCGTGTTCGGTTCTAAAGTTCTTCGACGTCGTCGCTCCGGCTTGCCAAGACGCGTTCATCAATTAGACTCAAGGCGTCCGCCGGATGAGGGAAGCGCCGAGCGAGTACGGCTCGCGTCAGCTCCCCCTTGCGTGCCATGTGGAGCAGTTCGGTCAAGGCTGTCTGTCCGATGAGAGCAGCGTAACGTTTGCCCTGCTCACGTGGAGACAAGCTATCGAAGCCTTCGTCGCGGCGCAGTTCAGCGAGTAGCCTGCCATTTTCGGCGAGGACGTAACGGTACAAGAGATCGACGGCTTGCTCACCTCGCTCGACGAACACACTACGCGGGCCCGTGGCCGTCGCTGGGCTTCTTGACTGGATGGAAAGGTCATCATCTGATGCCTCCACAGCTGGTTCAGCGGACAGCCGGCGATCGTGGCCGACTCGCCAATCTAGCTTACCGGCATAGGCTTGCCGAAGCGTGCTCCAGTGCTGCCGCAGGGCCTGAACCGAGAGGATGCGAAAAGAAGGAAGGATCAGGCCCGTCAATGCCCCTCCGTAGCAGCAATCGGTGTCCAAGCCATAGACGAAATCGCGATAGATGAGCGGCGCTCTCTTCCCCAGGTAATTGCGGTGGCCGACGATAAGCGGCTTTGGTCCTTGATACCGCTCGTACCAGACGGCGCTCTGTAGCTTGTCTCGCAGGTGGCGCTCGCCTGACATGCTGCCGACGAGCACCGACTCTCGTTGTTCGGCTAGGGCGACGGTGGGGTCAAGGTATGCATGGACAAGCAGGGCCTCCGTCAATTCCAGATAGCGAGGGAGCAGCTCAAACGAGGCACATGCGCGTACATATTGAGTCTCCCGAAATTGCACGCGTGTTATTTGCTGTGATAGAGCGGGCGTTGCCAGCCCACGACCGTAGAGGACGTGCTTACGCTCATGATTTCCCATCAGGCAGGAAGCCGTTTCGGTTGTCAGGAAGAACTCAAAACACGGCCGGTGAGTTTGGGCCTCGATCAACCATGTCGCCTAACGGTACTTTGTGGACTACGGAACGAATACGCTCGGTTCTCCTGGGGAGCACCGGTTCCTTGGTACCTCATAATAGTCTGGCCCCAGAGGAGGGTGGAGATCGAGAACCGTAGTCCACAAAGTACCGCTAAATGCTTCCACTCTGATGTGTCTCGGTCAGGCTGCTGCGCCTAGGACGACGTCTGACGGTTCGTTTGGACTACCGAGGCGCCGGAGGACGCTGGGTGGGTCGGCCTGGAGTCGGTCGACCTCGGCTTCCGCGTCCTGGTAGAGCGCCCAGAAGTCGTCGCGGTGGTGGTTGTGGGTCACGCGATGGCGGAACTGGCGCCGGAGCCGTTCGATGGGATTGCTGTCGGGATCGTAGGCTGGCGTGTAGACCAACCGGAGGGCGTCGCCATGGCGGGCGAGCGTTTCGCGCACCAGGCGGGAGCCCTTGGGCGTATGCGTCCTGGCGTTGTCCAGCAGCACGATCGCCGTCCGACCGCGCGCCGTGGAGCGCGCCACGAGTTCGTCGAGTTGCAGACACAACGTCTGGGCGTCGCGGCGAGGGCTGAAGCCGAAGCAGAGCCAGCCGTCCCGCCAGTCCACCGCGCCGAAGCCCAGGCACTTCTGGTTGTTGCCCGGCGCCCGGACCAGACGCTGCCCCCGTCGTCCCTTGGGACTCCAGACGCGCGTGAGCGTCGGGTGCAAGGCCACCTGGACCTCGTCCTGCAAGTAGAGATCGGCTCGGGGGAGCAGGCGCAAGAGGTCGGGCACGTCGGCCGGCAGTTCCGCCAGCAAATCCGGCTCCCCGAGCGCGGCCAGGAGCGCCGGCAGCGGATGCGCGGGTGGACGCGGGGCGGGATCAGGCAGCGCCGGCGCGGCGGCAAGAGGAGCGGGAGCGGGCGGAGCCGCCGCGACGACCGCCCCCAGGTCGTCGTCGCCGTCGGCCAGGGCGGCCGTCAGCAGCAGCTCCGCCCGCAGGCGTTTCCCACGTAGCCGTCCTGCTCCTGCGCCTTGTGCTCCACCGTCCAGGTCGGCCGCTTGCACACGTAGCCCAGGCGGTGCAAGTAGCGCCGCACCGTCTCCTGGTCCACCGCGATCCCCGTCTTGCCGGCAAGGTAGTCGGCCAGGAGGCCCGTCGTCCAGTTGGCGCTCGGCATGGCCACGTCGTGTGGGTCTCGGTCGACCACCCGCTGGAGTTCCCGCAGCCAGGCGAGCGTGACCGTGCGGTCCGGCCCGGGGGCGTGGCCGCGCGGGATCCCCGCCAGCCCGTCCCGCACAAACCGCCGCAGCACCTTGCGCACCGTCGCCACATCCCACCGCACCACCGGCGCGATCTGGCTCGCTCGCAGCCCCCGCTCGCCCGCCAGCAGCACCATCTGGCAGCGCGTCCGCGTCTCCGGGTCCGCCGTCGTCTCGTAGCAGCCTTCCACCGCCGCGCGCCGCTCCGGCGTCCACACCTCCGCAATCGTCGTCAACATCTCGGTCCAAGGTCCAGTCTAGGAGGAACATCCCCATTCCCTTCACCCTACCCCAGACCAACCACTCCGCGCCACAAGCAGGTGGAAGCATTTAGCGGTAGTTTGTTGACGGAGGCGAGGCGAAGGGATACGGTAAGGCGGGAGGTGACGCTGATGACCGCACGCCAGCCGGTCCCCCCGGCGCCCGCGCCGCTGGAAGCCTACGCGCAGGAGTTTGACGCGCTCTTTGGGAAGCGCAACCAGCGCGAAGGGGTCCGCCGGTATCTGGAGGCCCTGCTCGTGCCGTCGGAACGCAACAAGACGCTCACCGCCTTGGTCAACGCCGCGCCGATCGAAGGGGCGCAGGAGGCGCGGGTGCAGGCGTTGCAGTGGTTCCTGTCGGAGTCCACCTGGGACGCGGCGGCCGTCAACGCCCGGCGGCTGGACCTGCTGCGGGCCGAGCCGCTGACGGCGCCAGACGAGCATGGGGTGCTGGCGATCGATGAGCATGGGGACCGCAAGTGGGGCGCAAAGACGGCCCACGTCGGCAAGCAGTATCTTGGGAACCTGGGCAAGGTGGACAATGGGGTGGTGAGCGTCTCCAGCCTGTGGGCCGATGAGGCCGTCTACTATCCGATCGACGTGGAGCCCTACACCCCGGCCCAGCACTTCG
>CALBSQ010000088.1 GCA_937967325.1 uncultured Chloroflexota bacterium
GCGCGCCAGCGTGCGGGCGAATACCGGCGTCTTCAGCCAGAGATCGCCGAGCTCGTGCTCCAGCAGGTCCGGCGGTAGCGCAGACTGGAAGATGCTGAGGTCGCCGGGGACTCGCAGCACGGTCGCGGCCAGCCGCCGCGCCGCGCTGGGGTCGGTGGGGAGATCGGCAAAATCAACCGCCTGCTCGGTGCGCAAGACGACGTCGGCGGCCTCATAGGCGCTCTGACCGGACCAAAGGGCGACGACGTGGTTGACTACCTGCCCGGCAAAGGTGAAATAGCAATAGCCCGTGTCGTCACGCGCGAGGGCCACCCGGTCCGAGCCGGCATAGCGGCGAACGCGCTCGACCGTTGCCACGTACCACCGGCAGAGGTCGGTATCCATGGCCGGGACAGCCTCCGGCTGGTCGAGGAGCCGCAGCATCTCCTCCAGCGTGGTAGGGTCCAGGCCGATAGCGCCGCCGCCGTACGTGATCTCGACCTCGGCGGCACGCTTCCCCGGCTCAACTTGTATCTCATCAGGCAACAGGCGCTGCACTTGCCAGTCGCGGCCGGCAAAGCTTACGGTGATGCCCGGCTTGAGCTGGAGGAGGTTGTGCGCCGGTACCAGGCCAACCTCTCTGCCGGCCCAGGTCATCTTGACCTCGCGGCTCCGTGAGGGAAAGTTGCTCCAGATCAGGCCCAGCCGGTGCAACAGATGCAGCCCGGGGCCGGCACCGTAGCGATGCTGAACAGGGTGGCGCCGGATGTTCTGATCCTTGGCGAGCTGGGTCAGGATTTGCTCCACCACTGGCCGCTGCAGATGCGGCCAGGCCGAGAACAGCGTCGCCAGCTCGGTGACGGAACGGTACGCCCCCTCCCGCTCCAGCAGTATGGACAGGATCTGCTGCCCCACCGCGCCAATAATGTCCAAGGGTCGTGCGCGCTCGAGGCGTCCGGCACGAACCTGGGCGACCAGCGCCTCGAAGGCGAGCGCGCCTACGAAGGGAGCGGGATGATCGGGCGGCAGGAGACAGAGGACGTTGGTCTTGTCGGAGCGGCGGTTGCCGCGGCCAGCACGCTGGAGGAAGGACTCCCAGCCGCCCGGATGGCCATAGAGCACGATGAGGTCGACGTCACCGATGTCGATGCCCAGCTCCAGCGTGCTGGTGGCGATGCAGAGCGCACTCGGCAGCTCCTGGAACGCTCGCTCCACCGCCAGCCGCGTTTCCCGATCCAGGGAAGAGTGGTGGACGAATACGTGATCGCCCAGGCGCGTCTGGCCGCGCAGCTCGGCGCCCAGGCGATCACACTCCTTCCGGCTGTTGGCGAACAGCAGGATCTTGACGCGCGCCGCCGACGCCGCCCGTGTCACCAGCTCGATCAGCTCAGCGGCACCGGTCAAGTGGCGAAGGTGGTAATCCAGCGGCTTGACGCGTTGGTCCCGCACCGTCACTGCCTCGCGCCCCGGACGGAAGAAGGCCCAGATGTCGGCGGGATCAGCCACGGTCGCGGAGAGCCCGACCATCTGCAGTGGGCGACCGGCGAAACCCTCCAGGCGTTCCAGCAGCACCGCCAGTTGGAAGCCCCGCTGGCTGTTGTAGGTCAGGTGGACCTCGTCGAGCACCACGGCGTGGACATCCGCCAGCGCACGCGTCCGCCTGGTGAGCAGCAGGTCCAGTGATTCCGGTGTCGTGATGAGCAGGTGCGGCTTGCGCCGCCGGCTGAGGTCGTTGTGATCGCCGTGACGGATACCAATGGTCAAGCCCAGTCGCTCCAGGGGTGGTTGCAGCCGCCGGAGCAAGTCGTTGGCCAGGGCGCGCGTGGGCGTGACGTAGAGCAGACAGCAGCCGGTGGAGCGCCGAGCCACGTCGCGGTAGCGATCGACCAGTGGGGCGACCGCCGCCTCGGTCTTGCCCGAGCCCGTGCCGGAGAGGATGAGCGCGTCGTCGCCGCGCCCGATCGGCGCAATGGCGAGTTGCTGGGCAGGCAGCACTCCAGGGAAGCTGCCATAAAAGGCCTGGCCGACGTCTAAGGAGAGGCTCACGGCTGATCACGAGCGGCAACCGTGGCGCGCCGCGCATCCAGCGCCTCAATGGTCGCCTGGATCGTGCGGCGCAGCCGGTCGGGCGAGTCGATCCGCCACTGCTGGTCGACCACACCCGCCAGGTCGCTGTCCGGTAGCGAGCGCGCCGCGTCCCAGCGATAGGCCAGGGCGTGGACGGCTCGGATCCGGCAGGCCAGCTCGCCCGCGTCCTCTCGCTCGATCGCCGGCACTTCGAGAGCCGGTAGCCGGTCGAGGCGGGCGTAGTCAAAGTCGTAGAGCGCGTGTTGCAGGAGCTGTCGCTTGCTCCGCTCCACGAAGTCGGGTGTCACCGCGAAAAAGCTGAGTAACACGCCGTTCGGCTCATCGAAAAATCGGAGCAGATTCAAGAGCGCCTGCTGTTGCTGGTCGACACGCGGCAGGCCGTGCAGGAGGTCTTCCGCCTCGTCGAACAGCAGCACCAACCCGCGCAGGCCGGCTGCCCGCGCGATGGCATCCAGGTCGCCGAGCGCCGTCCAGGCCTGCCCGCCTGGGTCGGAACCAAACGTAAGCAGCGCCTCGGAGAAGAACTTCCACTCTGGGCGGGGATCCTTGAAGCGGTCGCGCAGCTCGTGGACGAGCACATCGTAGAGGCGCCGACGCTGCTCGCGATAGGCGCCCGGGTTGGTGAGCCAATCCTCCGCCACAGCACGGACCGTGGCATCGTCGCTCCGCACCCAGGCACGCACGGCAACGTACATCGCCGGCGACCGGAGGTACTCCGAGTAGTCCCACCGTCCACGGCTGGACAGCCTGGACTGCCCGATCATGGCGTCGCGCCCCGTGGCCGGTCGGGTCAGAAGGTTGAAGAGCGCCCCAGCACCATGGCGGCCGGAAGTATCGACCTCGATTTGTCGACTGACGGCGCCCAGCACTGCGTCCACGCGGTCGAAGCGGACGCCCTCGGCCGCGTTAGCCACGACCAGGCTCGTGGCATAGCCGGCGTCGAGCGCCGCCTCACGGATGAGCTGGAGCAGGTGGCTCTTGCCGCCACCGTAGCCGGCTTTGATGAGCAATGCGCCTGCTCGCCCCGACAAGCTCGAGCCGTTGAGCTGCTCCTCCAGCAGCCGTAGCTGCATTGTCGGGCCAACCGTGAAGTCACGCACGTGACCGGAGGGCGGCAAGCCGAAGCGAAGCTGCTCGATAATGCGCTGGGCCTCAGCAGCATTATCCTTGCCCAGCGCGCAGACTGCCGCCTTCCCGGCGCTCATCGCGCTCACCCTCGCTGGTGACGTAGCGAAAATCAATGTATGGTTATACCTGTTGTACCCTTTGGTCGTCGGGAAACCTTGCCGCATGCAATAGGAACACCCAGCTCTCACCCTTCCCGGATGCGCGCCATCACGTCGTCGTAGAGCTGCTCTGGCGGGGGTGGCGGCAACGCCTCGGCGGCGCCGTCGAGCAGGCTCACGCAGCCGCCCACGACGACTCGCCAGGTGCTGACGTAGCTGTACTCCGGGTGCCGGCGTAACAGACCGGCCACGTAGTCCTGCAGCCCAGCATCGGAGACGGCTCGCGCTCGCGCGTCGGGATAGGCGGTGAGGTAGATCTCCTTGATCTTGCGTGCGGCGGCGCCGTATTCCTCCAATGACAGCTTGATGGCATCGAGGTTCCACACGCGGTCAAGGGCCCGCGGTGGGCGCAGCTCTGGCCGGCCAATGCGCTGGGCCAGCGCGCCGTAGTTGACGATGCCGTAGCGGTCGTCGACGAAGAAATCCGGCGTCGCGGCATAGATGAGGAAGACGCCCTCGCTCTCGTCGATGCTGTTGATCAGGTGCAGCAGGTTGTTGTGCGCCTGTTTCAGACTGGACCGGCGCATGACCGAATAAGCCATCTCCGCCTCGTCGAACAGGACAACCAGCCCCCGATAGCCGAGATGGCGGGCGAAGAGGCCGAGCGATTGCAACAGGCGGCGCGCGTTGGTCCGGTCGACCATCTTCTGGACACCGAACGCGGCGCGGTAGGAGCTCAGCCCCCCCTCACCGGCGAACCATTGCAGGAGACGACCGCGCGTGTCGTCCAGGGCGAGCTGGTCGGCGGCGTCGGGCAGGAAGGTATCCCAATAGTGGGCGACCACGCGCCGGAAGTCGACGTCGATGCCGTCGTTGGCGAAGAGCGCCTCCTTGGCCTCGCGCAGCCGGTCGGCGGCGACCGTGGCGCCCGGCGCGGCGTCGCCGCGCAGGATGGCGCGGCGCAACACCTCGGCGAACGGCGCGGCCCGGCCATCGCCGGCGCCGTGGACCCCCGGCGACCCAACGCCGCGGACAACTTCGTAGAACACCTGCTCGAACTTGTGGAAGGGCGTCTGATCGACATCCAGCTCGACCGTGGAGACGAGGTAGTCGGCGTCGAAGGCCTCGTCGCGCAGCAATCGCAGCAGGTGGGTCTTGCCCGATCCCCAGTGCCCCATCAGGAAGCGAATCTTGCCGCGCCCCGACTGACTGTCCAGCAGCGTCGCGCGCACGTCTTTCAGGAACTGCTCCATGCCGACCGAGTAGGAAGCGACGAAGCGTTTCGGAGGGATGCCGCTGCGCAGGCTCTCCACCACGTCGTGCGCCGCCGCCGGATCGATTAGCTCCGCCGTCACGGGCCATCCTCCCGTCTGAAGCTCAGCAAGCCGGCATATCCCCCTTGTTCGAGCCCGTAGAGGAGCATGCCCTGTTTGCTGTCGCGGGTGTGCTGCACCTGCAAGCAGACACCATCGACGCTCGTGCAGCGCGACTGGAGCAGCGCAGCCAGATCGACATTGAACTGGTCTACACTCCGCCGCCCGGCCCCACGCGTGAGGCCGCCGGCAACGCGTCGGATCGGCACGGCATCCCCGTCCGGCCGCCCCTCCGCTTGCAGGAGATCGCGGTAGGTGACGTAGAGACGTTGCAAGAAGCCGCCTGCGTCAAACGCCCGACCAAACAGGCGCTCCACCGCGCTGCGCACCGTGTTGGTCAGCGATGCGACATCCAGCGCTACCAACAGTGTGTCACCGTCGCGCGGGGTCACCTTCGCGATCAGCTCTTTGGCATCGACCTCGATATGAATGAAGCCATCCTTTACCGTGTAGTACGGATGGCGAGATGACGGGTCGACCGGCATGCCGGCCGCCAGCAGCGCCTCAGGGAACTCCCGGTCAAAGTCGGCCGCCCGCGACGCCGCCCGCCGCTCCGCGTCGGCTCGCAGCGCGGCCAGGGAGGAGGATATCGCCGAGTCGGCCTCGCAGAGCGGCTGCAGCTCCCGCTCGCCGCGCCGCAGCAACAAGAGCGCCCCGGCCGGGCGATCGTCGGTGATCGCGGAAATCAGCGCCTCCCAGTACGCACGCGCCCGCTTGGCTTGCGCGAGCCGTTGCCGCGCCGCGTCTTCCTGTTCCCTGGCACTTGCCACCCGCGCCACAAGCGGTCCAAGATAGCCGGGTAACTCGGCATCCACGACGTCACTCCACGGCGCGGCCCACCATGGCCATCCCGGACGGCAAGCGGCCTTGCAATAAGGTGCATGCACGTGCCGGCTAACCGCATGCTACCGTGTCATACAGCAGACGTGGTGGTGCATCCACGAAGTCGAGGTGACTCTTCACTGTCATCCTGAGCACAGCGAAGGACCCCCGGCGCCATCGTTGGCGTTGCACGGTTCTGTCAGGCGGCCGGCTCGGCCTACCAGAGATCCTTCGCTGCGCTCAGGATGGCAATGGGAGGGCCGCATGGCCACGGGAACCGTCGTATCTTGTCGAACGCACCACTCAGCCCCGGCGCTCGTCCTCCATCGATGATCTCCTCCGTCTACTGGTGGGACTCGCGCCAGCGCAGGTACGTCTGGCCGGCAATCAGGGCAAGACCGGCGCAGCCGAGCAGCAGCGCGATGCTGGCCCACGCCATGGCAGGGGTGCCTGGAATGGGCAACGCGCAGACCGACGGGTCGCCAAAGAGACCGCTCTGGACGTAGCCACCGATCGGCGTCAGCGGAGTGCAACTGATAGTCGGTAATCGGGTCGGCGGCAGCAGATTGCCCCAGAACCAGTAGCCGGTATAGAGGATGGCGCAGAGCGACACCGGCATTACCGCCGGCACGACCACCGCGAAGGCGCCAACGAAGAGCATCCCCGGCAGCACCATGGCGCCAAACACCGGAAACTCCCACAAGATCACGCTCAAATCCTGCGCTTGCGCCGCGAAAAACGCCATCACCGCCAGATAGATGAGCGCCATCGGCAGCACCGTGGCTACGACAGCGCCCAGGTACTTGCCCCAGAGATAGACGCCGGCCCCGCCGGCAGGCTGGCGAGCAGCTCCTCTGTCTTCAGCCGCCGCTCCCGTCGCAGCCGGTCGGACAGCAGGATGCCGAAAGCGACGGGCAGGAGGAAGTTGAGCTCAAAGGTGCGACTCCGGACCAGCTCGAGGCCGAGCTGGCGATGTTCGGGATGCTCCTGCGTCATCGCCGCGAAGAGCAGCCCGCCCACCGCTGTCAGCACAATCCACACCGCGTAGCGATGCGCCTGCATGCGCAGCTCGTAGCGGAAGACACCCGCGAAGATGCCGATGCCACGCGCCACGCGTCGACCCTCACTCGGAACACGAGCGCCCAACGCCGAACCGGTCATGCCGCTCTCCCTTCCTTGTCCCGCTCGACCCACCGCAGGGTTGAAGCGCCGAGTAGATCAGCCGCCTCCAATTTCGTGGCGATCCGGCTGGTCCTGCGCCTCTGGCTGCGCTGGGACCACTTGCGGCGCAGCCACTTGCGCTGGACGTTGACCCACGCCCACCTCACCGTGGTGCCCCTTGGTGCGGGACTGTTTGGGTTGCTCGCGGTCGTCGCGGTCGGTTGGAGCCCACGCAACCTGGCGCTGTCCTTGTTCGCGCTCATCGCCGGGACAGCGATCGCACTCGCCATCGCGCTGCCACCGTCGGCCCTCCTCTCCTTCATCGTCGCCCGCGGCACCACACGGCGCATCGAGACGCTCGCCGCGGCTACGAGCGCCCTGCGCGGCGGCGATTACCACATCCGCGTTCCCGTCGAAGGTGAGGACGAAGTCGCCAGGTTGCAGGCCGACTTCAACGCCATGGCTGAAGATCTCGACCGGGCAGTAGCGGAGCTCCGCGCCGAGCGCGACACCGTGGCCAAGCTGCTCCAAGCCCGCCGCGAGCTCATTGCCAGCGTCTCGCACGAGCTGCGAACGCCGGTCGCGACGCTGCGCGGCTATCTGGAGTCGACCCAAGGTCATTGGAACGGGACACCCCCTGCTACCTTGCGCCAGGACATCGCCGTGATGGAGCGCGAGACGATCCGCTTGCAGGCGCTGATCGACGACCTCTTCACGTTGGCGCGGGCCGACACGGACCACCTGGAGCTGCGCTGCGAGCCAACCGATGTGGCCAGCCTGGTGTCGCGTACCGTGGAGGCCCTAGCGCCGCCTGCCTGGCAGAGTGGCAAGGTGGAAGTAGTGGCGCACGTTTCCCCGGGCGTGCCGCCGGCGCTGGTCGACGCGCAACGGCTGGAGCAGGTGCTCCAGAACCTGCTGCACAACGGCGTTCGCCATACGCCGCCGGGTGGCATCGTGGCTGTGGTCGTCGAGGCGACGCCGGAAGCGATCGTGCTGCAGGTGAAAGACACGGGCGAGGGCATCGCCGCCGCCGACCTCCCGCGCATCTGGGAGCGCTTCTACCGGGCGGACCGGGCGCGTGCTCAGCCGGACAGCGGTACCGGTCTGGGGCTTGCCCTGGTCAAGGAGCTGACGGAGGCAATGGGCGGCACGGTGACCGTGGAGAGCGTTATCGGCGAAGGGAGCCGCTTCACGCTGCGGTTGCGCAGGTGCCAATCAGGCAGTCGCGTTCTGAGCGGCGCATCGGGCACGCGGTTGCCCGGCGGGTAAGGGAGGTTCAGATAATGCTACCGAGGCGTCCTGGGGCGCCGGCTGTGTAGGGGCTGGCCTTGTGCCTGCCCTGGTGACCGACTCCGCCGCGGCACCCTGATAACAGGCCGTACGGTCCGTAACACGGAGGCCACGATGGGTGACGGCAACCAGGGCAGGCACAAGGCCAGCCCCTACACGGACCCGCCGGAAGCGCCCGAATTCACACTGAAACTCCGTACGTCCGGGGGCGTCCGCCGCCGCCACCTGGTCGCGAGCACAATGCATGCCGCGCCGTCAGGCCGGCAGTGGCATGCGCAGAGCGCAAGCGATTGCCTCTTCCAGAGACATCGCCTGGCCCTCCGCCCAGGCGACCGCGAACCCCTCCACACCGCAGCGATCGCGGGCGAGCGTCAAGCTCTCCTCGCGGCGCTCGGCCGAGACGGTCGGTGGGAAGATGGCCAGGACGGGGGAGACGAGGCCGGCGCGCAAGGCGCTCACCGCCCCCAACAGGCGAGCCGACTGGTCAGCTAGGCCTTTCCGGGCTGCCAGGCGGGCGCTCGCCTCGAGCGCCGCGACCACGTACTCGAAGTCCTCGCGGGGATGGATCTGTCGCAGGCAGTCGCGATAGCGTTGCAGCGCGGTCCTATCATCCCCGAGGGTCTCCGCGAGGTAGCCCAGCGCCACGAGGGCGCAGCCCGTCACAACAGCGTAGCCGATCTGTTCGGCCACTGCCAGCCCTTGGTCCAGGAAACGCTCCGCGTCGGCGTAGTCCTCCTGCGCGACCGCGACGAGGCCGACATGGATCAGCGCCATCGCGGCATTTACCCGATCCACCAGGGAATCGCTGATGGAGAGTGCTTCGTCGGCCAGTCGCCGCGCCGGCAGCAGCTCACCGGCCCAGACGTGCGCCGTGCTCAGCAACCGCAAGTCGTAGGCGATCTCCCGCTGCGAGCCTGCCTGGCGTGCTACGGCCAGGCCCTCCTCGGCGCACCGGCGCGCCGTCAGCTGATCACCTAAACCTGCCGCGGTATAGCCGAGGTAGCGCAAGGCGGTGGCCTGAGACAACTGCTCGCCGGTCCCCAAGCAGAGCCGGACACACTCCTCGCCGATCGCCCGCGTCCGCGCCAGGTTGGCGCGCCGCCACTCCAGCCGCAGCGCCCCGACCAGCGCCTTCGCTCGCGCGCTGGTCGGGGAATGGACTCCGCGAGCGAGCGCGTGCTCCAGGCGAGCGGCGCCTTCATTGATGTGCCCCCGCCATTCCCAAAAGCGCGACGTGGCGCCGAGCAGCCGCAACGCCGTCTCCGCCGCCGGCTCGTTGGCGTCGCTCCAGTCCAGGGCGCGGCGAAGGTTGTCGAGCTCGGTCTCGAGCAGACCGATCCACACCACCTGCTCCTGCCCGATGATTTCCAACTCACCTTGCTCGGCCAGATTGAGCATCCAGCCGGCGTGGCGGCTGCCCGCTGGGACCTCCTCACCCGCGTCGCGGAGCTGCTGCAGCGCGTAGTGGCGGATCGTGTCGAGAAAGCGGTAGCGTGTCCCCCCGCCGCGCTCCTCCATGACCACCAGCGATTTCTCCACCAGTTGCGCAAGGAGGAGCAGGACGTCGCTCGATGCAACGGGCGGCCCGGCGCAAACGACCTCGGCGGCTTCCAAGGTCCACCCCCCAGCAAAGGCGGCCAGGCGGCGCAACACGGCCTGCTCGACGGATGAGAGCAGATCGTAGCTCCAGTCGACCAGCGCGCGCAGCGTCTGATGCCGAGCCGGCGCCGTGCGGCTTCGCCCCACCAGCAGCCGGAACCGGTCGTCCAGGTGGGCGGCGATCTGCTCGACCGACAACGCCCTCAACTGCGCGGCCGCGAGCTCGATCGCCAGAGGGATGCCGTCCAACTGGCGACAGATGCGCGCGATCACCGGCAGCCGCTCCTCGGTGACGGCGAAGGCCGGCAGCGCTGCCACCGCGCGCTCGACAAACAGGCGAACGGCCTCGGCTGCGAGCACCCCTTCCCGCGAGAGCGGCTGACCAGGAGCCGGCAGGGAAAGGGGCGGGACTGGCCAGGTCACCTCGCCGTCGACCCCCAGCGGCTCGCGGCTCGTCGCCAGGATGCGCAGCCGCGGGCAAGCTCGGAGCAGCGCATCCACCAGGTGGGCGCAAGCCACGATCAGGTGCTCGCAGTTGTCCATGACCACGAGCCGTTCGCTTGTTCTCAGCGCGTCGCTGAGGGTGGTGACGAGCGGACGATCCGGCTCCTCTCGCACGCTCAGGGCCGCGGCCACGGCGTGCGGAACCAGCGCGGGGTCGGAGAGGGGGCTGAGGTCCACGAGCGAGGCGCCATCGGTGGCAGCGCTCGCCGCTGCCTCCGCGACCTGGAGCGCCAGGCGCGTCTTGCCGACACCACCCGTGCCGGTGAGCGTCACCAAGCGGGTGACCTGCAGCAGTCGGAGCAGCTCGGCAAGCTCCCGCTCGCGGCCAATGAAGCTGGTGAGCGGCGTGGTGAGGCGACGATGATCGCCGAGGGTCTGGAAGCCGGCGGGTGGACCGGACAGCGGGCGAGGTCGATGCACGGCGGCGTCGAGTGTCGCCGCCTCGGCTGCCGACAACCCCAGCGCCTTCACCAGCAACTGAACGGTCGCTCGTTGCGGCCGTTGGTGCGTCCCGCGCTCCAACTCGCTGATCGCCCGCGCGCTGAGCGCCGCCCGTTCGGCCAGCCCCTCCTGAGTCAACCCGGCGGCCAACCGGTAGCGACGCAGCACGTCGGCGAAATTGAGCGTGGGATGGTCTTGTGGCACCGGCTTCCCTGCGTTAGGCATCGGCTCTCGGACACGCGCAGGCTCATCGTAGCAGACTCCCGGTAGGCGCCACGCCAACTGTGTGAGTACTTATGTGAGTGCCTGGCCTATTCCTTCCTGGTCGGTCGCACGGTCCCGTGACAGACTGGACCACTACGGAGAAGATGGAGGAGGTATCAGGGGTGCGTGTGCTCATCATGGGCGCCGGAGCGGTTGGCGGCTATTGCGGTGCAGCGTTGGCCGGGCAGGGTCACGACGTTACCTTCGTGGCGCGCGGCGCCCACCTGGCCGCGCTGCAGGCGCGGGGCTTGGAGGTGCGCAGCCGCGGTCAAACCAGACTACTGCAGCCCGTCCGCGCCGTCGACTCGCCCGGGCAGGCGGGAGGCGTCGTGGACCTCGTGCTGTTCACCGTCAAGGGCTACGACACGGACGCTGCGGCGGCGGCCTTGCATCCCGCGCTCGGCCCCACCACAGCGGTGCTGACCTTGCAGAACGGCGTCGACAGCGCCGACCGCCTGGTCGCGGCCGTCGGCCGGGAGCACGTGCTGCCGGGCACGATCATGATCTGGTCCGTCGTCGCCTCGCCCGGCGTGATCGAGGAAACCGGGCCCTACTGCCGCGTCACCTTTGGCGAGCTAGCGGGCGAAGTGACCGCTCGTGTTGAGAGCATCGCGACCTGCTTGCGCGCCGCCGGTATCGAGGCCGTGATCAGCGAAGATGCGCTGCTCGCAATCTGGCAGAAGTTCGTGGCCCTGGCTCCCCACGCCACCATCACGTCCGCCTGCGACTCGCCGGTCGGTCCAATCCGCGACACGCCGGAAGGCATGCAGCTGTATCGCACACTGCTCGCCGAGGCGATCGCGGTGGGCCGAGCGGCCGGCGTCGCGCTGCCAGAGAACACGCTCGAGACGACGATGGGCCTCGTCCAGTCGATCCCGCCAACGGCGAAGACGTCGATGCAGCGCGACTTCGAGCACCTACGTCGCGTTGAGCTGGATCTGGTCACCGGCACGATGGTCCGTCGCGGACGAGCGCTCGGTATCCCCACACCCGGCTTCGACGCCCTCTACGCCGTGCTCAAGGTGCGTGCCGGCGCCTTCGGTGGCTTGTCATAGTTGGGCGTTCCCGGCAGTCGGTGCAGCGACTAGCGTCTTTTCTTTACGTTCGTTTCGTGATGCCGGGGCGGGGACTGCGGTCCGCCGCCAGAGTCCGGCACTGCGGTCGGGACAGCTTGGAAGGGCAGGTCGCCATTCTGGAGGCGCTCATTCATGTTGAGCCGATCGGCGCACCGCAGTGCCGGACTCTGGCGGCGGACCGCAGTCCCCGCCCCGGCATCACCCACCGGATACGATCGCTGGGGTAACGAAAAGGCCCCATGCAGTGACAAATCGGATTTGACATCTCTGACATGTGCTGCTACTCTTTCGATGCCGGCATCTGGAGGGTCCGTCATGGTTTCCCGCGACCGGGAGCAAATCACGATCTCTGCGCACGTACCGTCGACGACCAGTGGGACTGCGGCAGCCCGTGAATGGCGAGCGGTGCGGCACACGGTACGTACGGTCGAGGCCCTGTTCGACCGGTTCACACCTTCCGAGGTGGAGCGGATCGTCACACAGATCGATCGTGTGTTGATTGAGGCAGCCCCCGAGGCGCCGGACGATCCTTTCATCGGTGCTGCCGCGGGCGGCTGCATGCCCAGCCAGCAGGAACGCATCCGGCTCGAACTCGCCAATCTCCATCGCACCTTCCAGTTACGCCGAGCGCTGTTGGCGGACGCATTGACAGCTCCAGAGGTCGCCGCGCTGCTCGGCACGTCGCGACAGACCCCGCACGACCGAGCTGACGCCGGTAGTCTTCTCGCCGTTCGTGACCAGGGCATGGCCCGCTTCCCGCGCTGGCAATTCGACCCTGAGGGACCCGATGGCGTCGTCGCCGGCCTCCCAGACGTGCTGCGAGCGCTCCACGTCCCGCCGCTCTCCAAGGCGAGCTGGCTGACGCGCTCCAATATCGCCTTGGAGGGCCGCACGCCGCTCATCGCCTTGAACGGTGGCGAGGTGGAGCGTGTCATCCGGCTGGCACAGGCTGTCGGCTTCAGTTGAGCGCCACGGGCGCGAGCGCCACGCTCACCAGGTTGCGGGCATAGCTGAGCCGGCACGCGGATCGCTGAGCGTCACGCCGCATGGTGCAGATCCCCTTGCCACCCCCTCGGCGGACGCCGCGACCAGTGTTCCATACGCTGACTGCCGGCGTCTCGGTCCTCCGATTATTTCGCCCGGGGTCATACCACGTCAGCGCGACTACCTTCCGCTCCCATGGGCCGCTGGCGCGGTTCGATCACCACCGAGGCGAGGGGGAGAAGCGGCGACCAGTATATGACTCGACCCGTGGGATCTACTATGCCGCCTTCCGCCTGTCCTGTTGCGTGGTGGAGATTTTCGGGGACATCGGTGTAGTCGAGTGCGACGACTGGCTGGTGGCGGCTGTGACAGTAGCGCGAGATCTGCGCTTACTCGATCTGCGCACGCACTGCGCCATGCGTGCCGGCACCGTCACGGCGATTGCCAAGGATCCCGAACGACCGCGCACGCAAGCCTGGTCGCGATACTTCTACGAGCACCCGGAGATTTATTCTCTCGTCGACGGTCTCTGCTACTCCAACGCGCACAACGACGAAGACGCGCTCGCCCTCTACGACCGCGCCGAGCCAGCGCTTCATTGCCCCGAGAACGCCATACGGCGGCTTGATAGCACGGGACTGCGTCCCACGTTGCTGGAGATCGCCGATCGTCATAACCTCATCCTGGCCTAGTGGTTGATTGGCCTGTATGCCACCATTCTGCAAGGCGCCGGGGGTAGGGGCGCTGCTTGCCGCGCCCAGCCTGATCTGTCCGGTGCTGCCGGGCGTTGCCACGGAGGGCGCGGCAAGCAGCGCCCCTACCCCCGGCGCCCAACAATGGCGTGCCACGCGGCAAACGGCCCATCAGTGATGCATCACCCTAGGCGAACGGTTGGACCACCGTCTTGACCGCGCCGGTCTGCAGCTTCTGGTCGGCGACCTGGAAAGCGGTGGCGATCTCGTCCAGCGGGAAGCGGTGCGTAATGAGCTTGTCGGCCTTGACCCGTCCGGCGGCGACGAGATCGATGGCGATCTGGTACTCGCGCACGCCGCGCCAGGTGGCGTAGCTGTCCGACCAGTAGACGGTCAGCTCTTTGCGGCGCGGCGCCTGCGGTGTGAAGGTCTGGGGAACCTGGAAGGTGCCGACCTCCGCCACGCGCGCGCCTGGCGCCGCCACGTCCAGCGCCTGCGGGAAGGTCGGGGCAGTCCCGCCCACCGCCTCATAGACGACGTCGGCGCCGCCGTCGGTGAGGTCCAGCACTGCCTGCTTCAGGTCGTCGCGAGCGCTGTTCACCGTCACGTCGCAAGCGCCGATCTCCCGAGCGAACTTCAGGGTCGGGTCGTCCAGCCCGGCCATGATGACCTGCTTGGGTCCGCAGGACCGCGCGATCATCCCAATGCACAGCGCGATCGGCCCGCAGCCGATCACGACCACGCGCTCCCATGGCTCGACGTGGACGCGGTGGTTAGCGTGGACCGCGACGGCCACGACGTCTAGGATGGCAGCCGCGTCGACCGACACCGACTCAGGTAGCGGGTAGACATAGTCGGAGACGGCGGTGTCGTATTGGGCAAAGCCGTGCGAGCTGAGCCGCCGGCCATCGCGCCGGCCCCGGTTTTGGCAATTGTGATAGTCCCCGCGCCGGCACCACCGGCACAGCCCACAGCCGACGAGGTGCTGCGGCTCGACGCCGACCCTCTGGCCCACGGTGAGCCCCGCAACGCCTGGTCCCAGCTCCACGATCTCGCCGGCCAGCTCGTGGCCGGTCATGTGTGGGTAGGTCTGGACCGGCTGCCCGCCCAGGCGATAGCGATGGAGGTCACTGCCGCAGATCCCGGCGGTGTCGATCCGCACCAGCACCTCGCCCGCGGCCGGGTCGGGGGTGGGGACCTCCTCCACGCGAATGTCGTTGTGGCTGTAGAACAACGCCGCCTTCATAGTAATCCTTTCAGCATTGCCGACAGCGGACTCGGGCGCGGCACACCAACCGGCCACGCCCAGCGCCCCGATCCCGCATCGCTGCGCACACCGCCGTGCCCTCAGGTGCAACCGCCAGGACGGTAGCAGCAAGTCGCCAGTTCGGTCAATGGCCGTCCGGAGCATTGCGAGGATCGCGGACTGTTCTCGCCACGGATGAAGAAACCGGTCACACGATCCGTGGTATGCTGCCGGCATGCTGGTCACGCTGTTGCCGGAGGCGGAACAGGAACGGCTGGCCCTATCGGAGGGGGAACGTCGGGCGCTGGACGTCGCCATCGACAAGCTGGAGGCACTCGACGAGCGATTGCGGTTCCCGCATACCAGCGCGATCAAGGGGGCGACAAAGCTGCGCGAGCTCCGGCCCCGCGCGGGCCGGAGTCCGTGGCGAGCCTTCTCCCGGCGCGTCGAGCGTCGTTGGATAGTCGCTGCCATTGGCCCCGAGGCGCAGGTCGATCCGCTCGGCTTCCGGCGTGCGGTGCAGCTGGCCGAGCAGCGGCTAGCTACGCTTCGGTAGCAGAGGAGTGCGCACAAAATGGCTGAAGACCGCCCGTTCCGTGAAATTCAGCAGGAGGAGCTGGCGCGCGACCCAGCGTACCAGCGCTATTGGGAAGAGACGGCGCTAGCCCGTCTCGTTGCCATCCGGCTGATCGCCTACCGTGCCGACCGTGACTTGACCCAGACCCAATTGGCCCGCCAGCTCGGCCTGGGTCAGCCGCACATTTCCCGCCTGGAGCTGGGCGAGCGTACCCCCAGCCTGGACACCCTCCGCCTGCTCTCCGCCAAGCTCGGCATCAGTTTCTACCTGGACATCACCCCCAGCGAAGGCCAGTCGGCTCGCCTGCGGGCCAAGGCGAGCTGATCGTGGCAATCGGTTCCGTATGATGGCCGACCAGATTCAGGCAATCACCGTCGCCTTCGACGTCCCAGCCACGTTGCGGGACGGCATCATCCTGCGCGCCAACATCTATCGTCCAGCCGGCGAGGGGCGCTGGCCGGTCCTGCTCACCCGTCTCCCCTACGGCAAAGATCTACCACTTGGATCGTCGGCGCTGAACCCGGTCCAGGCAGCGCGCCGCGGCTATGTCGTGATCGTGCAGGACACACGCGGGCGGGCGCGCTCGGAGGGGGAATGGTACCCCTTCCAGCACGAGGCGGACGATGGTTTTGACAGCATCGCCTGGGCCGCCGGCCTGTCCTACGCCGACGGCCAGGTCGGGATGTACGGCGGCTCCTATTTCGGCTTCACCCAGTGGGCAGCAGCGACCTTGGAGCCGCCGGCGCTCAAGGCCATGGTCCCAAACATCACCTGGTCGGATCCCTTCAATGGACTCAGCTACCGGGGCGGCGTCTTTGAGCTCGGCACCGTGGCCTCGTGGAACCTCAGGATGGGCCTCGACGTGCTGGTCCGCCGGTATGGCCAGGACCCGGGGGCGCTCGGCCGGGGCATCGTCGCGCTTTGCCGCGAGATCGACGGCCTGGGGAGCCAGGGCTACCGCTCGCTGCCTCTGACCGAATTCGCACCGCTGCGCCGGCAGGATGTCGCGCCGGCCTTTTTCGACGAGGTCGCTACGCCGCTGGACCGTCGCCGCGGCTTGCCCTGGACGATCCAGGGCAAGCACGAGCGGGTGCAGGCGCCGGCCTTCAACGTGGGCGGTTGGTACGACATCTTCCTCGCCGGCACCATCGCGAACTTTGCCGCTATGCGCGCGCTGGGTAGGCCCACCAAATTGCTGATTGGTCCCTGGACGCACGGCGGTACTAGCAATCCAGTGGGCGAGCGCAACTTCGGCTTCGGCGCCCAGGCCGGGTTCATCAATTACCAGACCGACTTTGACGGTCTCCAGTTGCGCTGGTTCGATCACTGGCTCAAGGGTATCGACTCGGGCCTCATGGCCGAGCCCCCGATCAAGCTCTTTATCATGGGCGCCAATGTCTGGCGCGACGAGCAGGAGTGGCCGCTCGCCCGCGCCGTCGACGCTGCCTACTACCTGCACGAGGGCGGGCGGCTGGACAGGCAGCTCCCCGGCGACGAGCCGGCCGATCACTACGACGACGACCCCGCCAATCCCGTCCCCACCCGCGGCGGCGCCCTGCACATGACGCCGGAGTATCCGGCCGGCCCCTACGACCAGCGCGCCGTCGAGGCGCGTTCCGACATGCTCGTCTACACCACCGCGCCGCTGGAGCGCGACACGGAGGTGACCGGCCCAATCACGGTCTACCTGTGGGCAACTTCGTCGGCGCCGGACACGGACTTCGTCGCCCGACTCACCGATGTGTTCCCGGATGGTCGCTCGATCAACCTCACGGATGGCATCATCCGCGCCCGCTACCGCGACTTCGCGCAGGGCGCGCCGCCCTCGCTCATCGAGCCTGGCCGGCCGTACGAGTACACTATCGACCTCTGGGCGACCAGCAACGTCTTCCAGGCCGGCCACCGCATTCGCCTCCAGGTCACTTCGAGTTGTTTCCCGCGCTGGGAACGCAACCCCAACACCGGCCATCGCTTCGGCGCCGATGCCGAGCTGCGCGTCGCCCACCAGCACGTCCTCCATGATCGGGAGCATCCCTCCCACGTCGTGCTGCCGGTAGTGGACGGAACCTAACCCCAATACGGCTCAGTGGTTCCTGGCCCTAGACCCCTGGCGGCGCGCCGCCACCGGCGGGATGAAAACGGGGGCAGGGTTATCATGCCCATCCCAAACGTGGGAGCCGGGCGCGCCGGCTGCTACAATCGGCGCTGCTACGGCCGGCTGCCGGGACCGCCCTGTGCCAGATCGGCACGCCCTGGCATCATCAGGAACGCGAGCGCGGAGCATGGACGGTCGCCCCACCTTCCGGTGTGACTAGGCGAATGCCGCCGCCAACGCCCGCGTCTGCGTGCTGGTGGACGACCTGCCGGAGGCCATCGAGCTGGCGTCCGCCTGGGTACGCCTGTTCTTGCCCCAGGCGATCGCGCGCCGTCTGGATCGCCGGCCGCGGCTACTGTCAGCGACCGGGTTGCTGCGAGTCGCTGCTCGGAATCGTCGTCAGGCCTTCCGCCTGAGCGGCGCGCAGCAGATCGCGATCCCAGGAGGCCAGGATCACGTTCGGGCCGATTTCCAGAACTGAGGCAAGGTGGATCGAGTCGAACCCTCGCAACCCATGTCGAGCCGCGAGATCACCTGCATAGTGGACCAGCGAGTCGGATACGGGTACCCGGTCAATCGATAGCCAGAGCTCGTCGAGCTTGGCCACCGCCAGTTCAGCCTGCGAAGCGTCCAACCGTCGACCTCGCAAGGCCGCGGCAATTGCAGCTCGGCATTCGGGATACGTCACCATCGACGTTGCCGGCTGACCAGCCGTCCGGAGCATGCCCAACACCAGTTCGCCGCCGAGCTCGTCGGTGACAAGAAGCTTTACCAGCGCGCTACTCTCCAAGTAGGCGGTCAGCCTGACGCTCCTCAATCACGACATCGGATAGGGAAAAGCCGGGCCGCATCTTTGCCGCACCGACGGATGGCACGAAGGGCCTGCTTGCCGGGATGAGGACTCCGCGTCGTATCAACTCGTCGCGTCCAGATGCCGTGCTCGCCGTTGGTCGCGGCGAAAGCTCCGCGACAGCTACGCCATCGTCGGCAATCACGATCACCTCGCCGTGTGCAGCCCGTCGCACGTACTCGTCGGTATGAGCCTTGAGATCCTCGATATCGATCACGAGTCGCAGTATACCCGTCAAGCTGCCTGCCTAAGTAGGCCAGTCTGCAGCTCTACCTTATCACCGCTCGTGGTAACAACCGCCGCGCCAGCATCTGCTGCTCGACCGCCTCATTATTCTCTACCCAGCGAGCGCCGATGGACGCATGGGCCATCATGCTGCTCATCGCTGCTCGTCATGAGTAGATTCTCGGCCATCGCTCACGAGTCTAGGCCTGACACCCCATCCCCCAACCGGCGCTCACACTCGCGCCATGCCGACCCATCCAGACAAAAGAATCGGGAGCCGAATCACAAGCCCTCGACGCCACCCATCGGTCAGATTGACGGTGACCGGGAGATCGGCGTCGCGCGGCGCCGCCTGCCAGAGTGTCTGACCCTAGTGCTCGGTGCGGTCTTCGTCCACCAGTTGCTGGAAGGGACCTGCACCTGGGTGGGAGCGCAGATCAACCTGACCGACTGCACGATGCACGCCGTGCCGGCCGATCCAAAGGTCGTGGCGAAAATCACCGGCGTGAACGTCAATCGGCTGGTGGACCGCCACGACGCCCAGGCGCGCTACCAGGAGGAGGGGGGTGCGCCGCGCGACGCCGGACTGGCCGAAGTCTTCGGCCGCGAGGCGGTACACGTGGCCCGCCGTGAGGCGGCTGGTCGGCGTGTGCAGCGCGAGGCGCTGGTCCAGGCGATCGCCATGGCCCCGGCCGACGAGCGGCCTAGCGGCGACTTCCTGGCGGCGCTAGACGCGGTGCAGCGGGCTGCGGAGTGATCGTGGCCCAGCCCAGCCTGCTCCCGAAGTCGCTAGAGCTCCCGCCAGCGCTGGCACCAGGCATTCGCTGGCGGGAACGACGTCTGCGCTGGCGCCACCTGGCCGACGGCGCCTTCGATCCCCGCCGCTACGAGGTGGCTTCGCTCGATGAGGTCAGTGCCCGCGCCTTCGTCGAGCGCCATCACTACTCCGGCGCCTACGTCGCGGCTCGCTACCGCTTCGGCCTCTTCGAGGGGCCCGAGCTGGTCGGCGTGGCCGTCCTCTCCGTCCCCGCGCGGGCCCAGGTCCTCAGCGGCCCCTTCCACGACCTCCGGCCGTACCAGGTTATGCGGACATCTCGCGATCCGAACGGCCCCGTTGGGGTGGCCTGCCGAGCATTTTGGGGGCTATTGTCTATCCCCGCTTGCACCCGGCTCTTGACCCTGACGCGGCGTCATACCTTATCATCTCCTTCCGGAGGCACGGGCGATGGGCTACACGGTCAAGGCGGTCGCAGACGTGGCGGGGGTCAGCGTGCGCACGCTCCACCACTACGACCGGATCGGGCTGCTCCGGCCGGCGGCGACCAGCCCGGCGGGGTACCGGCTCTACTCGGACGCCGACCTCGAGCGACTGCAGCAGGTGCTGTTCTTCCGCGAGCTCGGCTTCAGCCTCCATGACGTCAAGGCGATCGTCGACAGCCCGACCTTCGACCGGGCCGAGGCGCTGCGGGCCCACCGCCGGCTCCTGGTCGAGCAGCAGGGCAGGCTGGGCCGGCTGGTCGAGCTGGTCGACCGCACGATCGCGTCGATCGAGAAAGGAGAACCCATGAGCAACCAGGAGCGCTTCGGCGCCTTCGACGACGCCACGCTGCGCCGCGGCAAGGTGCGCGACGTCTACGACCTCGGCGACAAGGTCCTGCTCGTCGCCAGCGACCGGCTCTCCGCCTTCGACGTCGTCCTGCCAACGCCGATCCCCGACAAAGGCGCCGTCCTCACCCAGCTCTCCGCGTTCTGGTTCGGTAAGACGGCCGACCTGATCGAGAACCACATGCTCTCGGCCGATCCCTACCCGGACGACCCCGCGCTGCGCGGCCGCGCGATGCTCTGCCGCAAGGCGGAGCGGATCGACGTCGAGTGCGTCGCGCGCGGCTACCTGGCCGGGTCGGCCTGGACCGAGTACCGGCGCGCCGGCACGATCGGCGGCCAGCCCGCGCCAGCCGGCCTGCGCGAGAGCGCGGAGCTGCCGGAGCCGCTCTTCACGCCGACGACCAAGGCCGAGACCGGCCACGACCTGCCGATGAGCTACACCGAGGTCGAGGCGCTGGTCGGGCGCGAGCTGGCAGCTCGTCTGCGCGAGGTGACGCTGAACGTCTATGCCTGGGCGAGGGCGTTCGCGCGCGAGCGCGGCATCGTGATCGCCGACACCAAGCTCGAGCTCGGTCTGGTCGACGGGGAGCTGATCGTGATCGACGAGCTGCTGACCCCCGACTCGTCCCGCTTCTGGCCGGCCGACCAGTACCGGGTCGGGCAGAGCCAGGCCAGCTTCGACAAGCAGTACCTGCGTGACTTCCTGGAGGCGAGCGGGTGGGACAAGCAGCCACCCGCGCCCGAGCTGCCCCCGGAGGTGGTCGCGCGCACGGACGAGAAGTACCGCGAGGCCTACCGACGCCTGGTCGGGGCCGACCTGGAGGTCTGAGCGACATGTGGCTCGCCCGCGTCTACGTCACGCTCAAGCCAACCGTGAACGATCCCCAGGGGCTGGCGATCCGCGGCGGGCTGCACCACCTCGGGTTCGAGTCGGTCGAGTCGGTGCGGGCCGGGAAGTACCTCGAGCTCCGGCTCGACGAGCTCGACGAGGGGCGCGCCCGCGAGCGCGTCGACGCGATGTGCCGCCAGCTCCTCGCCAACCCCATGATCAAGGAGTACCGCTACGACCTGGAGCCGGCGGGCTCCTGAGGCGCTAGGGCCTGTTTGCAAATCATAACCAGAGGGAGATGGCGGCGATGGTGAGGGTGGCATGGTAGCGGGCGGCGAGCTTGTCGTAGCGGGTGGCGACGGCACGATGCTGCTTGAGGCGGGCGAAGAGCCGTTCGACCCGGTTGCGCTCGCGATAGGCGGCGCGGTCGAAGTGGCGCTGTGGGGGTTCGGTGCTCCGGCGGGGGATGACGGCGCCGATGCCGCGGCGGCGCAGGTACTGGCGGACCGTGCGGCTGCTGTAGCCCTTATGGCAACAACATTCTTGGCGCACCACGGCGACAGTGGTAGGCTCGCCCTCGGAGGAGGTGGCCTGTGCCGAATGAGACGCCAGAGCAGAGGGTGGAACGCTTCCGAAGCGCTATTTTCGTTTCCACCCAAGGATGGCGTACCACTTCCTTCCTCCTCCCGCCTGTGCCCTCGACAAAATATGACCGCACTGAGTATATCCGAGTCTTGAAAATCCCTCCAAAGGTGACAATCTCGATCACATGGCGCAAGGTGCCGAGAATGGAAGGAAAGAAGCGCGCGATTCTCTGGGACAATGATGGGGTCTTGGTCGATACGGAGAAGTGGTTCTTCGAGGCGAACCGTCTGGAGTTGGCAGCAATAGGGGTGACGGCTACCTCGGCGCAGTTTGAAGAGATCAATCTGAAACATGGGGTGAGCCTGCTGTCAATTTCCGGGCTGGAGGGCGAGGACCTGCGGGCTCTCTATACACGGCGCGACGCGCGCTACAGCGAACTGCTTCGGACCGAGAAACTCGCGATCCCCGGCATGCTTGAGTTGCTTGAGCGTATGAAAGCACACTTCTTCACCACGGGGATCGTGACGGCGTCCCACCGCGAGCATTTCGACATCATCCACGGACTATCAGGCATGCTCGAGCACGTTGATTTCGCGGTCGTGCGCGAGGACTATCCGAGGGCAAAGCCCTATCCTGACGGTTACCTCGCAGGTATCGAACGGGCAGGCCTCGCCGCGAGGGATTGCATAGCCGTCGAGGACTCGCCACGTGGCATCACTGCTGCCCGGGCGGCAGGATTGGAATGTGTGTTCTTCACGCCCGGCGAAGTTGGAGCCGATCGAGATGTCGGCGAAGTTTTCGCTCGGGCCGGGTCGGCAGAGGAACTCGAAGTGGTGTTAGGGCAATGGCTTCGTAAATGATGCGCCCACAGTCGGATTCAAACCAATTGTCATTAATGCTCCATTCCTCAAAGCAGGTACACAAAGCGACGGCGGAGACGGCGATGCGCTGGCGGCGGCCGGCCCCAGACCCAGGGTTTGGCGCGCCGGTTGAGGTGCTGCGTCGTGAGCTCGACAGCAGAGGCGATCTCGTTGGTGTTGGCGAAGTCCTGGACGGCGAACGCTTCCTTGCGCAACAGCCGCCACCAGCCCTCTTGGAGGTTGAGCCAGCAGGCGCCGGTGGGGGATGGGCACCTGATGGACCCGTGGGTGCTCGGTGAGCCAGACCTGGATCGGGGCGCTGGTGTGGCTGGAGAGGTTGTCCATTATCAGGTAGAGGTCGCCGCGCGGATTGGCGGCGGTCACCGCCTCTAGCAGCGCCTGGTAGCCGGCGGTGTTGCGGGCGGGCGCGGTCCGGGTGAGCTCCTGACCATCGCGGACGCGCAAGGCGCCATAGACCCAGAGCTTGCCCTCGCCGCGACTGTAGTTGAGCGGCGCCTTGATCCGGTGGCCGTCGGGTGACCAACCGGGCGCCGGCGGATACGCACGCGGACTCACCGGCCCGCGTTCATCGATGCAGAGGGTCGTCGCCCCCTCGGGCGGCTGGGTGTAGCAGGCGACGACCGCCGTCCTTTTGCCACAAACTCGCGGTCCGTACTGGTGGCCCAAGAGCGGACGCCACGCCAGCGCACCTTCTCTTTGAGCAAGAGGCGACGCACCTGGCTGCGGCCGATGGTGATTCCCCGCTCCCCAGCGGCCGCCACCAGCGCATCCAGCGCCCACTGCCCAACGCCTTCCGGATCGTCGGCGGCCAGTTCCCCCGTCCCATCTCGACGCAACTGGCCGGGCGGTGGGTGCTTGGCCAAGGCAATGAGGGCGCTGCGCTCTACCTCCCGCAGCCGCGGCTTGCGGCCAGCACCCGGTCGGTCGCCCAGGCCGTCCAGGCCCTCGGCATTGAAGCGGTGGAAGCGCTCGCGCACCGTCTGGGGATGGCAGCCCAGTTCCGCCGCTATGGTCGCGGTGCGCTGCCCCTCCCAACTGCGCACGATCATCTGGGCGCGCCGGATCCAATCGCCCGGCGCATGCCGGCTGCTGGCTAACTTGCGCACCTGGCCTTCCTCCTCGGCATCCTTGGCCGGCCGCGCCGACAGGAGCTTCGGCATTGCGATCTCCTTCCACACCGAACGCTCCTGTCCGCGGCATAATCTAGACCGCCAATGAGGAATGGAGCATTAGCCGGCCACGCGGGATGGCTGAGCCCGACAGTGTTCCACGGGTGACCAGTCCCCAACGCTTGGGGCAGGCACGTCCGGGTCATAAGCGCGGGTTGCCGGCCCCGCCCCCTGCCTGTTGGGGTGGGGAACGAGGCCGGCAGGCGCCCTATCCTTGCAGCGCTGCCAGCACGGGCCCGGGGTTCCAATACGCTTTCAGCAGCCGGATCTTGCGCGCGTCGTCGACCTCTACGACGTCGATGCCCTCGAAGGTCACGGAGCGACCGCTCTTCGCCGCCAAGTGTCCGGTCCACTTCATGGCAGCACTGTTGCCGTGGATGGACTTGTAATCCAGGTTGAAGCTGAGCCGGTCGGTGGCGGCGAACAGCCCCTGTGCGAACTGCCGGAGGGCCTCCCGCCCCTCGTGGGGCGGTGCGCCGACGGGGTCGTAGCTCACCCCATCGGCGGCGAAACAATCGGCGAAGGCGTCGGCGTCGAGCGAATCGATCGCCCGAAGGTAGCTGTCCAGGGCGGACTGGACGGTTTCCTCAGATAACACGTTCGTGACCCTCTCTACCACTGCGCCCACGTGGGCGCTACCCATTCGCGCCCGTCGCCCCATCCTCCGTTCCTCCCTCCCCGCCTACCGAATCGGTGGGTATCGGGAGGGTTGGGGGAGGGGGTTTCGCGGGCCGGACATCGACAGGGCCGGCTACTTGCGAACCGTGCCGCGTCTTCCTTGGCGTGCTTGTTGCGACGGGGTGGGCGCAGACGCCGCACTGGGGACGTACACCCCGAGCCCCGCCGTGGCGGCGAGCAGCGCCGCCGCGCAGGTCCGCGCCAGCCCCCTTCGCACCGACAGCGTGTTCATAACTTTCCTACTTCGACTCTGCACGGTCCGCAATGGACCTACCCCACCCTACGTCGACCTCAGAGCACAGGTTGTGTCGGTCGCCACCGGTGCGGAGTGACCTTGGTCACCATCCGCTCGGCGCCTGAGCGTCCGGTAACCATCGTCTCTACCAGTCTGCGTCTCGCGCCGCGGCCTGACCACGAACGAACCACACGACCGGTCACACAACGGGGCACACAAGGATCGAGGGCCTCCCCGCAGTCGCTCCGAATGCTACAATGCCCATCGTTTCACTCAGGCTGCGCGTCCGAAACCCACCGCCGCGCTGGAAACGAGAGCGATGCCGGCAAATCAGCCGCTGCCTGACCACGCGTTCGCCGACATGCTGCGGCTCCATCGCCGCGCCGCCCACCTTACCCAGGAGGAGCTGGCCGAGCGGGCGCGACTGAGCGCCCGCGCCATCAGCGACCTCGAGCGCGGAGTGAAGCGCCGACCCCAGCGAGAGACGATCCTGCTGCTGGCGGCGGCCCTGAAGCTGCGGCCGGACGAGGTCGCGGCGCTGGAGTCGGCGCGTGGCAGCTCCAGGGCGCGGGCCGCACCCGCCCACGCCCTCGCTGGGCCGCGCTGGGCCTTACCCCCAGCGCCGCCGGCGCCGCTGATCGGCCGGGCGCGCGAGCTGGCTCGCCTCGACGATCTCCTGCGCCGGCCGGAGGTCCGCCTGCTCACCCTCACCGGACCCGGCGGCGTCGGCAAGACGTCGTTGGCGCTGGCGGCGGCCGAAGTGGCCGCGGAGCACTTTCCGGACGGCACGCTGTTCGTCCCGCTGGCGCCCGTCCGCGATCCGGCGCTGGTGGCGCCGGCGATCGCGGCGGCGGCCGAGGCGCCGGAAGCGCCCGGCCGCGGCGTGGAGGAGGCGCTGGCTGGCTGGCTCGGGAAACGGCGGTCGTTGCTGGTCATCGACAACTGCGAGCAGGTGGCCGATTCGGCGCCGCTCTTTTCCCGCCTCCTCGCCGCCTGCCCTGGTCTGACCCTGCTCCTGACCAGCCGCGCCCCACTGCACCTCGCCGCCGAGCGCAGCTTCCCGGTGTCGCCACTCGAGCTGCCGGCTGCCGGCTGCGTCGACGCCGTGGAGGTGGGCGCGGCCGCGGCAGTCGAGCTGTTCGTGCAGCGGGCCCAAGCCGCTCGTCCCGACTTTATCCTGATGGACGCCGACGCGCCCGCCGTCGCCGCGATCTGCCGCCGGCTGGACGGCCTGCCGCTCGCCCTGGAGCTGGCCGCCGCCCGCCTGCGGCTCCTACCGCCGCGCGCGCTCGCCACCCGCCTGGAAGCCGACGCCCTGCCGCTGCTCGGCGCCGGCGCCCGCGACCTGCCGGCGCGCCAGCGGACGCTGCGCGCGACCCTCGCCTGGAGTTACAGCCTGCTCTCCCCGGTCGGGCAAGCCGCCCTCCGCGGGATGGCCGTGTTCGCCGGTGGCTGCTCGTTGGAGGCCGCGACCGCGCTGCTCGCGGAAGAAGGGAACGGGACTTCGGCGACGGCGGAGCCGATCGAGGATGCGCTGGGGGAGCTCGTGGACCAGGCCCTGCTGGTCGGGGAAGAGACGCCGGAAGGTGCGGCGCGGCTGGTCATGCTGGAGACGACACGCGAGTTCGCCCTGGAGCAGTTGACGGCCGGCGGCGAGCGCGCGGCGGCGGAACGCCGGCACGCGGCCTACTTCCTCGCGCTGGCCGAGGAGATCGCCCCGCGCTGCCGTTCCGCCGCCCGCCGGGCGGCCCTCGACCAGCTCGACCGCGAGTACGACAACCTGCGCGCCGCGCTGGCCTGGGCATTGGCCGGGCAGGAGGGCGAGCCGGAGCGCCTCGCGGTAGGCGCGCGCCTGTGCGCCGCGCTCTGGTGGTTCTGGTACGTCCGCAACCGCTGGACCGAGGGCCGCGCCTGGTGCGAGCGCGTGTTGGCTCGGGGTGGGACTGGCGGTGGCGAAGCCGCTGCGCTCCTCGGCGCGGGCTTTCTGGCCTGCTTCCAGCACGACCACGCCGTCGCGCGATCCCACCTCGCCGCGGCCCTCGACGGCTTCCAGCGAGCCGGCGATGACGGAGGCGTCGGTTGGGCGCTGCTCGGGCTCGGCATTGCCGATGCACATCAGGCCGATCTGGCCAGCGCATCGGGGCGCTTCGAGGAGGCCGCGGCCCGCTGGGGAGCGTTGGGCGACCGCTGGGGCCGGGCGGTGGCGCTGGCGGAACTGGGCATGGCGCTGCAATTTGCCGGCGATCCGGTTCAGGCTGAGCAGACGCTGGACGTGTCGCTTGGCCTGGCGCGCGCCGCCGGCGACCCCTGGCTGATAGCCGTCGCGCTCAACTTCTTAGGCGAGCTGGCGCTGCTGCGCGGGCAGGTACGACGCGCGGAGGCGCTCCTTGAGGAGGCGCTGCTCATCCAGCGCGACGAACGCAATTGGGAAGGGATTGCCTGGACCAGTCACGACCTCGGCTACGCCGCGCTCGAAAGCGGTGACGTCCGGAGTGCGACGGAGCGGCTGCGCGAGGCGTTGATGCTCTGGCGCGACCTCGGCCACCGGTTACGCCTGGCGCCCTGCCTCGCCGCCCTCGCCCATGCCGCGCTGCTGAGCGGTGTCACCATCCAGGCCGCCCGCCTCGGCGGCGCCGCCGAGGCCCTCCGGGAAGCGAGCGGCCTGCCACTATGGCCCATCGATGGGACGCGGTATGAATCGGCCATGGCCGCCCTGCGGGCACAACTGGACGACCCGGACTTTGTCAATGCATGGGCACACGGGCGCGCTATGCGACCGGACAATGCGCTCGCGGCCGCGCTCGCGGCCGAGGTCATCCCGGCGGCGGTCGACCTACCGGCCGCCGAGCGCGCCCTTCGCCGGCCACGCCTACGGGTCGTCGGTGAGGGATCGTGAATGGGCGTCAGCTTTCCCTGTTGGCGCCCGGCCCGGCGCCGGTCGGCTGTGGTCAGGGCCGACCGGGACCGCCGCTCAGGCCGTTACTGCAATGGCCAGCTGCACGATGGCCTCGCTGCCCACGGCCACGTCCTTGGCGATGATCCCCTGCTCGTCGATCAAGTAGGCGACGGGCGTGGCGAACATGGCGTACTCCTTGGAGACCTGCCAGCCCTTCTGGAGCAGCACTGGGAAGGGGAAGCCGTGCTCTTTGGCCTTGGCCAGGTTGGCCGCCAGCTCCCCCCGGCTGACCATCAAGACCTGCAAATTGTCCGCGCGATGCTGCTCGGCCAGCCGCACCAGGTCCGGCGTCAGGGCCTGACAGGGGCCGCAATCGGGATCGGAGAAGACGAGCAGGACCTGCTTGCCGCCGAACTCCGCCAAGGAGCGCTGCTTGCCCTCCAGGTCGCGCAGCCGGAAACCAGGCGCCTTCGTCCCGGCGGGCAGGCCCTGCCGGTTGAGGGTGCTCGCTCGGATGGGCAAGCCGGCGGCCATGCCGCGCTCGACCGCCGCCTGCTCCTTGTCTCGCAGGCCTTCCGCCGTGAGCCCCGGCGCGTGGCCGTTGCCGGAGGGGAGCTGGGGGGCGGCCGTAAGCAACCCCAGCACGGCGTCGGCGCCGACGGCGAGCTCGCTGGCGACGCGGCCCTCGGCATCCAGCAGGTAGCCCATCGGCGTGCCACCGGCCCGGTAGGCATGCATGGCGCCGCCCGAAGCGTCCAGCAGCACGTCGCAGCGCCAGCCGTGCTCCGCCGCGAGGCGACGATAATCGCCGGCGTCGCCGTTGCCCACCAGCAGCACACGGGGGCTGTCGGGGAGCTGGCCCAGTCGCGGCGCCATCTGCTGGCAGAAGCCGCAGCCGGTGTTGAAGAAGACCACGAGCAGCGGCCGGCCCAGGAACTCCCCGAGCGCGCGCTGCCGGCCGTCGAGGTCGGGCAACGCGAGCGGGGGCGCGAGACTGCCGACCTCCAAACCCGCTGGGGACTGGGCCGCGGCCCCGTTAGCGAGGGCGGGCCCAGGCTGGCGGAGTCCGGCGACCTGGCCGGCCAGATCCTGCAGCGTCCGCTCCGCCGCCGCCAGGCGCTCGCGCAGCTCATCTTGCTGCAAGAGCGCCTGCCCATGCTGGCGGATCAACTGGTAGACCAGCCAGCCCAGGAAGGCAATCAGCAGCCAGGGCAGCAGCAACGCGACGGTCAAGATTGGTTGCATCATTACGCTCCTCTAGGTCTCACGAACGATCCGCGAGCAGCCGGCGCACGCGCTGCGCTGCCATGGAATGAGCCTGGCGTATATTCTCCCACAGATACACCAGACCATGCATGCCTCTGCTGGCGAGATCGGCTGGTGCGGGGGCGGCCCCCCCGGCCCCCCAATTCTGGGGGGAGGGCTCCAAGGGAACCAACGTCTCGCGATGGACCATCCCAGCGGAAGTGTTGGTACCCCGCATGGGGACCGACATCGCCATAGCAGCCCTCCCCCCAGAATTGGGGGGCCGGGGGGGCCGCCCCCGCACCAGCCGACCTCGCCCACAGAGGCATGCATGGCCGGCTGGCCGAACGCAACCCTTCGCGGCGCACTCACTCGTTGGTCCAAGGCGCAACCGCATCAGGCCGTGGCGACAAGCTCGGCGTCCGGCAGCATCTCACCCTGGGCGGCGAGGCCGGTATCGGCCTCGCCGCCCCCGCGGTAACCACAAGCGACCACCGGCGGTAACTCTCTAACCTCTTTAGGAAGGTTGCAGCTTGCACGATTGGTAGCACTGAGACGGCTGGCAGAAGCCGGTACATGGCTGATTCACGGCACAGAACCAGTCCGGCCCATGCCCTGATTTCTGTTGGCATTCCTGAGTGCTAGTACATGGGTCCGAGGAACTGCAGTCGGATCCGGAAGAGAGGGCACACCGCGTGCCACCTTCCATGGTCGGCATGCATATGCAGCCAAATTCTCCTGGGGACGCCGTGCATAACCCTCTGCCGCCGGCAGGTGTCGTGCAGTTGAGGGGATTTTCACATACCCTTGGAGCGACGCATGCGCCGCGCTGGCAGGACTTACCGGCTGCGCACGCGTTGTTGCAGCCGCCGCAGTTGCCCTTGTCGCTCTGCAGGTCGACGCAGCCGCTGGGGCAAGATGTCGCCCGCGCGGGGCACAGGCAGACGCCACCCTGGCAGGTCTGGCCACCCGAGCAAATGATGCCGCACTTCCCGCAGTTGTTATTGTCGCTCAATGGAACGACGCAGGCCCCGCTGCAGGCGATCTGGCCCGCTGGGCAGGTCGTCACGCATGTCCCGCCCTGGCAGACCTGGTTGACGCAGGCGGTCATACACGTGCCGCAGTGGTTGCTGTCGGTCTGCAGATGGACGCAGGCGTTTGGGCACTGGTCGAAGCCCGCGTTGCAGGCGAAGCCGCAGGCGCCGGCGGCACACGTTGGCGTCGCGTTGACGACCGTGGTCGTGCAGACGTTGTCACAGCCGCCACAGTTGCGGGTGTCGGTCAGCGTGCTCACGCAGACCCCGTTGCAAGGGCTCTGCCCGCCGGGGCAGACGATGACGGTGGTGCAGACGCCGTTCTGGCAGATCTCACCGGTCCCGCAGGCGTGCGCACAGCTGCCGCAGTTCTTGACGTCCGTCGCGAAGTCGACACATATCCCACCGCAGTTATTAGTCCCCGATGGGCAACTCACCACGCACACACCGCCTTGGCAGGTCTGCCCGCTCGGGCAGATCGTGCCGCAGTGACCACAGTTGTTGCTGTCAGTCTGGGTGTTGACGCATGTGATGCCGCAGGCGGTGTACCCGGCGTTGCAGGTGATGCCGCAAGTCCCAGTGGCGCAGACAGCGGCGCCATTGGCCGGTACGGTGCAGGCATGCCCGCAAGTACCACAGTTACCGGCATTGCTGGAGAGGTCCACACAAGCGCCGCCGCAGTTCGTCAGCCCCGACGGACAGGAAATCATGCACGTGCCGGTGTGGCAGACCTGCCCGGTTGGGCAGGCCTTGCCGCAGCCGCCGCAGTTGCCGGTGTCGCCCTGCAGGTCCACGCAGACTCCGCTGCAGTTGGTCTGCCCGGACGGACAACTGACGACGCAGCCACCATTGGAGCACACATGATTTGTCCCGCAGGTCTGGCCACACGCGCCACAGTTGCTGTTATCGGTCGCCAGGTTCACGCAAGCGCCACTGCAGTTCGTCGTCCCGGCTGGGCAGGTCAGCACGCAGCCACCGTTGTGACAGGCTTGCCCGCTGGGACAGGCCCTGCTGCACGAGCCACAGTTATTCGGATCGCTGGCGAGGTCCACGCAGACGCCGACGCAGCTCGTCTGCCCGGCCGGGCAGCTCGTGATACAGGCGCCGCCGTGGCAGACCTCGTTGGGGCCGCATGCCTTGCCGCAGGAGCCACAATTGCCGCTGTCATGCTCCAGGTTCACGCAGGCGCCACCGCAGTTCGTCGTCCCGGTCGGGCAACTCACCACACAGGTCCCGTTGTGACAGGCTTGCCCGCTGGGGCAGGCCTTGCCACAGGCGCCGCAGTTGTTGCCATCGGACGTCAGGTCGACGCAGACACCGGCACAGGCGGTCTGCCCTGCCGGGCAGGAGGCTGTGCAGGCGCCGCTCTGGCAGACCTGACCACTCGGGCAGGCCTTGCCGCAAGCCCCGCAGTTGGCGTTGCTGCTCTGCATGTCCACGCAGCTCCCGCCACAACTGACGGTCCCAGACGGGCAGCCGCCGATGCAGCGGCCGTCCGAGCACTCCTGCCCGCTGGCGCAGGCCCTGCCGCAGGCCCCGCAGTTGCTGCTGTCGCTCCACAGGAGGACGCAGGCGCCCCCGCAGTTGGCGTGCGCCGGCGGGCAGTGAGATTCGACGTCACGGTTTGTACCGGCGAAGGCATGCAGCGGATTGGCAGCAGCCACCACGGTCCCCACGACGACGCCAAGGCGTTTGAGCGCCCCACGGCGAGTCTGCTCCCTCGCCAAGACGCGGGCGAGATTATTGAGCCAGTGGTCCACCGCGATCCCCTCCCCTTGACGTCCGGCGCGCTTAGCAAGCAGCCGTTCCGATCCGGATTAGGGCAGCGGCGACCGCGCCACGGGTTGGCGCTGCCCGAATGACCGGATGGGATACCTTCCCCCCATTCTAGTCCTTCCGTCGCCCGCCCGCCACGAACAACCCACACAACTACCCACACAACTGCCTATGCAACCGTGCTACAATCGGCGGCGCGGCGACGAAGGCGGGGCCGGCCGCCGGGGGTCCGGCCCCTATTAGCGCGGAGACTGGGGGATGTCCCCAAGTTCCCTCACGGCGGTCCTCTCGGCAGGCCCGAGACAATCGTCCGACGACGCGCGAGATCAGCGCCGCCGGAGAGGAGCATGCGGACCATGGCAGACCGGCTCACCTTTGCCGAGCTGCTCCGGCAGCATCGTCGGTCGGCCGGGCTGACCCAGGACGAGCTGGCCGATCGAGCGAGGCTGAGCACCCGCGCCATCAGCGATCTGGAGCGCGGCGTCAAGCAGACGCCACAGCGCGCCACCCTACAGCTGCTGATCGCCGCGTTGGCCTTGTCGTCAGAGGACGCGGCCCGACTCGCTGCGCTGGCACACCGCCAGCCCACCGGACCGCCGCCACCCGAGCAGGCTCACGCGGAGCAACCTCAACAACTCGCCGGTTCAGCGGTCGGTACCGAGGCTCCGACGCGCTCGCGGCCGCTCGCCGGCTACCTGGCGCCATTTCCGCCGCAGACGAAATTTGCGACCAGCGACGACGTCAGCGTCGCCTATCAGGTATTGGGGTCAGGGCCGTTCGATCTCGTTACTATCATCAGCGCTGTGTCACACCTGGAGTACGCCTGGGAGTGCCCGGCGTTCGCCCGCTATTATCAGCGGCTGGCCGAATTCAGCCGGCTCATCCTCTTCGACAAGCGCGGGACCGGCATGTCGGACCGCGTGTCCGGCGCCGCGACGCTGGAGCAGCGCATGGACGACGTGCGCGCCATCATGGACGCGGCCGGCTCCGAGCGGGCCGTCGTCTTCGGTGGCTCCGAAGGCGGGCCGATGGCCATGCTGTTCGCCGCGACCTACCCAGAACGCACGGCCGGCCTGATCCTGTACGGCACCTTCGCTCGGAACAACTGGGCGCCCGACTATCCCTGGCGGCCGCGCCTGCAGACTCCGGAGGAGTTTCGCCAAAAGGTGCAGGATGTACGCGAAGGCTGGGGGACGCGAGAGTACAGCGACATGCTGCTCCGCCAGTTCGCGCCTTCCGCCCTCCACGACGAGCGGCTGGCGCAGTGGTGGGCAACCTGGCTCCGCCTGGGCGCCAGTCCCGGCGCCCAGCTCGCGCTGATGCAGATGAACTGGGAAATCGACGTGCGTCACGTCTTGCCGGCCATCCGAGTACCCGCGCTCATCCTCCATCGCACTGGAGACCAGGTGGCCTCGATCGAGAACGCTCGTTACCTGGCAGACCGGATCCCCGGAGCGAAGCTGGTGGAAGTACCGGGCGACGATCATATCCCCTTCGTTGGCGACGGCGACCGGTTGCTGGACGCGATCGGGCGGTTCATGGCGAGTCTGCAGTCACGCGCCGAGCCGGACCGCGTGCTCGCCACCGTCCTGGTGATCGACGGAGGCACGTTGCCGGCCAATCCGAACCCGGCGATAAGTGGCCCGCCACCGTCCCTGTTTCAGCAGCACGCCGGCCAGCTCCGTCACGAGCTGACCCTATTCCATGGCCAGGAGATCCGATTCGCCGCCAACAGCGCCCTAGCGGCGTTTGACGGGCCGGCGCGCGCGATTCGCTGCGGCCAGGCGATCAGCACGGCGCTGGGGGAGGCGAGTATATCCGTTCGGGTCGGCCTGCACACCGGCGAATGCGAGATCGGGAACGGGGGAGTGCGGGGGACCGCGTTGCACGTTGCCGAGCAGGTAGCTAGGAAGGCTGACATCGGCCAGGTGTTGGTCTCCAGCACGGTGAAGGACCTCGTAGCGGGCTCTGGTTTCCATTTCCACGAGCAGGGCAGTTGCTCCGTCGAAGGAGTAGACGGCTCCTGGCGGCTGTATGAAGTTCAGCAGCCGGCGCCGCCACACCCGGATCTCCCAGGCCTCGCCCACGTTGACGTTGGGTCGCCGTCGCGGAGATGCTAAAGTCACGCGCGGCCATGACGACGATGTCCGACGAAGTAGAAGGCCAAGGCGAGAGCGGGCGCACCGGGAGGCAAGCATTGAAGTACACGCGTGTCTACGCCGATGCCCAAGGAGGCTCGAACGTCGAGGAAATCGAGGTTGCCTTCCCTGCCGCGGAGTTCGTGCCTGGGAAGCCGGTCATCGGGCTCTCCCCCGCCTACGAGGCGACTGGGGTCGCCTTCGCTCGGGTACCGACCGATTGGGAGGGTGGCTGGCATCCCACGCCTCGCCGGCAGTTCGGAGCTATCATCTCCGGCATCCTTGAGATCCGAACGAGCAATGGCGATGTCCGCCGCTTTACACCCGGCTCCGTGTTCCTTCTTGACGACACGACCGGCAAAGGACACAATACACTGACCGCGGGCGGGACGGACGCGATTGTGCTGCTCGCCTGGCTCGACCCGCCACAGTAGCCATGGGACTGGCCTTCGCCTCGAGTTGAGACAAGCGCTGGTTCGTTGTATGAGCGAATGACGAGATTGCAGGAAACACGTCGATGTCAGTCGAAGACAACAAGAATCTTGTCCGGCGCTTCTTCGATGAGGTGGTCAACAACCGGAACTACGACTTGCTCGACGAGCTGGTCGCGCCGGACTTCACCCTCCACAGCGCGATCATGGGCGAGATACACGGCGGCGAGGCTTACAAGCAGGGCACGTTAGCGTTGCTGAATACCTGCCCGGACTTCCGCACCACGGTCGAGGACTTGCTCAGTGGTGAGAGCGACACCGTGATCGCTCGCCTCACCCATCGAGGGACCGATACGGGCGGCTTCGTGAAAGGTCATCCTGCAAGCGGCAAGCCATTCGAGTTCACCGCGATCTATATCTGGCGCCTGGCCAACGGCAAGCTGGTCGGGCTGTGGCAGGAGGCTGACCGGATTCGTCTGATGCATCAACTCGGCTTGTTCACCCGCTGACGCCGGGGGCCGCCCCTCCCCCGTGTGCCGCGCCCACGGGGGCAGGAACCGGGCTATGCCTGCCGACCGGCGATGGCTCCCGGGCGAGTGGCGGCGACGCCGGACCCGGCGCCCTCCCCCCAGAATTGGGGGGCCGGGGGGGCCACTCCCCGCACCAGCCCGATCTCGCCCACGGCCAACAGCCTCGCCAGCAATGCCAGGCCACCCTGGGTCCACGGCCCCCCTCGAAGCTTATCCCGCCAGGTAGGCCGCGCCGGCGCGTGCCGCGGTGGTCGGCGCGGCGATGGACGGGACACGCGGCAGGCTTCGGAAGGTGGGCCGGGCCATCAGCCCGGCGTCGATAAGGAAGCGCCGCACCAGCATGTGCTGGGCGCGATAGAGCATGCGCCCAGAATGCGAGCATGGAGAGAGGCCGAGCTCGCGGCCAACCGCGGCAACACCGTCGCCTTGGACCAATCCACGCAGCACCGGCCGCAAACTGCGAACCTCCGGCGCTCCCTGATCCTGAGCGGCGAGCTCGTGGTCGACCCGCGCGATCGTCTCGATGAGCAGGTCACGCAGCGCCATCCCGCGCGAATGGGCGTGGTCTCCGTAACGCTTCGCGGCGCGAGCCCGAACCGCGGCGGTCCGTGCCAGCGGGTTCTCGTCAAGCTTCGCCGGGTGCCCGAGCCGGCGCAGCGCGCTGGCTAGTTCGCGCGTCGCGTAGAATGCCGCCCGTGGCGCTTCCTGGCCAACCACCTGAACTCTTCCCTTCTCCCCTAGAGCCTAATACCCGAACAGGTAGGCAGGTTTGCGGTCGCGTGTCGCCGCTGTGTATTGGGCGCTGTCGCGTACCATCCGTCCAAAGATCAGGCTACATCCATTGGCCCGGCGACCGGTGTGGTCGCGACCACGTGCAGCCTGTGATCCTGCTCACACCCGCGGAAAGAGTAGATGGACATTGCCCTCTCGCCGCGCGGCGACATCCACGGCGCTGGGCTGCTCGCGAAGCCGCGCCGCCGCCGACATCAGCCACCGGCCAGCGATGACGACGCGTCCTCGGACCTGCGCCAGGGGGATGGACCGTACCGGCTTGCCGGCCGGCAATACGAGGCTGGATTCGACCAGCGTTCCGACGCTGGCGCTGAGAGCTGACGTGTTCGCCATGATCGTTCTCCCCTATCCCGTTAAGTCGGTCCCGGCCACACGGCCAATCCGCGTGCCGCCAGAGAACAGTCTGCGGCAGACGGCGCCTCGCCACCACGAACGAACCACACGATCGGGCACACGAGCGCTCACACAATGGACTGGTGAGGCTAGCGACCGGGCCGCGTGCGGCGGCTGTGAAAGTGCCGGATAGCCGAGGCAGCGGGGAGGCCGGGGCCGCGATTGCGATCGGCGGCCAAGCGACCGGGCGACTGCGGTCGCTTTCATTGGGCGAGGGCCGTCCGCGGGACGGGGGATACTGCGGTCGGCGGGCGTTTGGCGCCCGGACGTGGGTCCGGGGCCGGGCATTTGATGGCGAACGGATTCGCTAGGCTTCTGCGACGGGGCCGAGTGGGGCGGGCGGCAGGAGGCCGGCGTTGGCCCGATTCGCCCGGATGTAGTGCTCGGTGGACAGATACTGCCGGTGGGACGTGATCGACGCGGCGTAGCAGCCTTTCTGCCAGAGGTGGCTGCCGCCCAGGTCGACTCGAAGAGCCGGGAAGGCCGCGAAGAAGGCGCGGGCGGTGTCGCCCTTGACGTGCTTCACGATGGTGGAGCAGGGCAGATCGGCGAACGTGGCGACGATCAGGTGCAGGTGGGTCGGCATGACCTCCCAGACCGGGCAGACGATGCCGCGGCCAGCCAGTACCGCTGGGAGACACCGGCGCATCATCTGGTCATAGGGGTCGTGCTCGAAGACAGGCCGGCGCTGCCAGGTGTGGAAGTTGAGGTGCTGCAACGTCGGACCGTCCTGGGCCGGAAGGGCCCGGCGCATCGGGCTCACCGTGGCCACTCCAATCGTATGCCTGCTTTCGCCGGCAAGTGTACCAAGGGCCGCTCAGGCGTTGGGGATGTTGCGCTAGCCGCGACGCGGTCCACGGCCGAGCGCCGACGGCGACCCATGTCCGGCCGCGTTGGGCGAGCCGGGATCGCGTCGTAGGCCCCAGTTCCCACGCGACCGCAGTCGCCCCGGTCGGTTGGCCGCCGATCGCAATCGCGGCCCCGGCCTCCCCGCTGCCTCGGCTATTTCCTGCTTCCGCAGCCGCCGCGGCGCCTCAGCCCCCCGGCTGCCACGGCCCTCGCCCAGTATCGACTGGGCGAGGGCCAGCAACTCGCTCGGCCACCGGCTACAAGGCCCGCGCGAGCCTGGAGAGGACGGCCGCCTGCGCGGCGGTGAGCGCCTTGCCGCTCTGGGCCTGCACCTCGTTGACATACGCGTTGAGGGGGCCGTGGTTGGCATCGCCATCGCCGCCCGCCGCCGCGTCCAGCTTGGCGCACAGCGAGTGGGCGATCCCCTGCTTCGTGACGTACTGCTCGGTCAAGTTGCACAGGCTCGCGAAGGTGACCTGGAGGGTGAACGTGGTCGAGCCGGTACCCACGTTGCCCGCGTTGTCGGTCGCCGTCGCCGAGACGGTGTTGCTGCCCAGGGGGAAGGAGGCGGCCGGACCGACGATGTCGGCGCAGGTGCTGGAGGCGACCCCGGACAGGTTGTCCGCGGCCGCGCAGGTGATGCTGACCGTCTGATCGACCGTGTAGGCGCCCGCGTTGCCGGCGTAGGTCACCGTGGGTGGGGTCTGGTCGATCTTGAAGCTGACGCTCTTGGCAGTCTCCACGTTCCCCGCCTGGTCGGTGGAGCGGAACTGGACCGTGTACTGGCCGTCGCCGGCGAACGGGAGCGGAGCCGTATAGGGCTGCCAGGTCGCGCCGCCATCGCTGCTGGAGCTGGTGGCGGCCACGCCCGAGCCGCCCGGATTGTCGGCCGCGGCGAGGGTCAGGGTGACAGGACCGACGTACCAGCCGTTGCTGCCGAGCTTGCCGGCCAGCGAGGCTGTGGTGGCCGGCGGGGTCGTATCGGGCGCCGTGAAGGTAAAGTAGGTGCCCGTTAGTTGGGCGATAGTCGGTGACGTGCCCGTGTTGTTGGCGGTGATGGCGATGCAGCCGGTCGCCGCGTTGTAGCTCTGGTTGGAGGCGAGCGTCCAGCCGCCCGTCGGGCTGTACCAATAGGCTTGCGTGCCGCCGTTGGTCGAGCAGTCCTGGATGGTCAAGCTGGTGAAGGTGCTGCCGGGCGCGACGTGGACATCGAAGTAGGAGCCGTTGCCACGGAAGGTGCTGCTTGCTGGCGCCGGGTTTGACGCGTATTGGGCCACCGTAACGGTACCGCTGCCGATCGTGGCGGTGGCCGAGACGCCGGCGGTCGTGGTGGTCACACTGCCGCTGCCGGAGACGCTGCTGGAACCGCTCACCGTTGCGCCGGAGTTTGTGATATAGAAGGGCGCCTGATTCGACGCTGCCCCTCCGGAGATCACGCTGACGTAGGCGACGCCGGTGGCGCTAAGCAACGACGCCGGAATGGTCGCGGAGAGCTGCGTCCCGGACTGGACACTGCTTGGCAGGTTCGTCGTCTGACCATTCCAGTCCCACTGCAGCACCGCGCCGCTGCTGAAGTTGGAGCCGGTGACGGTCAGCGTGAGCGGAGCCGCGCCGCTGGCGGCGGCCGCCGGGCTGATGCTGCCGACGATCGGGGCGGGACTCCCCGACAAGCTGAGGTTGTCGAAGGTGACCGTGGGCCGGGTGAAGTCGGAGTAGTTCATCAGCTCGACGGTGATGGCAGCGACCTGGGCGGCATCCACGCCGGCGAGATGCTGGCCGATGATCGCCGCCACGTCCATGGTGAAGTTCTGTGGTCCCGCGCCGGGCAGCCAGGTGGGCATGTCCTGGTAGTAGATCGTGCTCGTGCCGGCGTACAGGTACGGGGTGCAGCCGGTGGTGTAGGGATGATGGTAGAAGTCGATGGAGCCCAGTTCGGCGCCGGCCGCGTTGAGGAGATGGGCTATGGCATGTACGGCGCCATCGGTGTTGCAGGTGTCCATGGCGTTCACCGTCACCGTCCCGCCAAGGACCGCCTTGGCGGAGGTGGCCACGGTCTGCGTCACGCCGATGTAGGGCTGGTTGTACTGCGTCCCCGAGGCGGTGAGCTGGAGTCCGGCGGCGGACGCAGCGGCAAAGTTGCCGCAGGTACTCGCCGGCGTGAGCGGCGCCTGGCCCCAGGTCCGGCAGAATGGCGTCCACCCGTTCAGTCCGCTGGCAAAGTTTCCATTGACGAGACCGACGGGCGCAGGCGGCTGGATGCCTTGCACCGCGTCCAGCTCATCCGTCCAATAGGGGTCGCTGGGCAGCGCGCCCCAGGGGTTGCTGTTGTTTGCGCCATTCGGCGTGACATACAGCAAGCCGACGCCGCGCTGCTTGCCCAGATTGACGGCATTTTGCATGCTGCTGACATCCGGCGTGTCGTAGACCAGGTGCCAGAATCGGCTGGGCGAGTAGTTGGCCACCCAGGCCGGCTGACTGTAACTGCCGCTGATATAGTCGCTGTAGTGCCCCTCAAAGGTGACGATGATGTCGGCGGCGGGGGCGGCGGTCAGGTAGCACTCGCCGGTGGCCGTGCCGGGATTGAGCGCGACCAGTCCCTTGCCGCCCTTCTCCTTGATGTAGGTGACAAGCGTCGTGTAGTAGCTGAGATAGGCGGGATCGCAGGTGTTGGTCGCCTCGTCGAGGAAGATGCCGTCGACGTGGTACCAGGCGAAGTAGTTGTCGATGTCGGCTTCCACGGCGGCAATGGTCCGGCTGCCGTTGTAGGCCGCCTTAGTGTTGGCATAGCCGGTGTAGACGTAGCCGAGCACGGCGAGACCAGCCTGCTGGCTGGCCGCTGCCTGGCTGACGTAATCGGCGTTGGAGGCAGCGCCGGGGCCGTTGTTGGGGTTCATGACGGCGATTCCGACCGTTGGTGCAGCCTTATCTAGTTGTGTCCAGGGCGAGCCGGGGTAGAAATAGGCTGGGACGGCGATTGATGGCGGATAGGGCGCCTGGCAGGGCGAGGAGCACTGGATGGGCGTGGCGACGTTGCTGATCGTGTTGTTCTTGATCGTCGCGCGCGTGACGGGCGGGTCCAGCCGGATGCCGTTCGGCACGCTGTTGGCGGCGTTGCCGGTGCTGAACTGGTTGTTGGTGATCGTCAGCAGGTCGACAGGCTGGAAGGATCGCACGAAGCTCGAATAGGCCATGACGGCGCCCGTCCCCGAGCCCATCTGCACGCTATTCCCTTGCACGCTCACGTTGCTCACCGCCGCGCCGGCGCCGATCTCGATGGCGTTGTAGTAGGTACCGACGCCGGTGATGGTGTTGTTGAAGACGGCCACGTTGGAGGCGTACACCGCGATGGCCGAGACCATGTCGTACGTATTGGCATCGGTGGTGTATTGCGAGTATAGGTTATTGCCCAGGAACGGGTTGTTGATGGTGTTGTTGGCGACGACCGCGCCCGGCACCTGGATCTTGATCGCCCGCTTGGCGCAGGAGTTGAAGGTATTGTGGAGCACCTGCAGGTTGGCGTAGGCGGTGGAGTCCTGGATGACGATACAGTCTCCGTCGTCCTTGGGCGTCACATTGCTGAAGGTGCTGTTCTTGATCGTGATGTTCTCGGCGGAGGTTCCCCCGGCAGCGGTGATCCAGATGCCGCGAGCGACCGGATCCCATGCGGTACCGGGCGACGGTGCGCTGCCGTTCCGGTTGATGGCTTTGACGTTCTGCACGGTCACGCTGTCGATCGTGATGCCGTTGCCGCTCGCATCGATCCTGATCCCCACCGGGAGGGCATCATACAAAAGGTTGGTCTGATCCGACGGCTGGGTGAAGTTCTGGTAGACGTCGTTGCTCAGCGACACATTGGTCGCGCCACTACCGATCTCCGTACCTTGCACCGCCAGATTGTTGCCGTCGATGATCACGCCGGACATCGAGATATTGGCGCCGCTAAGGTCGAAGAGCGAAAAGCCGATCTGGTTAGCCCGGATGGTCGCCTGCGTCCCAGCGACGCTGATGTTGCTATGGACCACCAGATTCTTTGGTTGTACGCTGTAGGTCCCTTGCGGCACGACCAGTGTGCCGCCGCCCGCGGCGTCGAGCTGACCCAGCGCCGTCCGGAAGGCGGTCGTGTCGTCCGTCGTGCCATCCCCCTTAGCGCCGGTGCTCATCACGGAGACGGTAATGCCGGCAGCGGCAATGACCGGCGTCCCGACTCCGCCCAACGCCGCCAGGATGCCCAGCACGCAAAAGGCTCGTATGATCAAGCCAAACACTCGTGTACCCATGAGCTGATTCCTCGTCACTTCTCTCCCCTCCTAGACTCTCATCTCCTCGGAAAGTGCTAGCCGGGGCGGCGCCTCCCACCCCGGCTAGCACTGATCGTTTGCTACTGGGCTAGTCCAGTCTGCCGGCTCCGGCGTCGATCACCTTGCACGACCAGCAGTAGCTGGAGCCGGGTAACCCCGACTGATTGGCTGGGTTCTGATTGCCCTGGCTCGCCGCTGGCTGCGCGGGCAGGACCGATCCCTGCACGGTGAAGCTCGTGCAGACGGCGTTCGAGAATCCGCTGTTGGCACAGATCTGCTGGGCCCCCTGCGTGGCGCCGGCCGGCACGGTGAGCGTCGCGCTGAAGGTACCGTCGGCATTGCTTTTCACGAGCGCGCCGCCGGAGGGCCGCATATCGACGGCCAGGTGACCGGACGCGACCACATTGATGCCGTAGATCAGCCCACCTTTGCCGTTGGCGGTGAACCCCTGGCCGGTGACCGTAACCTGGGCGCCGATGGCGGCGGTGCTGGGACTCACACTGATGGAGAAGCCGGACGTCGCGGGGCTGCTGGACTGTGCGCTCGTGGTGGGCGCGGCACTGCTCGAATCAGCGGCGGGGTAGGAGGCCGCATCACCTTCCCACGGGAAACGCTGGGTGTTGAGCCGCTCCTGCAGCCCCTTCGGCCCGTTGAGCCAGGTGTGGTAGCCGTCGGTGAAGGCCGTCCAGTTGTCGAGCTTCCGCCACACCAGCAAGCCGTCCTTGGTGTACTGCAGCGCGTCCCCATTGGCGGGATTGTGCGCCTCAGTCGAGGTGCAGCCACCGACCTGCTGTGGGATCAGGCCGGCCAGCGAGGCAAAGCCCAGCACGAACTTGCACGGCTGCGGCGGCGCGGCCGGGATGGTGGCGTTCGTCGCCGACGGATTCTGGGCAGTCGAGTTGCCGGCAGAAGGATTCTGGGTGTTGGTATTGGTCGGTGGACTGGGGTTTTGGGTGTTGACATTGGTCGGCGGGTTAGGATTCTGTCCGTTCACGTTGGTGGGCGGATTCGGATTCTGCATGTTCACATTCGTCGGTGGATTCGGATTCTGCATGTTCACATTCGTGGGCGGATTGGGGTTCTGGCCGTTTACCAGGTCTCCATTGGGGCAATTCCCCGAGGGATCGGCACAGAAGCCGTCCGCCAGCGCCGCGGGGGTGGCCATCACGGGCAGCCCCACGGCCAACGGGGCAGACCACAACCCGATCGTTCCGGCTGCCAATAGAGTGACTAGCGTCCGACTAACCCTGTACATGACTCGCTACCTCCTCGTACTAAAACATCTCGTGCTTGGATTCGGCGCCCTCAGCAGCCTACAGCCGCGCTGAGACGCGAGGTGTGGCGGCCAACACGCCCGCGGTGTGAGCCTGGTCACACCCGGGGCGTTGCCCCCCGTACCGGCACGTAGGTACATCCAGTGTGGGCCGTCCGGGAAGCTGCCGCCACGAACAAGTCACACGCTCACTCACACAAGCACGCACACAAGCACGCACACAGTTGATGCCAGTGGCGCATGGCCGGTGGCGCGGCCTC
>CALBSQ010000089.1 GCA_937967325.1 uncultured Chloroflexota bacterium
CAGGCCTTCTGCCAGGCCCGCCTCACCTGACAGTTTTTCGTCTCCCCTTATGCCTTCGCAGGGGGGGGGCCGGGGGTGAGGTTCCCTCAGCGCACGTCCAGCCACGGCTCCGCAATAGTCGCGAGTTCCGTACCTTTGCGCCAGTAATAGATGGTGCGCCCAGCCTGCTCCAGGCGAAGCTCCAGCGGCGACTCCAGGAAGCGCAGGCGGCGGCCGTGGAAGCTGCAGGGAGTGTCCAGCAAGAAGTCCGGAGCCGACATGGGGCGGACCGACGGATCGGCTAGCTCGGCGAGGTAGCGGAGCGCCTTGTCGTTCCAGCCGGCGACGTGGAGGAGGTCACGGAACTCCGGCGGATCGTCCGGTCGCCACGGCCCCAGAATGCGGGCGAAGCCGTGGGCAGTTCGTATGCCGCCCGTGACGTCTTGTCCGGCCAGCAGAAAGGCCTGTGTCGACGTGGGAGGCGGCGGTCCCGCCACTTGCTCGGTTGCTGCCAGGCCGCCTAACACGTCCCCCAGCGCCGCCACCCAGACTGGATCGCGGCGCTCCTTTCCCGAACAGTACCGCAGCAGCGACAGGGAGCCATCGCCACTCACCGAGGCGGCGACGAAGCAGGCCGCCATCGTCGCAGCGTCGGCAAAGCGGTGGTCGCCGAAGTGCTTTGCCCCCTGGACGAGCGCCGGCAAACAGCGAGCGATGTAGAGCGGGAAGTACCGGCCGGATGGCTTCCAGCCCTGCCTGGTCGCCGTGAGGATCTGGTCGATAGCTCCCAGATACGGCCCCGACTGCACTTGCGCCCGGCCAATTGCCCGCAGGCAGGGCAAGGCGTAGCGCTCAGACAGTGCCGGAGCGTCTTCCCACTCCGCCAGCGCCAGCCAGGCCTCGGCGGCCGTCGCCTGCTTATTGGGCACGAATGCGCCGGCGCTCGGAAGGTCGCGGAAGGCCCCGGCAACCGGGTCCCAGAGCATGCCGGCGTAGACCTGGCGCAGGTTTCGCGCCGCGATGTCGGCATAGCGCCTGGCCGCCGCGTCGCGCTGTCCTTTGGCGCGGAGGGCGAGCGCCAGGCGCAGCAGCGCGACATCGCAGGCGGCTTCGTGCGGCGTGCCGAAAGGGGCGGGATTCAGCTCGAAACTGGAGTTCCGGTAGCCGCCGGAGGGGAGGGCGAGCGCCGCCACGTCGTCGGCGGCGCGACAGGCGCGGTCCAGCCAGACCTCGGCGGCGGTCCGCTGCCACAGGCGCAGGTAGCCCAGGATGATACCCTCGTAGCGCCAATCGGCGGCGCTGCCGGTGAAGCGGAAGCACTGTTGCCACCAGTGCGCCACCGGCCCACCGTAACCGGCGGGACCGCGCATGGTTTCCAGCCAGGCGTCCAGCCGCTGGATGGCGTCAGTGGGACTGATCACCGCTCTGCCGATGATCCGGGACCGCCTGTCTTCGGCCGGTCGGGCAGCCGTCGGGCTACTGTCAGGGACCAGACGCAGGCCGCAGACCACGGCCACAGCTCCATGAAACTCTGGCGCATGGCGACGTGGCAGTCGTCGTAGCGGTCCGGACGGCCGAGCGCAGTCGCCAGCCGCCCACGGGCGCTCCAGGCCAGCGCGCGAGGGCCGAGGAAGCCCGCGGTAGCGATCACCCGACAGTTGTACCGACGCAGCGCCGGCCTCAGCAGAAGCGCCCACCAGCGACCCAGATGCAGGGAAGCGGGGCCGCGGCTGGCGATCGCGATGCCGCCGCCGGGCTCCAGCAGGGCGAGGCATTGGCGGAGTCGGGCCAGCGCCCCAGGCCAATCCGGTTCCAGCCAGAGCAGCGTCCGAAGCGACCTCGGTGGGACGGACTCTAACGCCTGCAACGACACCGCAACTCCCGTGAAAGCCTCGATCGCCGGCAACAGCGACCCCCAGTGAACAAGACGGTTGCCGGGCATGAGGAGCGACGCGCGCGGCCAGCGGATAAGCGCCGGCGCCGTCAAGCCGGGGCTGCCGGCCACGATGCCCAGAGGGGAGTCGACCTCAGCGCTCACCATATCGAGCAACCGGACCACTCCAAGCGGCGGTCGCCACCACGCCGCGGGCGCGGCGGCGAGAAGGCGCGCGTCTTTTGTGACCATGAAGGCATAGTGTACGGTTGTTGACGGCGCAACGTCTCACACTGAATCCGCCTTGGCGCTCACCGGTGTTCGACACCGCCGCGCTACAATCGCCCCGGATTATCGAGATGCATTGACGATTGGATAAGCTGCGATGCCTCGTGAACTGGTGGCGATGGCAATACGCACCCCGGCAATTCGCGAGTACCGCGAGCGCGAATTGCGGCCGGGCGAGATTCGCGTGCGGACGCAGTATGGCGCGCCTAAGCACGGCACCGAGCTGCACATGTATCGGGGCGACAATCCGTACGCAGATTCGCACTGGGATGCCGAGCAGCGGATCTTCCTTCCTGGCGCGGGGCCGTCGAGTGGCTTTCCGCGTCCGCTGGGCAACATCGCGGTGGGTGTCGTGACGGAGGTCAGCGCCGGCGTCGAAGGCGTCCAGGTTGGCGAGCGGGTGGCCGGCTATGGTCCGCTGCGAGAAACCCAGTGCTGGGCTTGGGGAACGCCCGGCGCGTACCCCGGCGTCCGGAAAATGCCGGATGCCATGACCTGGCAGGCGGCGGTCTGTCTGGACCCGGCCACGGTCGCGCTCGGCGGCATCCGCGACGGCAACATCCGGTTGGGCGACCGGGTGGCGATCTTTGGCCTGGGCGCGATCGGCTTGCTGGCAGTCCAGTTGGCTCGCGTCGCTGGGGCGTCCAGCGTTATTGCCGTCGATCCGTTGGAGATGCGACGCCACGCAGCGGCTGCCACTGGCGCGACCATCGTGCTCGATCCTACCGCCTGTGACGCCGGTCTGGAGATCCGTACCGCCACCGGCGGCCAGGGTGTCGACGTGGCGGTAGAGACCAGCGGCAGCCCGCACGCCTTGCACCAGGCCGTCCGCGGTCTCGCCTTCGGTGGGACAGTGGCCATCACCGCCTGGTACACGGAGTTCCGTGGCGGACTAGACCTCGGTCGAGAGGCGCACCTAAACCGGCCGACCTTTGTGTTCACGCGGGCGGAGAGCGAGCCGCATCGCGACCATCCCCGCTGGAACAACCGGCGCCAGGCCGACGCCGCCTGGGACCTGCTCGCCGCCGGCCGGCTGGACTGCGAGGCCGTCGTTCAGCCCGTCGTACCGTTCGCGCGCAGTGTGGAAGCCTACCGCGAGATCGACGAGCACCCTGAGCGCAGTGTCAAGCTGGGCGTGTCGTTCGCCTGAGATCCCCGTCCCTTGGTATTCGTGACGAGCCGGAATAGGATGGGCGTCCGTAGCGTAACGGCGTGCCGCTGGAAACGTTCTATCATAGACGGTATTGGATGAGGATCGGGACGGCGAGCTCGCGCGTTGATGATGGCTACCGTTTGCGCTCACTGGCGCTTTGTCGTTTTGCCGCTGCTCTGCTGGCTGCTGATCCCGTTGGTGCAGCCGGCTGAGGCGGCTGGTAGCGCCGATTTCTCGCTTCCCAATGGCCACTTCTATACCCAGGCCAACGGGCAGGGCGGCGGCGTGGGTCAGCCGGGCTTCGGCATCACCGACGACGACGGCATCCCCTTCTGGAGCGCATTCTCGCGGGACGGTGGTGTGGGCGCGCTGGGCTACCCGATCTCGTCGCGTTTCGCGCTGTCCGGCAATCCGGCCCAGGCAACGCAGAAGGCGGTCCTGGAGTGGAACGGCTCGAGCGTCTCCCTCGTCAACGTGCTGGATGTGCTGCACGACGCGGGTTTCGACGGTGCGCTCCAGGCGCAGTATTTCACGCCGCCGCCGGCCGACGGCAGTCCGGACGCCGGTCTCGCCTGGTCGCAGGTCGTCGCTCGCCACCAGGGCTTTCTGGCCGGCAATCCGGCGCTGCAGGCGGCCTATTTCGCGGTGGTGGATCCGATCACGCTGTACGGTCTACCGATGAGCTTGCCGGTGACCGAAGACGGCGGCGCGGTCGTCGTGGTGCGGCTACAACGCGCCGTGCTGCAGCAATGGCTGACGGCGCAGCCGTGGGCGGCCGCCGGCCAAGTGACCGTCGCCAACGCCGGCGACCTGGCCAAAGCTGCCGGATTGCTGCCGGCCGCGGCGCTCACCCCCCAGCCCCCGCCTTTTCCGGCGGCGTTCACGACCGTACAGAACTGGGCCGGCTATCTGGCGGCAACCGACCTGACCACGCCGCGGACGGGCGCGGTCACCGACGTCGCGGGCCAGTGGACGGTACCGGCGGTGGACTGCAGCAGCACACCCGACGCCACCGTTGCCGTCTGGGTGGGAATGGGCGGCGCCTTCAGCGCCAGCAGCACCATCCAGCAGGCGGGAACGGCCTCTACCTGCATCCACGGTCAGGCCGGGTACTACGCCTGGCTGCAGCTCTATCCCAACGATCCGGTCACGCTGGCGATGCCCATCCAGGCGGGCGATCAGGTAGCCGCCGAGGTGAAGTACCTTGGCGGCAGCCAGTTCCAGTTCACACTCCAGGACCTCAGCAGCGGGCAATCGTCGTCGACGGCACGCACCTCTCCGGCCAGCCGCGACTCGGCGGAGTGGGTGCTCGAGGTGCCCAACGGTACCAGTCCGTCGTTGGCAAACTTTGGCGCCTTCACCTTCACGGCGGCCTCCGCTGCCATCGGTGGGCACAGCGGCGCCATCAACGACCACACCTGGAAGTCGGCGCCGATGACGATGGTGGACCAGAACGACCAACCTCGCGCCACGCCCTCGTCCTTGGACGCCGGTGGCGACGGCTTCGACCTCACCTGGCAACGGGCATAACCTCTCCCCCCGGCCCCTCCCCTACGAAGGGAGGGGAGCCTCACCGGGAACTCTCGTGGCCCATTACGGCCGCCGCCGCTGGTGTTGCGAGAAAGCGCGCTGACCTTGCCGTGCAAGCTCCCCTCCCTTCGTAGGGGAGGGGCCGGGGGGAGAGGTCGCCTCGGCCCAGAGGAGCGTATGGTATAGTGGCATGCGCGCACGACCGGAAGGCTCTTCGCCATGATCGACCTTCGCTTCGTCGCCGCCCTGGTAGCCGGATACTTGCTCGGGGCCGTCCCCGTTGGCTTGCTGGTCGGCCGCTTTTACCGGCGGGTCGACGTTCGCAACTACGGCAGCCGTCGTACCGGCGCCACCAACGTGTTGCGGACGCTCGGCCCCGGCGCCGCCGTCTGTGTCGCCCTCGGCGATGTCCTGAAGGGCGCGCTGGCGGTGCTGGTAGCGCGCCAGCTGTTCCTGGCCGAGCCGGTGACCGCGTTGCACGTGGCCGAGGTGCTGGCCGGCCTGGGCGCGCTTGCCGGACATAACTGGTCCGTCTTCATCCGCTGGAGCGGCGGGCGCGGCGTCTTAGTCTCTGCCGGCGCGGTGCTCGTGATGTTCCCGCCGGTGATACCGGCCTGCGGGCTGGCGGCGCTGGCGGTGATTGCCCTCTCCCGATTCGTCTCGCTGGGATCGCTGGTGGCCGTCGTGCTCACCGCGCTGAGCATCCTCACCTTCGTTGCGCTGGGCGTGGAGCCGCGCCCGTACGCCGCCTTCGCCATCATCGGCGCGACGGTCATCATTCTGCAGCATCGGGACAACATCGAGCGGCTGCTAGCAGGCACGGAGCGCAAGTTGGGGCAGAGCGAGCCGCTGCGTCCACCCTCCGGTGGGGCGGCCTGAGCCGGAATGGATGCGCGGCAGATCATCCTGGTCGGCCTCAGCGGCTGCGGCAAAACGACCGTGGGTCGTCTTCTAGCGCGCAGGCTCCGCCGTCCCTTTATCGACACCGACGGCGAGATAGCGCGGTCGGAGGGCCGTTCCATCCCGGCGATCTTCGCGACCGATGGAGAAGATCGATTTCGCGCCCTGGAGGTGGAGGCGGTTCAGGTGGCTCTGGCCGGACCACCAGCAGTGGTAAGCCTGGGCGGCGGCGCGCTGCTGCATCCGACCACCCGCATCCGCTGCGCCGCCGAACACCTCTGTTGGCTCGATGCCGATCCGGCGATCCTGGCGAGGCGGGTCGCCCCTAGCGGCAGCGCACGAGGCCGGCCGCTCCTGGCGGCAGCCGACCCCGAGGCGCGGCTGAGGGAGCTGCTGGCCCAGCGGCGGCAGCTGTATGGTCAGGCTCATCTCCGTGTCGACGCCACGCCGACCCCCGATGGCGTCGCGGCGGCCATACAGGCGGCGCTGGAACGGCTAGACCCTGCCGGCTCTGAGACGCTCACGGTTCGCACGTCCGGCGGTACCTATCCGGTGGTGAGCGGACGGGGCACGCTGGCGCAACTGCCGGTTCTGGCGCGCGACCTGGCCCGCTCCAGGCGCGCCTTCGTGGTGTCGGACACCACGGTCTGGCCGATCGCCGGGGCGCTGTTGGAGGCGACGCTGCGGCAGGCGGAATGGCTGCCGCGTGTCCACGCAGTTCCCGCGGGGGAGCAGACCAAGACGACGGCATCGGCGGAAGTGCTGTGGACGTGGCTGGCCGAGGAGGGCGCCGAACGCAAGGAGCCGGTTCTCGCCTTCGGCGGCGGCGTGGTGGGCGACCTGGCCGGCTTCGTCGCCGCCACCTACCTGCGGGGCGTGCCGCTGGTGCAGATCGCGACGACTCTGCTTGCGCAGGTGGACAGCAGCATCGGCGGGAAGGTGGCCGTGGACCATCCGCTCGCCAAGAACATGATCGGCGCCTTCAAGCCGCCCGACCTGGTGATCGTCGACACGGCGCTGCTGGCCGGCTTGCCGCCGCGGGAGATCGCCGCCGGCTGGGTGGAGGTGCTCAAGCACGGCGTGATTCTCGATGCCGGCCTGTTCGCGCTGATGGAGGCGGAGGCGGAGCGGTTGAGCGACCTCTCGCCTGACCTGACGCTACAGGCAGTGCGGCGCAGCCTGGCCATCAAGGCGCGCGTCGTGGAAGAGGACGAGTTCGAGCAAGGGCCGCGCATGCTCCTCAATTATGGACATACGCTAGGGCAGGCCGTCGAGGCGGCCACCGGCTACGCGCGCTTCCTGCATGGGGAGGCGGTCAGCCTCGGCATGGTAGCGGCGGGCTGGATGGCGGCTCAGCTTGGTCTGCTTGCGCCAGGAGAGCTGGCCCGCATCGAAGGAACGCTGGCACGGCTAGGGTCGCCGGTTCGCGTGGCAGGGCTGGACGCCGAGGCGGTGTTAGCCGCGATGCGGCGGGACAAGAAGGTCCGCCAGGGCAAGGTGACCTGGGTGCTGCCGCGGGGCATCGGCCAGGCCATCCGCACCGCCGACGTTCCCCCGGAGCTAGCCGGGAAAGCGCTGTCCTATCTGGCCGGCCAGCCTGATACATCGGGCACTGGAGGTAGGTCGTGACGCCGGACGCACGCTTCCGTATCGGCGTGTTCGCCTTGATCGACGACGGCGACCGGGTGTTGTTGGCCCGCCGCCGCGACAGCGGCTGGTGGAATCTGCCCGGCGGCGGCATGGAGCTAGGCGAAACGGTCGACGAGGCGCTGGCGCGGGAGGTGGCCGAGGAGACGGGCCTGCAGGTGCGGGTCGACCGGCTGGTCGGCGTCTACTCCAAGCCCCAGGCCGACGAAGTTGTCCTGACCTTCGCCTGCAGCGTCCAGGGTGGCACGCTTGCGCCGACCGAGGAGTCGAGCGAGTTTGGCTGGTACGCGCCGGCGGCCGTTCCGGAGCGTACACTGCCCAAGCATGCCGAGCGCATCGTCGACTGGGCAGGGCACGTGCGCGAAGCCATCGTCAAGGCACAGCGGGCGCCGACACTGCGGTACGAAGCGGATCCTCATCCTCTCCCTTCCTCTCGGGTGCGATGAGGGACGACGCAGCCGGGAGAACCTGCGCAAACATGGTGCCGGGTGCATGATGGCGCTTGCGCTGGCAACGTCAGGCCGTTTCACCTACAAGAGCCGCTCAACTTGGGCTCGTGGGCGAACTATGGTGGGAGGTGAGTCGCATGGTGGAGCGGCCAAGGATTGTCTCGATCTTGACTGAAGACGCGTATGACCTGGTGTTCTCGCCCGAGGCGGAGGCGAAGTTGCTCCGGTTCGCCGACTTCACACGATGCCGGACTGCCGGGGCGCCTGATGAGGAAACGGTGATTGCCTGGCTTCATGGGGCCGATGCAGCACTCACCAGTTGGGGCAACAAGCTGACCGACCGCGTCATCCAAGAGACCAACCTGCGCATCATCGGGCACGTTGCCGGAAGCGTGAAATGGCTCCCGCCAGTAGTGTGGGAGCGGGGCATCACGGTGGTGCATGCCGCCCCCGTCATCGCCGTTGCGGTCGGGGAGATGGCGTTAGCGCTGACTCTCGCCTGCCTGCGGCACATTCCGGAGCACGACCGCTCCTTCAAGCTCCAGGGCGCCCGTGGGGATCCCACGCTGGTACCAAGGCTGCTTGTCTCGAGGAGCCTGCACGGTCTGCGCGTCGGGATCATCGGCGCGAGCAGCACCGGCCGGGAGTTCCTGAAGCTGCTGCGAGCGTTCGGCGACATCGACATCTGGGTCCACGACCCCTATCTGACCGAGGGCGAGGCTGCCCGGCTCGGCGTCCGTTTGGCGCCGCTTGAGGAGTTGCTCGCCGCCTGCGATGTCGTCTCGCTGCATTGCCCGTCGTTGCCGGAAACTCGCCACCTCATCGACGGCCAAACGCTGCGGCTGCTGAAGGATGGCGCCGTGCTGATCAACACGGCGCGGGGATCCCTGGTCGATCACCCGGCATTATTGAAGGAGCTGCAATCCGGCCGCATCAGCGCCGGCCTGGACGTCTACCTGGAAACCTGCTCCGACGAGGAAGTCGCGCTGAGCGCCTACCGCGAGCTGCCGAATGTGGTGATCACTCCCGGCATCGCCGGCCCGGCGGGCACGCTGACCAAACGCATGAGTCTCTTCATTGCCGACGAGCTGGAGCGCTTCTTCAGCGGACAGCCGCTGACCCGCCCGGTCACCGCGGCGATGCTGGCTACGATCGCCTAGCGAGCATCGTGAATCTAGCTCGCTCCGTCTGCGAGCAACAAGGAGATAACCTGGGTGAGCAGTGTCGTGAGTACGAGCGGCGTGGAGACCGTCTGAATTCGCCTGCCGATCAGGAGGGCGGGGCCCCCCAGCGCTCCGGTGAAGAGCGGACCGGGTAGGACCGGAGTTGCTGCCCGTCATCTGGAGTTGACACATGTACGCGTACCTCGACGAGTCGGGGGACACCGGGTTCCGATTTGGCCCAGGTGGATCGTCCGACTATCTTGCCGTTGCGCTCGTCGTGGTGGACGATCCCCGGCCTCTGGAAGCAGCGGTAAGCTCACTGCGACTACGCCTTGGTCGGCCCAATTACGAGTTCAAGTTTTCCCGATGCGACGACGCTGGCCGGATCGCCTTCCTACAAGCAATCTCGGTTCATCGGTTGGTGGCGCGATGTGGCGTGATCGACAAACGCCGGATACTTGATCGAGGTCTTGGATCGCAGAGGCAAGTCTATATCAGAGTCATACAACACGCAGTTCCCGCAACGAGAGCCTCCTCCAAGTCGCCGACATGATCGTCGGCGCCGTCACGCGCTCGTTCGAGAAGGGTCAGGACAGGTATCTCAAACTAATACCAGAGCGATTGCTTCGAATACAGGAAATATATCAGTGAAGGCGTACCGAGCAGAAAGCAGCCCACCGAGCTATCAGGGATTCCTTTTATGGCGTTTCGCCACTCAGGTATTGCCGGCTGGCTAGCCAGCTGCACGCTCCTGCAGACACTGCCACCAACCCCGCACGCCCCGGAAACCGGAACTATTCGCTCGGCGGGCCGCATCTTGACAGTTGTCAAGTCACCACATTGTACCCAAAATAGCCTGCAAGTCAATCGCCGAATTTTAGCATAGGTCGCTTGATGAAGGCAGCGCCCTCCTGGGCCTGAAGCATCTCAACCGAGGCGTCGCAGAGCGGCTCCTAATGGGACCGATCAGACGGTGAGAAAGGGGGAGTACCGCAAGTCCCCTATGCGTTATCAGAGCCTGTTCACTAGCGTGTCCAGCGGACGCTCATTTGGCGCTGGAGCGCCAACCTAAGGAAGAGGCCCCACCCAACCTGCCCGATCAAGTTGACAGACTACGCGCAAGTCTGGTAGCTTCCCACGGTGTTAACCGTCGCGCTGTTGCAAGGGCTACGCTCGTCGTGAGGTACGTCACCGATCCTCCAGTTGCCTTCGACGGGAGAGGTGTGCCTATTTTCGGCTAGGTTTTCATAGCTTCAGGTTAACTGCCAGGCCGTGGGCGCCCCTCCCGCCCCACGGCCTTTCTTGTTGTCCAGGTTCTGGGAGGAATGATCGTGAATGTCCCCATTCGACGCTACTGGAATCTATTAGCCGGTTATCTGCGCCAGTTTGGCGCCGAACCAAGCTGGCCGGCGGAGGCCAACCTGGCCTGACTTCGTACGCTTGCTTATTCCCTCGAGAACTACCGAGTGCTGCGACAACCACTCTGTCAAAGCAAGGGGGCCACGCCGTTGCGCAACAGAAATGGGAGAACCCTTGAACCTAGGCATTGCCAACACGACCTTTTCGCTCTTCCGCTCCCTCCGGCATCGGTCGTTCGCCCTGCTCTGGGGCGGGCAGACCATCTCCCGCCTCGGGAATGCCCTCTACCAGGTCGGCCTGGCGTGGTGGGTTCTGGAGAAGACGGGGTCGGCGGCGACTATGGGTGCCGTCCTCGTGCTCACCTTCGCGCCGAATGTGGTGTTCGCGCTCCTGGGTGGCGTCGCCGTCGACCGACTTCGCCGTGCCCAAGTCATGCTGGCGTCCGATCTGCTCCGCGGCTCGGTGGTCGCCGTGGTCGCCGTCCTCGCGGCGAGCCGCCTTTTGGAGGTCGGGCATGTCTACGCGGTGAGTCTCCTCTTCGGGTTCGTCGGCGCGTTCTTCGGACCCGCGTATACCGCCCTCACCCCGGAGGTCGTGCCCCGCGATTCACTGCCGAGTGCCAACTCGCTCACCAGCCTGGGCGCACAGTTCGCCGGGATCGCCGGACCTGCTGTCGGCGCCGCCATAGTCGCTCAATCTGGCACGGCGGCAGCATTCGGCCTCGATGCAGTGTCCTTCTTCGTCTCCGCCGGCTGCCTGGCGCCGCTCCTGGCCGTGACGGACCCACCCGTCCGGGAGCCACGACGGGGGGGAATCCTCCGAGACGTGCGCGAGGGGCTGGGCGCGGTGCTCGCCGTGCCGTGGCTCTGGATCACCATCGCCTTCGCCGGGCTGGTGAACATCAGCTACAGCGGCCCCTGGAGCGTCGTCCTCCCTTTCCTGGTGAGGGATCACTTGCAAGGTGGTGTCGGCTGGCTTGGCCTCGTCTACTCGATGCTGTCGCTCGGCTTCGTGCTCGGGGCCGTGTGGCTTGGCCGCGGGGTCCGCGTCCGACATCGCGGCCTGATCGCCTATGGCGGCTGGATGGTCGGCGGGCTGATGACCTTCCTGCTCGGCCTCCCGATCCCACTGGGTACCGTGCTGGCAATAGTGCTGATCGCCGGCGTCGCCGACGCTGCTTTTGCCATGACGTGGACGAATACCTTGCAGGAGATGGTCCCCGGCCAGCTGCTGGGGCGTGTCTCGAGCATCGACTTCCTCGGCTCGTTCATCCTGATGCCCGCCGGGTACGGTCTGGCCGGGTGGGCCTCGGACGCGGTGGGGCCGAGCCTGGTGTTCATCATCGGAGGTCTAGCAACGCTCGGGCTCGCCGGGCTCGTCCTCCTCCATCCGGCCATTCGTCAACTGGATTGATCATGCGCGGTCACCGGCATGCGGCTGTCGGCAGGGCAGGTCCAGCGTAGCGCGGCGGCGCGCGTTCGTCCGCGATCCCGAGCTTCTGATCTTCGACGACCTCTCCAGCGCGCTGGACGTGCAGACCGAGCAGCAGTTGTGGGAGCGGCTGTTTGCGCGCCAGGACGCGGCCTGTCTCGTGGTATCGCACCGGCGAGCGGCGTTACGCCGTGCCGACCAGATCATCGTGTTGAACGATTGGTGGGTGGAGGCGCAAGGCGCGCTGGCGGAGTTGCTGGAAGGGTGCGAGGAGATGCGGCGGCTGTGGGCGGGTGAAATCACCGAGCAATGAATGGTCCAGTCAATCGGCTCACATAGGTGATTGTGACATGCCCTCGCGCGCTCCGATTGAGGACGACGCGTGCCTCAATCTCCAAGGCGGCTTCTTCTGGCAAGCTGACAGCCCGTCTGCTATGCTGTACGTGCGGAGGGACTGGGTATGCGCTCGAATGTCAGCGAGCTCTATGCTCGGTACATCAAGCCGCTACCGCCCCGGTCTCGATTGCAGCTCCTGGCAGTGATCGCGGATGACTTGGCGCAACCGGACGATCCTGCTGGACGACGTGAGCGAAGCCTGCTGGATTTGGAAGGTCTGGGGGCAGAGATCTGGCAGGGGATTGACGCTCAAGCATATGTCGACGGGCTACGGGGAGAGTGGGATCACCGTCCCTGACCACGCTAGACACCGCCCTGGCAGGCGTTACCGCGCTTGGCTTCGACACGTCGCCGTTTATCTACTTTATTGAGCGACATCCAACCTATGTAAGCCTCCTGCGAGAGATCCTTCGGCGTGTGGACTCAGGAGCCATAAGGGGATACAGCTCGGTAGTCACAGTAACTGAGGTACTGACAAGGCCAAAGCAACTGGGCGACGCGAACTTGGTGAATGAGTATCGCAGCCTGCTGCTTTATGGTCGTAACCTCACGATCGTTCCGATTGACGCTGCGATTGCGGAAAGTGCAGCCGATCTTCGCGCCTCCTATCGACTGCGCACGCCTGACGCGTTGCAGATCGCCACGGCGATGAGTGCCGGCTGTGAGGCATTCCTCACCAACGATGGTGCGCTTCAGCGCGTGGCCACATTACGTGTTTTGATGCTGGACAAATTGGCCCTGTAAACACGTAACGTGCCCTCGAGGCAGAACTGCCTTCTCCACCCTTCAGGACTCTTGCTGTCGGTCGTATAGTATCGGTGGTAGAACACTTGTTCTCTGGCGCCGCGCGGTGAGTGGTGGAAGCGATGTACGCAGAGCTGCATCTGCACACGAACTTCAGCTTTCTCGACGGCGTCGCCGACCCTGAGTTGGCGGTGGGGTGCGCGGCGAAGCTCGGGCTGCCGGCCGTCGCCGTCACCGATCACGATGGTTTGTATGGCGCGGTGCGCTTCTGCCTGGCTGCTCGCGAGAATCAGATCAAGGCGATCGTCGGCACGGAGCTGACGCTCGACGGGGGATTCCACCTCACCCTGCTGGCTCGTGACGCGACCGGCTACGGCAACCTCTGCCGGTTGCTCAGCGCCGCGCAGCTCGGCCACGAGAAAGGCCGGGCCTCCGCGTCGTTCGACCTGCTCGCCCAGCACGCCCACGGGCTGATCTGCCTCTCCGGCTGTCCCCGCGGTGAGGTGAGCCAGGCCCTGCTGCGGGGCGATGAGGCGGCCGCCGCGGCCGTTGTTGACCGCCACGCGGCGCTCTTCGGCTATGACGGGTACTGGATCGAGTTGCAGAACCACCTGGTCGCCGAGGAGCAGCGCCTGGGCTCGGCGCTCTATCGCCTGGCGAGTCGCCTGCACGTGCCGATCGTTGCGACCAACGACGTCCACTACCACAACCGCGCAGACTACCGTTTGCAGCACGTGCTGACCTGCATCAAGGCGCGTACCTCGCTCGATCTGGCCGGTGCACTGCTGCGACCCAATGCAGAGTGGCATCTCAAGTCGGGAGAGGAGATGGCCGCCCTTTTCCAGGAGATACCGGAAGCGATCAGTAACACGCTGCTGATCGCGGAGCAATGCACCTTCGACCTGACACGGATCCAGCCGACCTTGCCGGAATTCGACCTCCCCTCGGGCGAGACGGAGTTTAGCTACCTGTTCAAGCTCTGCCACGACGGCGTCAGCACCCGCTATCATCCGATAACACCGACAGTAATGCGCAAAGTGATGGACCGGCTCACCCATGAACTGGAGATCATAGAGCAGCTTCGCCTGGCCGGCTATTTCCTTATCGTCTGGGACATCGTCCGCTTCTGTCAGCGGCATGACATCCTGTGCCAGGGGCGGGGATCCGCGGCGAACTCGGTCGTCTGCTATGTCCTCCGCATTACGAGCGTCGAGCCCATCCGCCTCGACCTGCTCTTCGAGCGATTCCTGTCGGAGCATCGGGAGGGCTTCCCGGACATCGACCTGGACATCGCCCATGAGGATCGGGAACAGGTGATCCAGTACGTTTATGAGAAGTACGGCCGCGACCACGCCGCCATGGTCTGCGAGGTCATCACCTATCGCGCTCGCTCCGCCGTGCGCGACGTCGGCAAGGCGCTGGGCCTCTCGCTCCAGCAGACAGACCAGATCGCTAAGTCCCTGGATGCCCACGCGGCCTTTGACGCCAAGGCAGGCGAGACGCCCGCCCTCCCGGACGCGCTGCTCGCTGCGCATGGTCCGGTGGCCATGCAGTTGTACGAGCTGTGCCGGGCCATTAGCGGGTTCCCGCGACATCTGAGTATCCACGTCGGTGGCTTCGTCATCACGGGAGTGGCGCTAGTCGGACTGGCGCCGCTGGAGCCGGCCACCATGCCGGGCCGGACGGTGGTGCAATGGGACAAAGACGACGTCGAAGCCCTTGGATTCGTCAAGCTCGACCTGCTCGGCCTGGGCATGTTGACGCTCATCAACAAAGCGTCACAGCTCATCGAGCAGCGTGGGGAGAAGCCTTTTGACTTGGCGGCGCTGGATTACAAGGACGCGGGCGTCTACGCTTTGCTGCGTGAGGCCGATACGGTCGGCGTGTTCCAGGTCGAGTCCCGAGCGCAGATGGTGACCCTGCCTCGGTCACGCCCCGGCGATTTTTATGAGCTCGCCATCCAGGTAGCGCTGATCCGGCCCGGACCAATTCAGGGGCAGATGGTGCAGCCGTATCTCCGCCGACGAAATAAGGAGGAGAAGATCACCTACCTGCACGAATCGCTGGAACCGATCCTAGAGCGCACGCTCGGCGTCCCCCTGTTTCAGGAGCAAGGGATGCGGGTAGCAACCAGGACCGCTGGCTTCAGCCCAGCGAAGGCCGACCTGCTGCGCAAGGCGATGAGCAACAAACGGTCGTACCAGCAGATGCAGCAGCTTTTTGGCGAGCTCATCGCCGGCATGGTTGCGAACGGAGTGCCGTTGGACCTCGCTGGGCGCATAGGGAAGCAGTTGGCGGGGTTTGCCGACTACGGCTTTCCGGAGAGTCACGCCTGCGCGTTCGCGGTGCTCGTCTACGCGTCAGCCTACCTCAAGCTACACTACCCGGCAGAGTTCACCTGCGCCCTGCTCAATGCGCAGCCTATGGGCTTCTATCAGCCCTCGGTGATCGTCAACGATGCGCGCCGCCACGGGGTGACGGTGTTACCGGCGGACGTGCAACACAGCCGTGTCGACTGCACCATCGAGCAGGGGGCGCTGCGGCTGGGGCTGCGCTACGTGCGCGGCATCGGGGAAACCGTCTGGCCGGCGCTGGAGGCGGCCGCGGCTGACGGACCATACGCCTCCGTCGACGACTTCGCCCAGCGGACGGGGCTGGGCAAGGAGGCGCTGGAGCACCTGGCCGCCGCCGGGGCCTTCGCCAGCCTGGGCCTGACGCGGCGTGAGGCGCTCTGGCAGGTCGAAGACTATGGCAAGGTAACGGCAGGAGGAGCCCTGCCGGGTGCGCTCGATACGGGGGAGACGGTGACCTTTCCGGCGCTGACGCCAGCGGAAGAAACCACGGCCGACTACTGGCACGCCACCCTCTCCACGACCTACCAGCCGATCGCCTTCTTCCGCCGCGAGCTCAACCGGATCGGCACAGTGGCGGCGAGCAAGCTGGCCAAGATCCGGCATGGCCGGCCGGTGCGAGTCGCCGGCCTCGTCATCACGCGCCAGCGGCCGCAGACGGCGAAGGGGTTCGTATTCTGCACCCTGGAGGACGAGACCGGCCTGATCAACGTGATCCTGGCGCCGAGTATCTACGAGCGCTACCGCGCGGTGGTCCGCACGGCCCCCATGCTGGTGGTGGAGGGGATCGTGGAGCAGAAGGGCGGGGCGACGCATGTCTGGACCCGCCGGGCCTGGTCGCTCACGCGGGCGCAGCTCACGCGAGGGCTGCAGCCGCGCGATTTCCGATGACCGATGGCCCCACCACATCCGGTGCAAGGGCCACCTGACACCGGGTGCCCGCCGGATGACCAGGGGCGCCTCTCTGAACGGCCTGCTATCCTGCCGGGGCACGAGCGTTGGGTATACTCGGCGGTGGCGCGATGGCCTGTCCTATAGCTGGGAGATCGCCAAGACGCCGGGTGATGCATCTGGCCCCGTAGCTCAGGCGGACAGAGCAGCGGTTTCCTAAACCGCGTGTCGGGCGTTCGAGTCGCCCCGGGGCTACCCTTCCCATCAGAGGAAGACATCCCGCCCCGGCTCCCTGGGCGGGGCGTTTCCGTGCTTGCTGCCCTAATTGCCCCGGGACAGCCTCCGAACGCAGCCCCTCCCCAGGACCGCGCTGCGCTTGCGCTGCCTCCGCCATCGCCACCACCTGACTCGATCGCCAGAGCTCTTCGCAAGGCAAGCCCCTAATGACCATACGGGCTTCCTTGACAAGTCCGGTCTACGGCATATATTATTCGTGAAATGCGATTTTGTGAATTAGCGGACCCGGCCTCAGGAAGGATCGTGCGGTGAAGAAGGGGATCGTCATTCGCGCCTTCTCCGGCAATCCGGACTTTCTGGGCAGCGGCGGATTCTTGTCGCGCCTGGACGACTTCAAGCGCTGTTTCGACCAGGCGCGAGCCGCGGGCTACGATGGGGTGCAGTTGTTTCTTGACCCGACCGGTTACTTCTCCCTGGAGAGCGATGATGCCGTGGTCGCGCAGGTTGCCGCGGTGGCGCGCGCCGCTGGCGTCGGACTGACCAGCCTGGAGCTCGCGCCGTTCTCCTACTCCTTCACCGCCAGCGATCCCGCCGTGCGTCGCCGGGCGGAGGAGATCGTCGGCCGCGGCCTCCAGATCGCGGCGGCGATGGGCGTCGCCGGCGTGCTGGTCATTCCCGGGTTCGTCGGCTTGCCCTGGGATGCCGGCGCGCCGGTGGTCCGCTACGACCTGGCCTACGAGCGCACGCTGGCGGGGCTGCGCGCGTGCGCGCCGACTGCCGAACGGCTCGGCGTCTCCATGCTCCTCGAAAACGTGTGGAACCGGTTCCTGCTCAGCCCACTGGAGATGCGTCGCCTCCTTGATGAGGTCGGCAGCCACAGCGTCGCGGCCCTCCTGGATACCGGCAATGTCGTGCTGTTCGGCTACCCGGAGCATTGGATCCACATCCTGGGCAGCCGGATTCGGGAGGTGCATCTGAAGGACTTCCGGCAGGCCGTCGGCACCATCGACGGCTTCGTCGACCTGCTCGCGGGCGACGTGGACTGGCCCGCCGTGATGTCGGCGCTGCGCGCCATCGGGTATGACGGCTACCTGACCGCGGAGGTCTTCCCGTACGTCCACGCGCCAGAGCAGATCATCAGCACGACGGCCGAGCGCATCGACCGGCTCCTGGCCATGTGAGCGGCGGGAGCGGCGCCGGGACGAACCTCCCGCGCGTCCCGGAGCGGGTGATCGAGCGCCTGCTTGACCGCAATCCGCTGCCACTGTTGGGATTGGGGTAGCGCGGCGGGCCATCCAGCCCGGCGTAGACGAAGCGCAGGAGAGTGAAGGAGCAGCGATGTCATATCCGGCAGGCCGCGGCGCGGCGGTTCCCTCCCTGGGTGTCGTGACCCACGCCGTTGGCCACGCCCCCATGCCATTTCCGGATTGTCTCCAGCGCATCGCCGAGGCCGGCGGGGAGCACATCCTGCTCCTGACCTCGCCGGCCGGGCCGGCAATCCGCCGCGGACAGCCCGCGCCGGAAAGCCAGTTCCCTGATGTCCTGGCCAGCGAACCGGAGGAGGTCCGGCGACTGGCTTCGGCGGTGGGCCTCCGCATCAGCAGCCTGCTGGCCGGGCGGCGCGCGACGGTCGACAGCGACGCGGCGGTCGCCGACGCCCTCGCGGCGCTCGTCCCGTATCGAGACGCCGCTCGTCAGCTTGGTTGCGCGGCCCTGTGCCTCTCCTCCCCGGGCGTCGCGGCGCCGGATCTGCCGGTGCAGGCCAAACGAACGGAGCTGGTCCGGCTGGCTCGGCTGATGGACGCGCTGGCCGCCGGCGCGGAGGGGCAGCTCACGGTGTCCGTCGACGTGCACTATCACAGTCTGGTCGAAACCGTGGCCGATTGTGAAGTGCTCGTCGCGGCCATGTACGAGCCGAATGCCGGCTTGCTGCTCAACATCGGCCATCTCACGACGGCCGGACAGGAGGGATGGCGCCTCCTGGAGACCGCTCCCGAACGCATCCACGTGGTCGGCTGGAAGGACCATTCGCTCGCCGCGGATCGTCCCCACCCGGTGTACTCCGTGGAGCTGGGAACGGGTGACGGCCCGCTGCGGCGTTACGTGCGTGCCTGCCGGCGCCTGCAACGCACGACCATCCACCTCGTCAACGTCGAGCACCCGCCCCATGGAGACGAGGTGCCCACGCTGCGCCGCAGCTTGGCGTACCTGCGCGGACTCTGGCAGCAGGAAACCACGGCGGAGAATGTCTAGAGGAGTGATGATGGCCCCGCCCTTTCGACTCGGCCTGGTCGGCATCGGCGACATGGCCGAGCTGCACGCGGCTGCCGCGCGCCGGCTCGGCGTCGACCTCGCCATCGCTTCGGGCAGGAACGCGACGCGGGCGCAGGTACTGGCCGACCGCGCCGGCGGCCGGCTCTACGCCAGCTATGATGCGCTCTTGCGTGACCCGACGGTGGAGGCGGTGGATATCTGCGTCCCAAACGACCTGCATCGACCCTTTGCCGAGCGCGCCTTCGCTGCCAGGAAGCATGTGCTTTGCGAGAAACCGATCGCGCTCACCCTGGAGGACGCCGATGCCATGATCTCCGGCGCCAGACAGGCTGGTGTGACCCTCATGGTAGGCCACGTGCTGCGCTTCTGGCCGGAATACCGGCAGCTTCGGGAGCTCTACGCCGCCGGGACCCTGGGCCACGCCCGCTGGTTCGCCGCGCGGCGGCTGACTGGTGTCCTGGCGGCAACCCACGGCGCAGCGGGATGGCGATCTCTGCCCGCCCGCGGCGGCGGCGCCGCCATCGACCTGCAGATTCACGACCTGGACTTCTTGTGCTGGCTGTTTGGCGCGCCCGCCGCCGTCTCCTCCTACGGCGTCCGCTCGGCAGAAGGGGCATGGAACCACGTCGTGACGGCCCTGCGCTACGACGGAGGCTATGGCGCCTCCATTGAGGCGAGCTTCCTCCTGCCTGGAGACCCCTTGGAGATCGGCTTCCGGCTCCTCACCGACCGCGTCAGCGTGGTCTATCGCTACTCGCCGGAGCAATTTGCCCTGCACGGGCTCCATGGCGAGAGCGGTGGAAACGTACCCTCGCTCCTGCTCTACGAGTCCGGCCAGGAGCCGCGCGCCTTGGCGCAGCCAACGGACGATTCCTTCACCAGCGCCATTCAGGGCGAGATCGCCGAGGTCATCGCGAGCATCCGCGAGCACCGCACGCCCGCCTGCACCGGTGAAGAAGCCCGCCTGGCCCTGGCCGTGGCGCTCGCCTCCCTCCGTTCCTGCGAGGAAGGCGCCACGATAGCGGTGAGCCGCTGACGGCCCGACGCGCTCAGCCGCCGGGCTGAGACCGCAGGCCCAGATCGAGATGGACGCCGATGCCGCCATCCGCCGTCAACACCGCCCCGGTCATATGGTCGTTGGCGGGAGACAGCACGAAGGCAACCAGGCGACCAACTTCCTCCGCGGTACCAAGACGTCCCAATAGTAATTGCTGGCCCGCGTCCTGGAGCTGCTGCTCGCTGCGGAAGTTGCGCTCGCCCGGTGTGTCGGTGAGGCCGGGCACCACCACGTTGACGCGGATGCGGTGCGGCAGGAGTTCCGCGGCGACACTGCGCGCCATGTGATGCAGGGCGGCCTTCGCGATGTTGTAGGTGATGGCATTGGGAAAGGGCACCCAAGCGTGAATCGAACCGATGACGTCCATACGGCCGGCGCGCCTGCTCCGGACCAGACGCGCCGCGCCCTCCTGCAACGTGTGGAAGGCGCCGAAGACCAGGACGTCCAGGGTTCGCTGCAGGTCGCTCGCCGTGGTGTCCAGGAACGGCCGGCGGACACTGGCCCCGGCATTGGCGACCACGATGTCCACCGGTCCGAGGTCGCGTTCCGCCTGATCGTACAGGCGCACCACGGCCGCGCGATCGGTGACGTCGGCCTGGATGGTGCTGGCTCGGCCCCCGGCCTGGATGATCTGCGAGGTCACTTGGTGGGCGCTTTGCTCGTCGACGTGGTAGTTGACAGCCACGGCTGCGCCCGCCGCGGCGAGGGCGAGGGCACAGCCACGCCCGATGCCGCGTGAGGCGCCGGTGACCACTGCGACCCTGCCCTCGAGCGGGAACCCCATTCGTCCATTCCTTGCACTGCTGAGGAGCGATGGCCTTGCTCTGCCCTGAACCTGGTGAACGGGGGCTGGCATCCTCCTCAGGAACTGATCCTGGCAGGCTCGTTGCTCTTCTGCCAAGAACCGGTGCTGATTCCCAGTCCCAGACGGACCTTTTTCACCTCCTGGGAAGCATGACACCTAGCTCAGCGGATTGACGCCGATAGCTATCGCTCGGCAGGGGGAACGGTCAGTGGCTCAGGTATTTCTGCAGCGCCGCGTTGGCTGCAGCATCCGCCTTCACCGCGGCGGCCGCCGCGGTGGTAGTACCGACAAAAACCGACGTGAGCTCCTTCCAGGCCGCGTCCAGCACCGTGCCGACGCCGGGGAAGTGCGGATAGGGGTGGCTATACTTGGCTTGCTCGATGAAGACATCCTTGTGGCTTGGTGGTCCTGCCGTCCACTCCGGCCAGGTCGTCACGGACAGCCGCGCCGGGATGCCAACACCGGTCGTGGCATCCATCTTCATACCGGCGGGGCTGGTCGCCGCTTGCATCCACCTCCAGCCAAGGTCTGGATTAGTGCTCCCCTTCGGCATGAACCAACCACCGGTGTTAACGTAGTTCCCACGCGTCCCCCCGGGACCGCTGGGCAGCGGGGCCACGTCCCAGGTGAACCCCTTGGCTAGTGTGGCCATGCGTCCCTCCACGTAGAGGTAGGGATACGTGCCAATGAAGCCGCCGTAGAACATGTTGACGTCACCCTTGGCGGCGGCGGACTCCTCAGTCGTTGGCGCCACGTGGTAGCGAGCTCGCAGGTCGGCCAGCCACTGAATGGCCTCAATGGTCTTTGGGTTGCTGTAGGTCACCTTTGTCACGTTGTCCGGGTTGTCGACCACGTCGCCGCCGAAGAGCCAGATCCAGGCCAGCGTGAACTCCGCACCGATCGGTAAGGTGGTGCCGAACAGCCCTTTGCCCCTGTCAGTCAGTTTCTGTGCAGCCTGGAGGTAGTCGTCTGTCGTCCAAGAATTGCCCGGGGGCTGGACGCCGGCTTCGTGGAAGAGCTCGATGTTGTACCAGATGGACTCCGTGTGAAAGTTCTTGGGAAGGCCGTAGAGTCCACCATGGTAGCGGTAGGCATCGAGGGCTGCGGGAACGAAATCGGTCATGTCCAGCTTATCGCGCTGGATCAGCGGTTGGATGTCCGTGAAGGCGCCCTGGGAGATCAAGTCGAAGCTTCCTGCCGAGCTGAACATCGACACGTCAGGGGGGGTGCCCGCGGCCATGAGGGTCGTGAGGGTGCCAGTGTAATCGCCGCTCACGTTCTGCAGTTCGACGGGCGCCTCGGTGAAGACGCTGCTAATCGCCTGGATATCCTTGTTGTCGGCGGGAGAGCCCCAGTAGGTGACCCACACCCTCCCCTTAGCCGCCTTGACCGGCAACGCCGTCGAGCTTGCCGGTGTGCTCACCGCGGTCGATGGCGCGACGGAGCTCGTGGCCGTTGTCGAGGAAGGTGCGCGTGCCGTGACGGATGACGTCGAGGACGTCGCCGCTAGCGGGGCGCTGCTGGACTGGGCAACGCTTGGAGCGGCGAGGGTGCTCGCAGGGGCTGCCGTCGTCTCACTCCGAGCCGTGCCCGCCGATGAGACGGACGTCCGTTCAGCACCGCAGGCCGCGAGGAGCGTGATGAAAGCCGTACTGGTGGAAAGCGCGCCGAGTCGTAAGAATGCCTGCCGCGACACGAACGGGGGTGAACCGTGGCTGCCATGTTCCATGCTGTTACCTCCCTGCTTGTGGTGGGATGCGCCCATACCGCCTGACCGAATGTCCTCATCGCTGCACAGTCCAGCAGGCGAGCAGACCGCGAGCATGGCAAGCTGCGATCAGTTGACCATAGGTTTCCCCCTTTCACCGTTGTACTGGGGATCCCCCAAATCGGGAACCTGCAGCAGTGCTCCGCCGCGTACAGCCGAATCGTGCGCTACGATGCCGGGCACGGCGTAGCGAGCCGCCACCCATACGTTGTTCGGGGGAATCGTATGGCTGACACAAGCCTGCACGAAGTCATCGACCAGAAAATGGTGAGAGCCTCCGGATCCTGTCGGGAGCAGCAAGAGTTCCTTCGGCAAGCGTTTCACCTCGTGGATTCTCGACACCCCAGAGATGGCGCCAAGCTCCGTCTCCACCGTTCTGAGTCGCAGCAGATCGTCGAGTTGCTCCCGGCGCCCACCCTCTCTGGTGAGCCACACTGCTCCGGCCTGGTTGTTCTGGAAAGTTGCCTCAGTCCCCATCAAGACAGCCAATCGCTCTACGATGGGGTGCCCGACGCGCCGAAACTCGTTGATGCGACACACGCTCCCGTCTGACATCCGAAACAAAGCTGATTCATTGCTGAAGGTGTTGGCCCATTGGTTGACGTCCGCCCGGAAGATGCCGTCGTCGGCTCGATCAACGAAGCCCTGGCAGGAGACCTGCGTCATGTACGCACCGGTACACGAAACTACCTTGCTGGTGGAGTGTGTCGCGTAATGCGTCGGTGGGCTGCCGGCAAACTCACGCCAGCCCTCGCCGCCCCGCCGCCGGAACACGTCATACAAGCGAAGAGAAAAGTCTTCGTAGTACTCGGCCTCAGCATATACAATGGCGCCGAAGTCTCCAGCCGCGTAGCGCTGCCGACAGTAGATCGCCTCGGCGCGGTAGTAGCTGGTCTCACCAAGCATGTAGGTCGGGCCGGTCTCTTCCACCGTGTGTACCAGCGTCGCCATCTCCTCGAGCGAGATGGCAGGTGGTACCGCCGAGTAGACGTGCTTCCCGGCGCGCAACGCCTGTACGGCCTGGGGACCGTGCAACCAGTTTTGGGTGAAGAGTGCCACGGCGTCGACATCGCTTTCGCACACCGCGTCCAGCGAGGGATACGTCTGGGACAGCTCGTAATCTCGGGCGGCGCGCTCCTGCTTGGATGGGTCGAGGTCGCACAACGCGACCTCATCAATCAGCGGATGCGCCTTGAACAGCGGAATGAACCCCTGTGCAAAGGCGCCAAGTCCGACCACTGCGATCCTGATACCCACTGGTTCGCACTCCTCGATGCCCTGGGCCAGGGACGGTCTTGCTCCTTGTGCGCCGCTAATTAGGCGAGGCCTGGTCATAAATGGTTCGCCTCTGGTGATCTGGTGCATTCATCCTCGCAAGACCGGCAGCCTCGGACAGCCGCCCGTTGGCGGTCCCGCCGGACTGCGCACCTCCTGGCGATTTATGACCAGGCCTCAATTAGGCAAGCAAACGGATGTTGCGCTGTACCAGCGCAACGTCGGACAGGTCAGACGCCTGGCAGGCACTGGCAGTCCCACACCGTAGTGCCGTCGCCACGTGCCTTCTCCGAGAAGTTGCGCCGACTTCCCCACCGCGTCTCTTCCTCCGCTCCCTAGCAAGCAGGCGATCGATGCATACTTTTGCGGCGCACCCGCATGCACTCCTGGGAGACCATAGCTCCGCCCCCACGCCAGACTACCAGCCGCTCGAGGGATTACGAAATACTATTTCATCAATGAATCCATTCTAGGCTCAGCTTGCCTGGCTGTCAAGGCCGGCGGGCAGCCTGGATGTGACGCCAAAGAGTTCGTCGCCGTTCCCTTGATATGACTACACCTGAGGAGTCTCCGCTGGGCCTGCGGCCGGCTCCCAGTGAGAAGCGGTCTGCGCTGCGCACGTCCACGGCACACCCGGTCAGCCAGCCGATCGTGGGAGCCGTGCTGCTGCAGGAACGACGCGAGGGCGAGCGGAAAGGCAGGTCGAGCGGGCACGTACGGCGTAACCGTCGGTATCGACCGCCAGGAGAATGCCGGGCGAAGCCGGCGCCAACGAAGCTTCGCCGGGTGTGGCCCGATGGATCAGGCCCGAGTGGCGACCGGAGCGTCCTCGTCCGGCCAGTCTGGGGAGCGGAAGCCGAGCCGCTCCGAGATTTCCTGGCTGGCGCGCGTCACTGCCACCTCCAGGCCGCCACGCGCGACGCCAATAAACTCGGCGGCCGGGCCGGTGATGCTCAGCGCGGCGATCACCTCGCCGGCGGCGTTACGGATGGGCGCGGCCAAGCAGCGCAGTCCGGGTATGTCCTCCTCGCGGTCCTCGGCCAGGGTCCGAGCGCGCACGGTTTCCAGCTCGCGCCGCAGCGCCGTCTTGGACGTGATGGTCGCCGGCGTCCGGCGCACCAGCTTCACCCGGGCCAGGTACTCGTTCAGGCGATCCCCCGGTAGACTAGCCAGCAGCACCTTGCCCAAGCCGGTGCAGTAGGCCTGGTCGCGCAGACCCACGCGGGTGTGGAAGCGCAGCGGCCGGTCCGGCTCCACCACGCCGGTATGGACGATCTCCAGCCCATCCAGGATTGCCAGATTCGCCGTCTGCCCGGTCCGAGCCGAGAGGTCGCGTAGGTGCGGCAGGGCCACCTGCTCCACCGGCACGTTCGCCACGTAGGCGCTGCCCACCTCGAAGGCGCGGATGCCCAGGCGGTACTTGCCGCTGGTCTCATCGAGCTGCACAAAGCCGGTCGCTCGGAGCACGCTCAGGAGACGGAGCAGCGTCGCCTTATTGATATGCAGGGCCTCGTACAACTCCTGCAAGCTCCACTCCGGACGCGCCGAGGTGAAGGTGGCCAGCACGGCCAGTCCCCGCTCCAGCGCGCGTACCTGATAGGTGCCGGCCCCGTCAATGACCGACGGACGTGGCATAGGCTCTCCCCAGACAACGCCAGCTTCGGCGATGCCTATCCCATCGATGCGCCCGCCGAGCGAGCGAGCCGCTGCTCTGCCCTAGGGACCGACGCCCGCGGCGCGCAACTGCCGGTAGATCTCCTCGCAGGCCTCCAGTGTCCCGATGGTGCTTGCGATCGGCGATCGGTCGGCGGCTTCGCCCCGCACGGCGGCCAGATAATTGGCGACGTCCGCGACGTAGCCCATCCATTCTATCGTCTCTTCGCCACCCCACACGGCCGTCTCCAGGACCTGGTCCGGCTCGGGTCCCCGCTCGCCGCGCGGCGAGCCGGCCTGCTTATAGCGCAAGGAGAAGTGTGGGCTGAGCAGCATGTGCCCCTTTTCTCCCGTCACCTCGAAGTAGAAGAAATCCCGCCCTCCTTGTTCGGAGGTGAAGTTCAGCGTGCCTACCCCGCCATCGGCAAAGGTAACAGCCACCACGTAGTGGCGCAGGCCGGGCATCCGGCCCGCGCTGACCTGGAGCGAGTCGATATCGCCCATCAGATAGCGGATGGTATCCACGGCGTGACAATGCTGGTCGAGGACCGCGTCTTCGACGGAGGCGCCGGAGACGAAGCCGTACCGGACGATGCAGAGGTTAGGCCGCCCGAACTGCGGGGTCGCCATGAATTGCTTGGACCGGGTGACGGCGACCGAGCTGCGGATGTTGAAGCCAACGTGGCAGACGATGCCCTTCCGGCGGGCGAGCTCGGCCATCTCCTTGGTCTGGAGCGCGCTAAACGCGGGCGCCTTCTGCACGTAGAGCGGCAAGCCGCGGTCGAGGATCTGCATGCCCACGCCGTAATGCATCTTGGGGCCACCTACGCAGAAGATGGCATCCAGTCGCTGCTCGTCGCACATGCGGTGAAAGTCGGTATACACGTGCTCAAAGCCGTAGTGATGTTGGGCCTGTCGCGCCTTGGCCTCATCCAGGTCGCAGACCGCCACCAGCTGGACACGATGCCGGGCCAGCTGCGGATACATGAAGCGATTGGTGAATCCACCGGCGCCGATGTAGCCGATGCGTAGTGCCGTCACTGTGATCCCCTATCCATGCTGTCCCGTCCCTGCCCGCCGCCCGTGGAAGAGCCGCCCACGTTGCTCACGACCGGTTGTCCTGCGCACCAATGCACCCCGCTCCAATTTCGACAGCCTCCCAGAGCAGTAATCACGTGCCACCGCCGTCGGGTGGAGAGCAGGACCGCCCGAGTTGTCGCTATCACAGCGTCTTCTGCAGTGCCACATCGCCGAGCTGCTGAGCCTGCTTGATGGCGTCGGACACGCCGAGCGTCCCGGCGAACGCGTTGTTCAGCGGCGGCGTGACGGCCGCGACGACGTCGAAATAGTGGATGAACGGGTAGGCACCGCCGGCGCTGAGGATCGGCTGGATCAGGCCAATGGGAGGACTCGCGGCGACCGCGTCGATGAAGGCCTTGGACGAATAGAGGTCCTTGCGGGGACTGGGGCGCTTCTCCAGGAGAAACTGCTGGACGTGCGCCTCGGCCGAGCCGCAGAAGTTGAGGAAGGACCAGGAGAGATCCGGATGCTTCGCACCGGTGGGCACGCCCATCATGTTGTACCAGGCCACCGTCGCTGGGCCAGTGCCGTGCGGCCCCTTGGGATAGAGCATCATGCTGTACTTGAAATCCTTGGGGGCGCTGTCGGCCATGAAGTTGAAGGGCAAGGAGCCGAAGTCCATCATGGCCGTCTTGCCGGTGAACAGCCACTCGGCTGGCTGCCCCTTGACGTCCGGCACCCCCTTCTTGAGCTCGAGATCGACAACGTAGCCCAACGTCTCCGTGCCGTTCGGCGTATCGAGGCCGAGCTTGGTGTAGTCCTGGTTGTAGAAGCTGGCGCCATTGGTGTAGAGCCAGGCGTCGAGCTGCTCGACACGGGAGATGCCTTGCAGGATGGCGTAGCCGTAGCGTTGCTGACCGGCGATCGTCATCTTGCCGACGTTCGTGACGAAATCGTCCCAGGTCCACTTCGCCGTCGCTTCGGGAGAGACATCGATGCTGGCGGCGTGGAAGAGATCCGGATTGAATACCAAGCTCCGCGCGTCGGCGTACATGAAGACGGCGTAGGTCTTTCCTTTGACTTGATTGTAGACGAGCGCGGCGGCGATGAAGTTGCTGGGCGCCATGGTGGGGGCCCGGCTGTATTCGGGCGTCAGGTCACGCAGGAGGCCCCGCAGAAAGAGATCGTGCCCATGCACGACCGAGAGCATCAGGGCATCCGGCGGGTCGCCCCCCGCTTCCGTGGCAACGAGCTTGTCGATGTACTGGCCAAAGGGTACCTGGACAAACTCCACGGCGACGTTCGGGCCGGTGGGCTGGAAGTGATCGTGGATCCAATCGATGAAGGCCTTGTAGGCCTTTCCGGGAGGATTCCAGTCCCACCAGGTGAGCTTGCCCGCCCCAGCAGCGACGGCCGCCAGCGTCGCGGATGCGGTCGCCGCGGTAGTCGCGGGGGATGGGGAGGCAACGTTGGTCGACAGAATGCTGCTGGTTGCCGAGCCACCGGTCGTGATAGCGGACGACGTGGCGGACACAGCAGAGCTCGCTAGGCTGCCAGACGACGCGGGAGACGTGACCGACGCACTCACTGTCGCTTGGGACGCCGCGGATGCGGAGGCGGCGGCTGAGGGCTGCGCCGTCGCCGAGCCCACAGCTGCCTGGCCACAAGCGGCCAGCGCACCTGTGACACCAAGCGAGGATGCCACGCCAGCGACATGGTGAAGCAGGGCGCGACGTGTCCAGTTCGGCCCGACAGGTTCAACCGCCATGACTCGTCCTCCTTCCTTGCGCGCCACCGGGGCTACGATTGCCTCGCTAGCCGCGATCTCGTTTCCGCTGGTAGATTCCATTTCACACAGATATGAAATGACATTTCACGCTATGATACCCAAGTAGCGTGGGGGTGTCAATGGCAAGGGGCATCCGGGTTCCTCATTTCCGCTAGATGCTGGAGTCCTCCAGATTGTCCCCTCGCCGGGCGACGCGATCCGAGTCTCCAAACAATATGTTGCTCAAGCCGCGCGTCGGGCGTTCGAGTCGCCCCGGGGCTACTCTTCCCCCCAGAGGAAATTTCCCCGCCGAGGGTCCATTGGCGGTATCATGAGTGAACGTCATTCATTTATTGGGGGCGGACGATGGCCAGAGTGCTGGATCCGAACCGGCGGGGCGAGCTGCTGCGGGCGGCGCGGTCGGTGTTCCGCGAGGAGGGCGTCGTGGGGGCGCGCGTGGCGGATATCGCCCAGCGCGCCGGGGTGGCGACGGGGACGGTCTACCGCTACTTCGACTCCAAGGAGGCGCTGGTGCGGGGGCTGGTCGAGGATTGCGTCGCGCGTCTAGCGAACGCGATTGTGCCTAAGCTCCAGCATCCGGACGCCGCCGTGGCGGTCGCCGCGGCGGTGGACGCCGTGCTCGACTTCGGCGCCAAGGAGCGCGACCTGCTCCGACTCGCCCGAGCCCATCCGGGCCTCGCGCCCCCGACGTCCGCCCCGTCGCTGCCGGCGCGGCCGGAGCCCCAGCGGCGACTCGCCGCGCTGCTCGCGGCGAAGATGGAGCAGGGGCAGCTCCGCCCATACGACCCGCAGGTGTTGGCGGAGCTCCTGCTCGCCTTGGTGCAATGGGTCGCGGAGCGCGGCCTGCCGCGCGGCGAGGCGGAGCTGGAGTGCTACAAGGACACGCTCGTGCGGTTCTTGCAGCACGCGCTCCTGCCCTCCGCGTCTCAGGAGGCGCCGGCTGTGCCGGCTCCCGTGCCGACCCTGCGCGGTCTGCCCGTCCTCGGCAGCCTGCCCGAGTACCGATCCGACCGCCTGGACCTGTTCCAGCGGGTCGTCCAGGAGCACGGCGACGTGGGCGCCTTCAAGGTGGGCCCGCGGACGATCGTCCTGGTCAACGCCCCGGATCTGGTGCAGGCGGTGCTGGTCGACCACGCCGACGACTTCGAGAAGACGGCCAATCTGCGCGCCTATGGCTGGCCGGTGCTCGGCAACGGGCTGCTGACGAGCGAGAACGCCTTCCACAAGCGGCAGCGCAAGCTGGTCGCGCCGGCATTCCAGCACCGGCGCATCGCTGCCTACGCCGACGTGATGGCGGACTACGCCGAGCGGCTGCAGGCGACGTGGGCGGAGGGGCAGGAGCTCGACGTGGCCCACGAGATGACGCGCCTCACGCTCTGGATCGTCGGCAGGACGCTGTTCGACGCCGACGTGCTGGGTGAGGCGGAGGAGCTGGGCGCGGCGCTCACCGCCGCGATGCAGCACATGATCGCCCAGTTCAGCGCGCTGGTCCACCTGCCCGAGCCGTGGCCGACGCCGCGGCAGCGGCGCGGCCGTCGGGGCGTGGAACGCCTGGACCGCACGGTCTACCGCATGATCGCCGCGCGCCGCGCCTCGGGCGAGGACCGCGGCGACCTGCTCTCGATGCTGCTCCAGGCCCGCGACGAAGACGACGGCACCTTCATGACCGACCGGCAGGTGCGCGACGAGGCCATGACCCTGTTCCTGGCGGGGCACGAGACGACGGCGAACGCTCTGGCCTGGATCTGGTACCTGCTGACGCAGCATCCCGACGCCTATAGCGAGCTGCGCGAGGAGGCCGACCGCGTGCTGGGAGGGCGCACGCCGACCATGGCCGACTTGCCCAACCTGCCGTTCGCGTTGCAGGTGCTCAAGGAGGGGCTGCGCCTCTATCCGCCGGCCTACATGCTCGGGCGGCAGGCGACGAAGCTGGTCACACTCGGCCAGTACGAGCTGCCGGCGGGGTCGGTAGTCCTGATCAGCCCGTACGTCCTGCACCGGCGGGCCGATACCTTCCCGGCGCCGGAGAACTTCCGCCCGGAGCGCTTCGCCGGGGACGCCGAGAAGCGGCTGCCGAAGGGGGCGTACCTGCCGTTCGGCGGGGGGCCGCGCATCTGTATCGGCAACCACTTCGCGCTGTTGGAGGGGCATCTGCTCCTGGCGACGCTGGCGCAGCGAGTGAGCTTCGCCCTGGTGCCGAATCAGCAAATCGAGACGGAGCCGCTGATCACGCTGCGGCCGAGGCATGGCATCAAGGTCGTGGTGCGACGGCGGGCCGAGGCCGCGCGCACGTCGCCGGCAGCGCACGGAAGGACGACCGCCACCGACGCATCGGCGGTATTGCGTCCGAACTAGCGCGGGATGACCTTACCGGTCGAAGTCGGCCGAGACGGGCCGGCGCTCGACAGGTCGACGGGACAGTGCGAGCAGCATGCTGACGCTGGTCACCGTCAGGACCGCCGTCAGCGCCAGCGCGGCCTGCTGGGCGCCCACAGGAGCCCACCGCGGCAGGAGCAAGGCGATCAGATTGTCGAGGGCCCCGAAGCAGAGCACGACCATGCTCGCGTTGAGCAGCAGCCGCTGCTGGTCGCGTTGCTTCCGGCCGTAGCGCACCGCGGCTTCCAGTCGCTCGACCAGCCCCTCGCAAGAATGCGTCGTTACCGTCAGGTTGGCCACGTCCGGCGATGCGTCCCCCGGCGGGAAGAAGAGGACAGCAAAGGCCAGGGCGACGCTCGAGGCCAACCCCAGGCCACCCGGCAAGCCGAGCACCCAGTTGACCGCTGGCGTGCCGGTCAGGGTCAGGACGGCGGCGACGGCGCCGGCCAGCGTGGCATCCAGGGCGATGATCGCGACTCCGATCGTGAACAGCAGATCGATAGATTGGGCCATCGCCACGATCAAGCCCACGGCGAGACTCGCCCGATCATGGCAGGCGCGGTCGGAGTCGGGTTTGTGGACCGGAAAGTGCGGCGCAGCGGACCGTTCCGGTGGCGGTGGCGCACGACGTGCCATTCGGCCGCTTCCTGCCCTGCCCGGCCGCGAGCGGTTTCCCCTCGCAGTGATGCCCAGGCCCATCATAGCGCCAAGGAGCGACCCATGCCAGGTGGTGGCGACCGGCTGGTGCCCGGCAACGTAGTGGGCCGTGGCGAGCCGGATCGTGGGGAGCACGCGCGGACCATGCGCGAGTATCCGTCCGAGCTACTGGATTAGGCCGCGGTTGGGCCTGGAGTTGGTGGACCGGGCAGGCGCTGTCATAGGGGTTTCCCGTGTCCCGGACTTGAGGGTGAGAGGACAGGGCTGATCCCATTGGCCCGGTCGTGCAGGAACTGCGGCGTGGACTCGCGGTCGATCTGGGCCTGGGTGGTCGTAGCGGCGTCGGCGCGCACGACCTGGAGGGTCCCGTGCATCCCCGGGTGGATGTAGCAGAAATAGGCATAGGCGCCCGGCGCGGCGTTGATCTGGATCTTCCAGTCCACCGCCTCCGGCGCGCCCGTGGTGGGGTCGTTGCCGGGGTTGGGGCCGGCCACCTCGATGTCGTCACCGCCGCTGAAGGTGCAGAGCGCCTCGCTCAGCGCCGCCACGCCGCAGACGGGCGGGCCGAAGGGGTTCTGGGCGACGCTGCCGCCGCCGTGGGTGCTGCCGCTGGTGGTGGAGAAGTTGGAGGGGCCGAGCTCGATCTTGGACAAGCCGCTGCCCGGCGCGAGGTGCGCGTCGTCGGCGTCGCTCAAGGCGACCGGGTAGACACTGCGCGCCACCTGCTCGTGCGCCGCCAGCGCGACGATGTGGAAGGAGTTGGGGGCCGCGCGGAAGTCGAGCACATCGCCGCTGTGGACGCTCACCGAGCGGGTGAAGAAGTCGGTGTACTCGAATACGCGGTTCTGGTCGGGCTGCTGATTTGCCGGATCGGCGTGGTCGACGCCGATGACCAGCGTTTGGGATCCATTCGCCGCCATGGCCGGCGCTGGCGCCTGGATGGCGAGCAGCATGAGGAGCGCCGCGCTCGCACGAGCGAGCCGTTTCAGGGCCATCACGTTCCTGTCCTCCTGAGCCAACGATGCGCCGTTGAGCCAGATAACGGCGCACTACCCCTTGGGCGCGACGGAGCGCCCGCGACGATCAGCCAGGGCAGCGGCTCTTCGCGAGGCATCACCTTCCTTCCCCTTGGCGCCGCCGCGAAACAGGACCGGTCGCTCCCGCGAACACGGATGGCATTGTCAAGCCTGTCGGGTGATCCTGGCCAGCTCCTCCGCAGCGCAGGCGAACACGTGCCATCGGTTCTGGTTCACGAGTCAAATGGCGGGATTCAGTAACCGTAAGCGCACCGCATAGGGGGCAAGCGAACGCATAGCGCCTCCCGCAGTCCCCCATTTTTCCCACACAGCACGCCAGGTTGGCGCGCGGTCGGTCATTGGGATGTTCTTGTGCTGGAAAACCTGGACGCGCTCATCGTGCGGCGCCGCGGCCGGTACGGTGCTAGCATGAGAGCGCGAGGCCTGAATGCATCCCTCGCTCCTCGGAGGTACCCGTGTTCGACACCTACCTCGGCACGACCGGCGGCGTCTACCGCCTGACAGACTCCGCGGTCGAACCGCTCGGGCTGGAGTCCGAGCGCATCTCCGCCATCCACGCCTGGCGCGACGACGGCATCAGCACGATCCTCGCCGGGAGCTACGGCAACGGCATGTATCGCAGGCAAGACGGTGGCGGCGCCTGGGCGCCTGCCAACGTGGGTCTGAGCGCGCCGGCCTTCCGCTGCATCGGTCCCGATCCACCGAATCCGGGCGCGATCCTGGCCGGCGCCGAGCCGGCGCGCCTGTACCGCAGCGCGGACGGCGGCCTCACCTGGCGGGAGTTGGCCGGCATCCCGCGGATCGCCGGGCACGATCGGTGGTTCTTGCCCTACTCGCCGCGGGCCGGCGCGCTGCGGAACGTCTACGCGCCGCCCGGCAGCACCGGCCGCCTCTTCGCGTCAGTCGAGGTCGGCGGCCTCTTGCGCAGCGACGACGGCGGCGAGACGTGGGCCTGCGAGCCGGTCATCGAAGACGAAGATATCCACTACATCACCGGCCATCCGTCCGAGCCCGACTTGCTCTACGCCGCGCTGGGCTACGCATCGCTCCCTCGCCCCGACGGCACACGGCCGCAGGTCGGCGGCGTCGCCCGCTCGCGAGACGGCGGGAGGACCTGGACGAAGCTGGAGACCGACTACACGCGCGCGACGCTCATCCCCCCGTCACGGCCCGAGCTGCTCCTGGCCGGCCCGGCGCCGAATGTCGGGAGGGAAGGTCGCATCGTCGTCTCGGCGGACGGCGGAGACACCTGGGAGCCGGCCGGCGCCGGTATCGACACGCCGATGCCCGATATGGTCGAGCTGTTCGTGGCCGCGCCTGACGACAGTATTTGGGCCGTCTGCTCCGGCGGTCGCCTGCTCCGCTCCGCGCCCGGTCCGTGGGAATGGCGTTCAGTGCTGCCCGGCGATGCAGATCTGCGCGTTCAGTCGATCTCGTTCGTGCCGCGAGAGGCGTGACGCCCGCGCGGGAGCAGGAGCCGGGCAAGAGGAACGGCTATCTCGTTCGCACCGCCTGCGCCATCGCCTCCACGATGCGCTCCAGTATCGCGGTGGTCGTCGCGAAGTTCAGCCGGACGAAGCCCTCTCCCGGCGTGCCGAACCTCGCGCCGTCGTTGACGGCGACACGGGCCCGCTCGAGGAAGAAGGCGCTCGGCTGCTCGACGCCCAGCCCGCGGCAGTCGAGCCAGGCCAGATAGGTCCCCTCCGGATTCCAGTACCCCACCTGGGGGAGATACCCGCCGAGCAGCTCTCCCAAACGGCGCCGATTGCGATCGAGATAGGCGATCGTCTGTCCGAGCCACTCCTGCCCCGACTCGAAGGCGACACGGTTCGCCGTGATCCCCAGCGAGCTCGCCCCGTGCGTCCGAAGCGCCGAGAGCGCCCCCCACACTTCGGCGTCCGCTGGGCTGGTCAGGAGTATCTGCGCACACTTGAGTCCGGCTACGTTCCAGCCTTTCGAGGCCGAAGTCAGGGTTACCGAGTGCTCGGCCGCCGTCGCGGAGACCGAGGCGTATGGTATGTAGGCCGCGCCCGGGTACACCAGCGGCCCGTGTACCTCGTCCGCCACCACGCGAGCGCCGCGACGCTCCACCACCTCGGCCACCTCCAGCAGCTCTTGACGCGAGAACACGCGGCCCAGCGGGTTGTGCGGGTTGCAGACGACGAGCGTTCTTGCCCCGGCGGCGAGCGCCCGCTCGATCCCCTCCAGATCAAAGGTGTGCCGGCCCCCTTCGTTGCGCATAGGGGCTTCGATTACCGGACGCCCACATAGTTGTGCGACCGCGAAGAACGGCGGATAGGCCGGCGTTGGCACGATGACAGGGCTGCCGGGGGGCGAGAAAGTATCAATTGCCAGCTCAAGTCCTTTCAGCACGTCCGGCAAGAGATGCACCTGCTCGGGATCGACACGGAAGCCGGTGGTCGCGCCAAACCAGGCGGCGCACGCCTGGGGGAGACCCGTCTTGAGCGCCGCCGGTGAATACCCGCAGTTGTGGCGGGCGATGGCGTCGATGAGCGCCTGCCGGATGGGGGGCGCGAGCGGGAAATCCATCTCCGCCACCCAAGCCGCCAGGACATCCTCGTCGTGGTGGCTCCACTTTGAGTTACCGCGAGTTCGTAAGTGCTCGATAGTCACGGCGTCATAGTCAGCCAGCTCGTCCCAGTCCGCCACGCGGCCTCCTCGTTCAGCGCTTGACATGCCGGAGTCAGCGCGCACGTCCGTCACGGCTGATCGTACCGCACAGCAGCGGTGGCCATCACAGTTCCTTATCCCGCGATTGGACCGCTCGCCACTACGTCGCTCTCCTGCTATCCTCGCCCCATGCGCGACAGGCTCATTGTGTCCATGGCCAACCGGGTCGGCCCATTTCGCCGTGCTACTGGAGGGATCGTTCACCGGCTCGCACATGCAGAATGGGATGGCCTTCCTGCCCGCGCAGGCGGCGGGACGCGGGGCATCGGTCTCTAATCGCTATGCCGGCCCCTCCCCTTTTCAAGCGCCACTGGCGCGACTATCACAGTGAGAGCGCCAACCGTCCAGTCAAGGAGTTTCTCAGTGGACTTGCGCCGGAGCATTACCGGGAAGTAGTCGCCGCAATGAAGGACGTGGCGCAGAACGGCCTTTCCGTGGCCCGCCACCTGCAAGGTGACAGATACAAGGATCTCTGGGAGGTACGTGCCGATTGCGGTAACGTAACCTACCGCGTCCTGTTCTCTCCCGAGGCGCGTTTCAACCATGTCCTCCTCTCCCTTCACGCCTTCGGCATAAAGACACAGCAGACACCACGTCGGGATCTCGAAGTCGCGCTGGCCCGCCTCGCTGATTGGCACCGGCAGGGCCAGTCCGGCTGACTCGCCCGCCCAGTCGCGCTAGCCAAACGCCGTCCGGGTCACAAGCCTTGACCGGACGGTGACTACCGTGCTATAACCGCTGCGTTATACTAGTACCCGATATTGGACCAATGGAGCGTTTCGCTATGGACCACACCGAGTCCACCGACTTTCTCGACGAACTGATCGCCGAAGGCGCCGCCGAGGATCCCCTGTTTCCCGCCACCGTCGATGCGGCCGTGCGCCGACGCGTGTTCCTGCGCTCGCTCGCCAACCTGCGCGAGTCCCGCGGCATGCCCCAGGCAGTTGTCGCCGAGCGGATGCGCACCCAGCAGCCCGCCGTCGCCCGACTAGAGCGCGGCGAGGGCGACCCCAAGCTGTCAACACTGGAACGTTACGCTACCGCGCTCGGCCTCGAGATTGAGATCCGCCTCACCGAGCCTGTTGTACCCAGACGTCTCCTGGCACCGCCCGGCACCGACGCTTCTTCTCGAAAGGAGATCGAAACGGTGGATGAGCAAGTTGAGGGGGGTGCTTGCTCTCGGCAGTACGCCAGCGCCGCAATGCCCGCCGCTGAATAACTCGACTGGACGGCCTACGGGCTGGACAACCAAGAACGTCACGTACAGTGTCTCCAAGATCCGACTGCTGTGGGCCCGGACTCCCAGCAATGCTGTCGCCGCAATAATTTCGCTAGCCTCTTTTGGGATAGCAGTCTATGCCGATCCCTTTCGCGAACAGCGTCGTTCAGCACTGCGCTGGCAGCCCCTGGAACCTAAGGCCGGCATCGATCAGGTCAACGGCTCACTCGATCGCGCTACCCGCGCCCCTCGTGAGCGCTCGGGCTAGGTAGTCAGCGAGAATCCAGTGGTCGGACCCCTGACAACCCATGTCGGTGTTCTGCCGCTGGCGGCAGCGCTGCGTACACCGCGTGGGGAGAGCGTCGCAGGTGGGATAATGGAGGGTCATCCTGCCGGAGATCCGCATTTCCGGCATTCACCGGGGGCGTTACCTTGCCCATCGAACACTTCGACTGGAAGCGGTTCTGGTGTCCCGCGGGAACACAGATCGGCCTTCAAGATGGGGGCTACCTCCCAGACCCCGACTCGCCCTTTGGACCTGCGTACAATCCGCAGGTCGTGCCCTTCGCTGCCATCGCTTCCATCCCGTGCCTCGCGCTGCTGGGAGAGCCGGGCATCGGCAAGACCAGTGCGATAGAGGAGGAGCAGGAGACCATCGATTCCGCCATACGAGCGGCCGGGGGGCAGACGTTGCGCCTCAATCTGCGTTCCTACGGCAGCGAGGATAGGCTGGTGCGCCGCTTGTTCGAAGGGGAGGAGTTCAAGGTTTGGGTCGCTGGCTCCCACCGCCTGCACCTTTTTCTGGACAGTCTGGACGAGTGCCTGCTGAAGATCAGCACCGTCGCGAGCCTGCTCATCGACGAGCTGCGGCCCTATAAGACGCTGGCTCGGGAACGCATGTACCTCAGAATTGCCTGCCGGACTGCCGAATGGCCATCCAGCTTGGCCGGGGGTCTGTCGGACCTCTGGGGCGAGGAACGGGTCTGCGCATACGAGCTCGCTCCGCTGCGCCGACGGGATGTTGCGGAAGCGGCCCGCATGCGCAGACTTGACATCGACGGCCTTCTCAGCGCCATCGATGAACGCGAGGCCGTGCCGCTCGCCATCAAGCCCATCACCCTCAAGTTCCTCCTCAATGCTTACGAGCGCGAGCGGGCCTTCCCTGCGACCCAGGAGGCCCTATACCGGGAAGGCTGTCGGGTGCTGTGCGAGGAGACCAACAAGGACCGGCGCGCGGCCGGTCTGGTCGGAGTACTCGACGCGGAACATCGTCTGAAGCTGGCCGAGCGCATCGCCGCGATCACCGTCTTTGGCAACCGTGGCGCGATCAAGACGGGATTCGATCTGGGCGATCTGGGCGATCTGGATACGTCGGACGTAACGGTAGCCGAACTGACGCGTGGTGGCGAGCCCGTGTCGGAGGCGGCCATCCGGGAGACGCTGGATACCGGGCTCTTCTCGTCTCGCGGGCTAGAACGTATCGGATGGGCCCACCAGACGTACGCCGAGTTTCTCGCCGCGCGCTTCGTCGCCGGGTCCGGGATGCGGCTGCCTCAAGTGCTGTCGCTCCTCATCCATCCCGGCGATCCGGAATGGAAGCTCGTGCCGCAACTGCATGAGACCGCCGCCTGGCTGGCCGGCATGGTTCCCGGCGTCTACCACGAGATACTAAGGACCGACCCCGAAGTGTTGCTGCGCAGCGACGTGGCGGTGGCCAACCCGGCGGATCGCGCCGCCTTGGTCATCGCGCTGCTGTCGTCGTTTGAAACTGGTAGGCTGCAGCTCGACTACGGGGTCTCCCATCTCTACCGGAAGCTCTCTCATCCCACGCTCCTGGGGCAACTCCTACCCTACATCGGGGACGGCAGTAAGAGCGACACGCTACGCTACCAAGCTATCAACATTGCCGAAGCCTGCGAGCTTCGAATGCTCCAGGGCGACCTCGTCGATATTGCGCTCGACGCTTCCCAGTCCGACGCTACACGTGCACGGGCGGCAGCTTTTGTCTCTCGAATCGGCGACAGCGAGTCTCGGTGTCGCCTCCGCTCCCTGGTTGACGGGGCGGTAGGTACTGATGCGTCCGACGATCTGAAGGGCTGGGCCCTGCGGGCCCTTTGGCCAGACCAGCTGTCGGCGGACGAACTGTTGGGCATGCTGGCCATCCCGAAGCGACCCAATTACACCGGACCTTACGCCTGGTTCCTTAGCCATGAGCTCGCGAGCCATCTGCGCGCCCCCGACCTGCCCGCAGCGCTGAAGTGGTCCGCCGCACAGCCTTTAAGCCGCAGGATGCCGTACCCGTTCAGTAAGCTCGTAGAGGCCATCATGCGTCTTGCCTGGGCCAATGTTAGCGCGCCGGGCATCCTGGAGTCCTTAGCAGCAACTCTGCTCGTGCTATCCCGGCGCCATGATCCAATCCTGGCTGATTTGCTGGATCTCACCGAAGGCGCGGCGATCCTCGACGATACCGCAACACGCCGCTCCCTTATCGAAGCTATGCTGCCTCACTGCTCGGATCCGGCCAACGATACCTTTGTCTTCCTGCACCCGCGGTCGGCGTTGATCCGCCAGGATGACCTGTGGTGGCTGCAGCAGAGAGTCCTCCAAGCGGCGGGAGCGGAGGCTGCGATCATCGCCAGGCTCATTCATTTCGTCGCCGACCTATCCGATATGGACCAAGTGGCGTCCATCCATGATGCCATTCAGAATTGCGACGCAATGCGGGATGAATTCGGACCGCTCTTCCAACCCATTGGGCTAGGTTCGCCTCAGGCTCAGATGATGCGAGACCAGCATGAGAGGATGCTGCAGTTGGAGGAGCGCCGTAAGCCGGTCGTCCTTGATCCGTCCCCATCCCAACGCATTACTCTTCTCCTTGCCGAATGCGAATCGGGGAACTCAGCCGCCTGGTGGCAGCTCAATATGGCGATGACGCTCGCTCCCCATAGCACCCACTATGGCAACGAGTACGAGTCGGATCTGACCGCCCTCCCTGGTTGGTCAGAGGCCGACGGAGCGACGAAGGCCAGGATCGTCAAGGCTGCGGAGCGGTATCTCCACGAACAAGATCCGCAAACCGACACTTGGCTCGGTACGAACACCCTCGATCGTCCGGCCTTTGCTGGGTACCGAGCCCTTCGGCTGCTACAAACCGAAGTTCCGCGTGCGCTGAACGCCTTGCCTCGTCACATCTGGCAGAAGTGGGCGCCCATTGTCGTGGCCTACCCCACGCCGCACGGAGTGGGTGATGAGAGCCCGCATCTGGCCCTCACCGCCCTTGCCTATCGCCATTCTCCGGACGAAGTTGTCCGAGTGTTGCGTGCCGTCATGGACCAAGAGGCCGGTGAGAATGGCCATATCTTCGTTAACCGCAAGTTTGGGCCGTGCTGGGACGACCGGTTGGCCCAGGTGCTCTTGGAGAAGGCGCGAGAGCGCGATCTGCCGTTCACCTGTATGGGTTCGTTGCTCGCCGACTTGCTGCGGCACAACGACCCATTTGCTCGCGCATTTGCTGAGTCGCTCATCACCACCCAGCCCCGGCTCGATTGTGGACACCTCGGACGATCGGTGGTCGCGGCACAGACCTTGTTTCAACTCGCCCCGGATGCGGGGTGGTCAGTCGTGTGGCCGGCAATCAAAAATGATCCGGACTTCGGCCGCTTGGTGCTCCCTCGGGTTGCTCACCGTCCTCTCCAAGAGGCGGCGAGCTTTGAATCTCGCCTCAGCGTGGAGCAAGTGTCCGATCTCTACATGTGGCTGGTCCGGCAGTTCCCGCCCGAGCAAGATCCCAAGTTTGAAGGTGCGCGTTTCGTGGGACCGCGTGACAGCATCGCGCGATGGCGGGACTTGTTAGTTCACCAGCTTTCGAATCGCGGAACGAACGAAGCATGCACGGCTCTACGCCGGATCATGCGCGAGCTGCCCGAGCTGCCATGGATCCAACGATTGCTGCCTGCGGCGGATGCTCGCGCCCGCGCCCGGACGTGGATACCGTTTCGCCCCGAGGAGGTCCTCAACCTTGCACGTCGCCCTGAGAGTCGCTTGGTGCAGAATGGCGAGCAACTCCTGGAAGCGATCGTAGAATCCGTGCAGCGGTTCGAAGCCAAGCTGCAAGGTGAGACGCCGCTTGCCTTTGCCCTCTGGAACGAGGACTCGCAAGGTAAGGGGAGGAAGCGGTACTGGCCGAAGCACGAGGAACGCTTATCCGATTTCGTCAAATGGCACCTGCAGGATGATCTGGTAGGTCGAGGCATAGTCCTCAACCGCGAGGTGGTCATTCGAGGAGGCGGCCCGCCTGCCGCTGGGGAGCGGACAGATATTCACGTGGACGCGGTGGTTCCGCAGTGTGGGCAAGGTCCATACGACCGCGTCACGGTCATCATCGAAACCAAGGGATGCTGGCATTCGGAACTGAAGACAGCCATGAAGGCACAACTTGTTGACCGTTACCTCGACGACAACGCCTGTCAACACGGGGTGTACCTCGTGGGCTGGTACCACTGCGCCCAATGGGATGATGGCGACTATCGAAAGGCTGACGTCCCATTCGCGTCACGTGAAGAAGCCGAGATGTATTTGCGGAACCAAGCCAAGGATCTGTCTAGTGACGGAATGATGATTCAAGCCGTCGTAATCGATGCGAGATTCCGCTAGCGCTGGTCACGGGTGCAGCTGACGTGGAGCGGACGCCCTCTGTGCCCAGCAGGGGCTGGCGCAGCAAGACCATACCGGCGCCTAGCCGCGGGTACCCACAGCGGTGGGTGGGCAGTCGCGGTCTCGCCGATGCACCGCAAAAATCGAGCGTACCGACCCGCTAGCCGCCGGTCGGGTCTGCCGCGGCGTCTCGCACCGGCGCGGCTGCCAACTGTTCCCGCTGGCGTGCTTCCCCACGGCGGCGCGCCCGGTTACTGTAGGCAAACGTGAAGGCGATGACGGCGATGGTGATCCCGTAGAAGATGAACGGGGAGAGCGCCAGGAACTGGGGGATGGGCATGCTGTAGACCAGGATGATCCGCAGGACGAACTCACCGAGGTAGGTCAGACCCCAGACCACGGTGAGCACGCGCGTGAAGGTGCGGAAGCCTGGATAGCGCCAGTTGGCGCTGAACGCGGCGGCGCGCGCGGGATCATTGGCACTGGCGAAGTAGCGGATAATGTAGAACCAGAGCGGCTTGGGGAACAGCAGCGACAACAGGCAGGCAATGCCGAGGGCAACCGTCAGCACAGACTCCCGGATCAGGAAGAGACGGGGATCTCCCCCCAGGAACGCGGCGACGATGGTGACGGCGATGCCCACGAGCGTGACTGCGGCGATGAGATCCAGTCGCTGCTGTCGCAGAATACCGAGGAGCCCATAGAGGATCGCGGGGATGGCTGAGATGGCGAGCGCCACCAGGTCGGAGGCGGTCGTGGAGTGCTTGAGGAACTGGTAAATGACATAGGGGAAGACGGCCCCGACGACGATGCTCGGCAACAGGCCGCTAATCGTCCGGCGAAAGGAGGGCTCCTGATCGGGAGCCGGCGCGGCGCTGGCCATCGCTCGCCTCTCTGCCCAAAGAAGGACCCAACATCGGCCCCCTGCTGCTGTCATGGTCAAGGAGCTTGGCCCAGGGAGCGTCGTGGCTGCTGCGTCACAGGATACCCGCGTGTCCCCACCCTGTCTACCAGCCGTATTCACTCACCTGAACCGCGTGTCGGGCACTCGAGTTGCCTTGCTGCACCCCTCTTCCCATCTCGCGAGCACGCCCCGCCGCGGCCTCCTTGCTCCACGCTACTTCCATGCCCTGTGCCGCACTATGCCGGTATGCTCACCTCCATAGCCTATCGCGCCGCCTGCAGCGCAACGGGCTGAACCGTACAGGGGAGCGGTGGGTCGAATGGACGACTGGACCAGGCGGCTGGTCGAGGCCCTCCTCGACCCCAAGGGCAAGTGGTACGACGCGGTTGGTCGGGACCGGCTACTGACGGCGGCGCCGGAGCTCGAACGGATCCCGGACGAGCCGACGCTGCCATCACATTCGCCAAACGCTAACCGGCGTCCTGATCAGCCAGACGTCTCCCAGCCCTCGGACGAATGGGAGCCGGCGTGACCGGACCACGAGACGGGCTAGGCCTTACCAGGTCGGCTTGCCATTGCTTACACCGGATCGAAGGAGAATGAGAGCAGACCGCGACGGCGGGCCTCGCATGGGGTAGCCCGCGAATAAGTGACGCTGCTGGCGAACGCGGCAGCGGACCCTCACCCCCGGCTCCTTGCCCCCGTCGAAGACGGGGCGGAAGGCCGCCATGCGGGAGAGGGCAGCCGGGCCACTCCGTATGGGCCTCTCCCCCGCCTGCGGGGGCATAAGGGGAGACGAAAAACTGTCAGGTGAGGCGGGCCTGGCAGAAGGCCT
>CALBSQ010000090.1 GCA_937967325.1 uncultured Chloroflexota bacterium
CGTCGGTGGGAGAGATCTGGCGGACGCCGTTTTCGTCCGAGAGCACCGGGAGGCGCAGGTTGGTCCGGCGGACCTTGGGTGAACCTAAACGGCTGGGCACGCGCATCCCAATACAGCTAGCGTCAGGTTGTATTGTCCCTCAAACGGCGCGCCGCATCGCCATTGGTCCCTGCCTGATGGACAAGGCGAGCCGGCGCGCCGTCAGGCTCCGCACACCCGTGCGGTCGGCCGCTGGGCCTATGATGCTGGCTTCCAGGGTATCGCCTACCGCAGCCGCTTCCACGATGGGCTTGACTGCTGGTCCCTGTTCGGGGTGATAGGCATATTCGCGCTGCCGCGGCGCTCTTCGGTCTCGCTGCCTGACGCCGCTCGCTCCAAGTGGGCGCGCCATAGGCGGACGCTGGGAGGATAGGCCGGCGATGACCGCCGAGCTTTGAGCGAGAGCGAAGGCGCCGGAGGGGCAGCAGCTCGTCCTCGCACGGGCAGTCGGGCACTACCGGGAGATCGGTCGCGCCGTGACCTATCGCTCAACGTGCGCCGCTATCGTAGATGAGATCCAGCCTCGTCGCCCGCCCTGCCGCCACGGTCGCCTCGTACCGGGCGGGCTGGTCTCGGAACTCCGGATTCGGCATGAAGACGACATACCTTCCGGGACGCAGCGCGAGACGGTAAGTGCCGCGCGCGTCGGTCACGACCTCGCGGGCGACCGTCTTCCCGTCGGCGGCGTAGACCACCACGCGATAGCCGGCATATGGGCCCGTGCAGGAGGGGAACGTCGTCGTCGTTGCCTCAATCGTTGCCATTGCTGGGGCGCAGCCCATGCCGAGGAACTCGACGCTGCCCGCGAGCACACCGTCCTGCCCCTCGACGGCAGTCCCGGTCACTTGCATCCCGGGTACGGCCTGAGAGGCGATCGGGCTGCCGACGACCTGATTTTGGCAGGCGGGGAGGCCGGGGCTCACCGGAGCCGGGCCGGTCTGGCGGATGGTCTGTGGGTTGCTGGGCGGGCCGTGCGACAGCGATGCGCTGCGATCGATGACTGTGGTCGGGTAACCTGATGCACCCACGCTCATCATCCATTCCGCCGTCGCCTGTGCGATCCGAATCTGCTCCGGAGAGACCGGGTAGGGACCGCGACCGGAGCTGCCCGTGATCGTGCCCACGTGCATCGTGGAGAACACCGACGTAGCGGCACGCCCGGTCGCCGTCGCTGCCGGCGCGCTCGCGGCGCCCGCGGCCGGGACGATCGCCGCCTGTGCGGCGACTCTTCCACAGGGCGCGGTCCGTGAGGCGGCGCCGCCCCCGGCCGGTCCAAAGACGGCGATCGCGAGCGTGATAGCCACCACTGCCGCTACCGAACTCAGCGCGACCACTGACGCTGCTCGATGGAGATGATGGAATTCGGTGTGCATGTAACGGCCGCCTCCTTGCACCCGGGACATGCGGCAATGCCCGCCTCAATCGATCATACGCGGTCCCCAGTGCCGTAGCTGAACCCCGACTAGGAGTGCGCGTTGGCGCGCAAGGAATATCATGGGAAAGGTCCGCCATACAGCGATGATTGCACACCGCACGGTTCGTCAGCGACGAATGATCCGCTACCCTGCGGCCGCTCCCACCGGCACCCCCGCCTGCTGACGGAACTGCTTGCTGGCGATCTCGTAGTACTTGCCGCGGTGGGCGATGAGCTCGGCGTGCTTGCCACGCTCCACGATCTCGCCGTGGTCGATGACCAGGAGGACATCGGCGTTGACGATGGTGGAGAGGCGGTGGGCAATGACGAAGGCGGTGCGACCGCGCAGCAGCGTTTGCAGGGCGTCCTGGATCAGCAGCTCAGTGCGGACGTCGACACTTGAAGTGGCTTCGTCCAGGATCAGCACGCACGGGTTGGCCAGCAACGCCCGGGCGAAGCTCAGCAACTGGCGCTGCCCGACGGAAAAGTTCTGGCCGCGCTCCATTACTTCCGTGTCGTAGCCGTCTGGCAGCTGACTGATGAAGTCGTGCGCGTTGACCATCCGCGCGGCTTGCTCGATCTCGGCGGCGGTGGCGTCGAGGCGGCCGTAGCGGATGTTGTCGGCCAGCGTGCCGGAGAACAGGAAGGTGTCCTGCAGCACAATGCCGAGCTGCGTGCGCAGTGAGGCGAAGGTCACGTCGCGCAGGTCGACGCCGTCGATCCGGATGGCGCCGGAGTCGACGTCGTAGAAGCGGCAGAGCAAGTTGATGATGGACGACTTGCCGGCGCCGGTCGGTCCGACCAGGGCGACGGTCTGACCCGGCTCGGCGCGAAAGGTGACGTCCTTCAGCACGGGCACGCCGGCGACGTAGCTGAAGCCCACCCGGTCGAATTTCACCTGGCCGCGCACGGGCGGCAGCTCGCTCGCGCCCGGACGCTCGCGGACCTGTGACTGCTGGTCCAGGATCTCGAAGATGCGCTCGCCGCCGGCCATCGCCGCCTGAAAAGTGGTGTAGATCTGGGAGAGGTCGCGGATCGGCTGGAAGAAGCGCGTGACGTAGGTCAGGAAGGCCACCACGACGCCCAGCGTGACCTGCTGATGCAACACCAGCGAGCCGCCGAACCAGAGCACGATGGCCGTCGCCGCCATGCTGAGCAGGTCCACGGCCGGCAAGAAGCTGGCCGATATAGCGACTGCCTCCACGTTGGCCTGCCGGTTGCGCTGGTTGATGGCGTCGAAGCGCTGTTCACTGACCGCCTCGCGGGCGAACGATTGGGTCACCCGCACGCCGGAGAGGTTCTCCTGCAAGGACGCGTTGACTTCGCCGATGCGCTCGCGGGTCAACCGGTAGGCCCGCTTCGCGCGGATGGTAAAGACCGTGGTGAAGATGGCCATCAGGGGGATGACCGAGAACGCCAGCAGGGCCAGGCGGGCATCCATGAGCAGCATCACGACGATGATCCCGACGAGGGTCAGGGAGTCGCTCAGCAGGCTGAGCAGGCCACTGGAGAGGAAATCGTTGACGACGGACACGTCGTTGGTGACGCGCGACATGATGGCGCCGGCGTCGCGTTTTCCGAAGTAGTCGAGCGACAGGTCCATCAGGTGCGACGTCATCTGGTAGCGCAGCGTGTTGAGGATCTTTTGGCCGACCACGGACACCCAGTAGGTTTGCTGCGCGGAGCTCAGAAAGGTGCCGGCCTGGGACAGCAGGTAGAGCGCCATGGTGATGACTAGGCCGTGGATGTCGTGCTGCGTGATGTTGGTATCGATGGCGACCTTGAGCAGGTAGGGGCCGGCCAGTCCAACCAGCGCATAGGCGACAACCATAACGGTCGCCCAGGTCAGCACGCCGCGATAGGGAACGACGTAGCTGAGCAGCCGGCGCCCGATTTTGGCGTCGAAGACCTTGCCATCGACATCGTGGTAATGGGCGCCGAAATGTCCGCCGCCACCGCCGCCACCGCCGCCGCCGTGCATGCTCATCGCGCCGCTGCCACCCGCTCTCGACCGGCGATCTCCTCTTGTTGGACAACCTGGATTCGGTGGAAGTCGGCGTAGATCGGGCTCTCCGCCAGGAGCTGGGCGTGCGTGCCGCGGGCGACAATCGCCCCCTTATCCATGACCAGAATCTGGGTTGCGTGGCGCAACGTCGCTAGCCGTTGGGCGATCACGAAAGTCGTCCGACCTTGCATCAGCTCGGCAAGCGCCTGTTGAATCAGGAATTCCGTTTCCATGTCCACGCTGGAGGTGGCATCGTCCAGGATCAGGATGCGGGCGTCCATGACCAGGGCTCGCGCTATTGCCACACGCTGGCGCTGACCGCCGGAGAGCGATTGGCCCCGCTCGCCCACGATCGTGTCGTAGCCATCCGGGAACGACACGATGAAATCGTGGGCGCGGGCTGCCCGCGCCGCCCGTTCGACCTCGCCGAATGGCGCATCCGGCCGGCCAAAGGCGATGTTGTCGCGGATGGTGCCGGTAAACAGCGTCGGCTCCTGGAGCACGATCCCGATCTGCCGGCGTAACGTCTGCAGGACCACGTCGCGCACGTCGTAGCCGTCCACCAGGACGCGACCGGAAAGAACGTCATAGAAGCGAGGGATTAGGTTGGTCAGCGTGCTCTTCCCAGAGCCGGTGGCCCCGACCAGCGCCACGATGTCGCCGGGCTTGGCGACGAGACTCACGTCGCGCAGTACCGGGGCGCCCGAGCGAAGGTAGCGGAAGCTGACGTGTTCGAATTCCACTTCGCCGCGCAGCTTGGGCAGCCGGATCGCGTCGGGCTTGTCTCGCACATCGGGAGGCGTGTCCAGGATCTCGAAGATGCGCACGCCGCTGGCAATGGCCCGTGAGATGATGCTGGCAAAGAACCCGAGCTGCCGCACCGGTTGAATCATCAAGAGCAGGTAGCTGTTGAAGGCCACCAGCGTGCCGATGGACATCTTCCCGTCGATCACCTGGGCGCCGCCATAGCCGAGCACCAGCACGCTGCCGGCGGCCGACCAGAAGTTCAGCAGCGGCATCACGATCGCGCTGGCCTTAACCTGCGCGAGATACCTGCCGAGCAGGAGATCGTTTTGCCGGCCGAAGCGCTGACGCTCGAACGGCTCGCGGGAGAAGGCGAGGACAACCTTGATTCCGGTCACAATCTCCTGGAGCACCGACGTGACGGCGGCAAACTGCTGCTGAATTTCCGTAAACATCGGCCGTACGATGCGGTTGTACTGGGCGATGGTGACGACGAGCGGTGGCAATGTCACCAGGGAGAGCAGGGCCAGTTGCCAGTTCAGCGTGAAGAGCACGATCACGACGCTGCCGAATACCAAGACGAAGTTGACCATGTTGAGCAGGCCACGGCCGGTGAAGAGCCGCACCATTTCGACATCGCTGGTGGCGCGGGTCATCAACTGACCGGTGTGCGCTCGGTCGTGCCAGCTAAAAGGTAGGCGCTGCAGATGGTGGTAGAGCGCGTTGCGAACCTCGTAGGCGGCGCCCTGGGAGGCGCTTTCGGTGAGATAGGACTGACCAAAAGCAAAGATGCTCTTGAAGAGGGTGATCGCGACGATGGCCAGCGCGCCGCGGTGGAGGAACTCGGTGTCGCCCTGGCCGATCCCCTGGTCGATCAGCCGCTTGATGAGGCTGGGCACGATCAGGTTCAGCCCGGTGAAGACGATCAATGACAGGTAGGCCCCCCCGGCGATCAACCAGTAGGGGCGCAGGTAGCCGGTGAGGCGAAACAGCACCCTCACCGGGGTCTCCCTTCGTCGCGGCCGGGAGACGGCTCGTTCATCGACTCGTCACCTAATTGTGCCCGTACGCGGTCCAGTCTGGCTTGATAGTCGGCGCGTAGCTCCTCCAATTGGCGCATCTTGTCCTCGATGCGCGATATCTGGGCCGTGGTCAGCTCGCCGAGCGTACGCAGCTTCTGTGTCCTGGTCCGCCGGTCCAGCTCGTTGCGGACCTCGATCTTCAACTGCCGTCGCAGCTCGTCCGCCTCGACGTGCTCCTTAATTTCGGCCAGCGAGAAATTCATGAGCTCGCGCAGACGCTTGATTCGCTCCAGACGGCCGACGTCCTCCTCCGCAAACAGGCGGTAGCCGCCTTCGGTGCGGGTGGGAGGATGGAGGAGGCCGATCTCTTCGTAGTAGCGGATGGTGCGTTTCGTGAGTCCCGTGCGGCAAGCCACGTCGTCGATCTGGAAGTACGCCGGCTCGCCCATTACTCTCGCTCACGTGAACGTGAGTGATGCTACCACATCAGCCGGTTGTGCCGGAGAGCAGCGGCGATCGCCGGCGCCACAGCGCTGTCGCCAGAAACACCGAGCCGAGATTCAACACTCCGACCAGAACAAAGGGCAGCTCTCCGCCGTGGATGACCAAACTGCCGCCGGCCAAGCTACCGAGCAGCATCGCGGTGCTCCAGACCAAGTGCGTGAGCGCGAGCGTGCGGCCTTCCTCGCCCGGCTCCGACAGCTCCTTGATCAGGCCGGGCATCAGCGTAGACAGTGACCAGGCCGTGCAGGCGCCCATGATGCCGAACACGTACAGACCGGCAACGCTGCCGGAGAATATCCCCGCCAGGACCGCGGAGCAGACGACGAGCACGGTGAGGAAGACCGCCGGGCCGCGACGCCCGACACGGTCGGCGATCCGGCCGGTAAGGAGTTGGCAGCTCGCTGCGAGCGCCAGGCTGATTCCGGCGTAGAAGGCCGCGGTCGAGGGTCGTCCGCTGGCCCGATAGAGCAGCAGCGGAATGAGCAGCGTCGCCATACCCCAATAACAGGTCGTGAGCAAGCGCAGGACGACCAGGAGGCGCACCTCGTGGCGCCGCATGATCCGGCGGTAGCCGGCGACCGTTTCGCCGAACCGTTGCCGGGCTCGAGCATGCTCGGCGCGCTGTTCGGGCAGCAGCAGGGCCGTTCCCACGATCACGACCGTGGACGCCACGATCATGGCCACGGCGACCGTACCGAAGCCGGCTCTATCAAGCACGCGTCCGGTCACCAGGTTGCCGACCGACGTGCCCAGTGTGGACCCCAGGAAAAACAGCGCCGAGGCGAAGCCCAGGCGAACCTGGCGCACCGCGTTCATGAGGTAGGTCTGACCGCCGATGGTCTGCACGCTGTTGAGGATGCCCAGCACGAGCGACATCGCTACCATCAGCCAGGCAGACTGGGTCAGGAAGAGCGCCGCCGACAGCAGATTGGAGAGCGACCCCACCACCAGGGCCGCCTTGCGCCCGAAGGCGTCGGCGATGCTGCCGCCGACGAGGGCGCCGACCGCGCCGGTGGCCAACTGCAGTGCCAGCAACGTGGAAGTGAAGAGCGGCGGGCGGTGGAGCACCGCGTCGACATACACCGGCAGCAGTGGTCGAGCTGGAGCGATGGAAAATCCGAGCAAGAAGTAGGCGAGCAACAGACCGACAAAGCCGGTTGTGAAGAGCGGGGAGCGACTCACCGGCGCAGGAGAAGCCAGCGCCGCTTGGGCCTCCAACGGTCGTGCCAGTGTCCGCTCCTCGCTAACCGGCCCGATCCGTGTCAGGCGTCCTCGCTCGGAGGGAGTATACGGTACACCGTCGTCTATTAGGTCGGAGCGCTCTGTGTCGCCGCCGCGCTCGCCGGGATCAGTCCCGCTTGCTTGGCCAGATCACCGCCGTTGGCGACGGTCACCTGGCCGGCGGACGCCCACGGCTCGTCCTGCTTCCACAACTGCAGCACGGCGCGCTGGCAACGGATCACGAGCGCGGCGCCCTCGTCGGTCACCGGCGAAATGGGCAGGCCATAGCGCGCCACCGGATCGTCGGCGGCGAAATAGGCAGCCTGCAACGCCGAGTTGGCGGCGAGGAACGCCTGGTGCCGGGCGACAACATCGGACCAGGCCAGCCCGGTGTCAGCGGAGCTGTCCGCGGGCGGCGGCGTCATCTGGTGTCCGGCCAGCCAATCATCGTCGCCGGCGTCGTGCAGCCGGTCGAGCACGTTGACGAACGTTGCCTGGCCGGTATCCGGGCGCCACTGCAAGATGGCTTTCTGGAAGGCTTGGACGACGAAACCGTCCAGGCTGAAGCGCCGGCTCACCGGGTATCCCAGCTCCGCGACGCCGCCGAGGCGGTTGAATTCGGTCAGGAAGCTGGCCTGGGCATCGTCGGCAACGGTGTAGCCGCCGGTCTGGGTGAAATACTGCGATGTAGCCGCGGCTGTCTGCGCGGCATTCTGGTACCCCTGCAGCACCGCGTAGACCACCAGTCGATCGGAGTAGCTATGGGACTGCGGGTTCCAGTCGCCCGCGCAGGTCACCAGATTGAGTCGCGGTATGTTGGCGGGACCGTAGACCTTGACCATAGGCGATTGGTCGGCGGGGTAGGTATCCACCTCCTGCACCAGGAAGGTGAGCGAACTGGAGCCGTCGTCGACGATTACCTTGGCGCCCGCCTGGAGGTGCGACACATTCCAGAACACGGCTGGTCCGGTAGTGGAGTCGAGGTGCCCGATGATGGCGGCGTTGCCCGGCGCGCCCGGCTGATAGCCCAGCTTGTACCAGGCCGCGTCCATCCACTGCGTTGGATTTTCCACGGCGCGATCGGCGGTCAGACCCACCTGCTCGACCGGCGCGTCGACGCCGATGCTAGGAATGCTCAGGTGGGTTGGGATAATCGGCGTCGGAGCCGACGCAGCATCGGCGCGGGCGGGCCAGGCCGCCGCCAACCACCAGATCATGAGCAGCCACGCCGCCGTTCGACCAGTGAATCGTCGGTGTCCAATCCCGAACCTCACCGCGCTCCTCCGTACCAACAGCGTGCCTTGCCCCAGCGCAAGGCCCTTTTGCCATTGTAAGGCGTCAGCGGAAGTGTGACATTCGTCTGTGGACCTGCGCGGCCTTGGTCAGGCGGTTGCTTTATTGGAACTAATGTCCTATAATAGTGGCGACAGCAATCAGCGGAGGGATCGTGGCGGAAACAGTCGACTGTGCAGAAATCCTACGGGCGGCCGTTGACCCCGGCCGGCTGGCCTATTATCTGAACGACTTCGGAATTGTTGGGATCTGCGATCGTTTGCGTTGCGACGCGGAGACGGCACTGCGCCTCCAGTTGCATGCGATGCCCGACGCGTATGAGTGGGGGCAAAGCATCCAAACGATTTCGGGATCGTTAGCGCTGGACCCTTGCGCCCTAAGCGCGTTGCTCGTCGACGCAATCCTGCCCTGATTGTTGGTTCAGCGGAACTGACGGGATTCGA
>CALBSQ010000091.1 GCA_937967325.1 uncultured Chloroflexota bacterium
ACACGCGTAAGATCGTCGGCAGCGTCAGATGTGTATAAGAGACAGGTCGAGGTCGTTCCCGTGGGTTTCCTCGCTCAGCACCTCGATGATCAGCACCGGCGGCCCGTCCTCGGGCACGTGCAAGGAACGACGCGCGTCGTCCCAGGGCTGCCGGTAGACGAACACGTCCGGCAAGGTCGTGTAGGCGGAGCCATCGGGGTGCTGGAACCCGCGGATCATCGTCTGCCCGCCCGCCTGCCAGCGCGGCGGCGCGCCCTCGGGTGTGGCCACCGCGGCGGCGTCGTTGATTCCCAGACGCAGGTTGAGGATCGCCGTCTGATGCAGGTTCGTGCCCATGACGCTCTCTTCGGTGTCGTCGGGCGGCCAGACGGCCGGCGAAGGCGCCAGGGCCACGTTGGGTCGGTCGTGCATCGCTGCCTCTCGTGCCTTGGTGGTCTCCGCCGCCATCCTACCACACGCGGCGCGCCGGGCAGGACGTGGCCGCGTCTGGAAAATTGGAGGCGTGGCACGTATTGTGCAGCCGCCCTTCGTGCGTCATCGATCCTTTATTGGCATTCTGGTCAGGAAAGGACAGTGCCATGGCCTTCGATCAGTATCACGAACCGCCGAACGAGCTGTCGGAGGAGACCCGCACCTTCGCGCGCATGGTCCTCTCCCTCATCGAGGAGGCGCAGGCGATCGACTGGTACGAGCAGCGCTTGGCGTTAGAGAAGAACGCCGAAGCGCGGGCCGTCATGGCAAACTCCCAACAGGAGGAGTTCAAGCACTTCGCGATGGACCTGGAGTTCCTGATCCGCCAGAAGGAGAAGTGGCGGATTGCCCTACAGGATGTGCTCTTCAAGCCCGGGGACATCGTCGAGCACGGCGAGAAAGCCGAGCAGGACGAGGATCGAGCCTAGCGAGGCTCGCCCGACCTCCGTGCCACATCCAGCATGTCACGCACTTGCCAGCGACTGCATGGCTCGCAGCCGCTGGATGACGACCGGAAGGATGTCGCCCACCCGCTCCACATCGGCCTCGCTGTTGTTCCTGCCAAGGGTGAGGCGCAGTGAACCGATGGCCAGCGGGGCGGGTAATCCCAGCGCCAGGAGGACGTGGGAGGGGTCGAGGGAGGCCGATGTGCAGGCGGAGCCGGTGGATGCCGCGATGCGCTGAACGTCCAGCGCCATCAAAATCGCCTCGCCCTCCGTCCCCGAGAAGACAAAGCTTGCATTGTTGGGAAGCCGATTGGTCGGGTGACCGGTGAGGCGGCTGTTAGGGACGAGCTCAAGAATATGCGAGATCAGACGATCACGCAACATTCGCAGAGCCACCGCCTCTGCCTCTCGCCTGGATTCGGCCCGCGTCAGAGCCGTAGCCAGACCGACGGCTCCGGCCACATTCTCCGTGCCGGCTCGACGCTTTGCCTCCTGTGAGCCGCCGTGCTGCTGTGGCGTCCACGCGATCCCGCTCCGAACGTAGAGGACGCCGGTTCCTTTGGGACCGTAAAACTTGTGGCCGGACAGCGACAGGAGATCGACGCCCAGAGTATCGACATCCAAAGGGAGTGCCCCGGCAGCTTGCACTGCATCCGTGTGAACAGGGATGCCGTGCTGGTGGGCAACGGCGGCAATTTCGGCCACAGGCTGGATCGTGCCGATCTCGTTGTTCGCCAGCATGATTGAGACTAGGGCGGTATCGGGTCGGATGGCCCGCGCGACTTCGCGCGGGTCGACCTGGCCCCATTGGTCAACGGGAACCAGGGTCGTTTCGACGCCCAACGGCTGCAGTGCCTCACAAGTGTGGAGGACCGCTTCGTGCTCGATGGCGGAGGTGACGACGTGCCGGCCTCGCGCCCCGCGTGCGAAGAGCACGCCTTTGATCGCCGTGTTGTCCCCTTCGGAACCGCCGCTAGTAAAGATCACCTCGGCAGGCCGGCAGTGGAGAACGCCGGCAACTTGCTCCCGCGAGCGGTCCAGGGCGCGTCTCGCCTCACGACCGAGTCGGTACACACTGGAGGCATTGCCGAAATGCTCCGTGAAGTACGGCAGCATCGCTTCCAGGACAACCGGATCGACCGGTGTGGTGGCCGCGTGATCGAGGTAGATGGTCGAACGAGCTGCCATGCACATAGTCTACCCGTCACGGCGCGCTGCTGGTCGCGCGTTTCGAGTGCAGCCCGCGGGTTGTGAGGTCTCCGTACCTGTTCCGGCGTATCCGGCGAAATCATGTAGGGGCTGGCCTTGTGCCTGCCCTGGTCCCGTCACCGGTCGTGGACTCCGTGTTGCGGACCGCACGGCCTGTTATCAGGACACCGTCGCGGGGGCGGCCACCAGGGCAGGCACAAGGCCAGCCCTACACGGCCGGCGCCTCAGGACATCGCCGCGCTATTTTCTGACATCCCATCAACCAGCGACCCTACGTTAGAATGCCGTCACATTGACCCGCAGCACGGGGTCTGGCGACGCTCGGAGAAGGCAATGGACGCATCGAGATCATCCTGCGCCGTGGAGCAAGGAGAGGAATGAGCTCATTCACCGTTCGCCCATACCGACCGGCCGACGAGCAGCAGGTGCTGCACGTTTGGAACGCCGCGATGTGGGCGGACCCAATCGACGCCTCGGGCTTTCGGCGGACCGTGCTGCTGGATCCTAACTGCCGACCGGAAGGGCTGCAGGTGGCGGAGGCCGGCGCTGACATCGCCGGCTTCATGCTGGCGCTGCACCGGCGGGTGCCGAACTTCCGCGACGGTCTCCAAGCCGACCAGGCCTGGATCACCGCGTTCGGCGTCCTACCGAATGCGCGACGGCAGGGCGTCGGACAGCGCCTCCTCGACGCCTCGCTCGCGTACGCGGAAAGCGATGGCGCACGCGTGGTCCGGATTGCGCCGTACGTACCCAATTATGTTATTCCCGGCGTGGATGTGGCTGCCTATCCGGAGGCAGTCGCCCTGCTGGAGCGCAATGGCTTCACGGTGACCAGCCGGCCGCTGAGCATGCGTGCCGAGCTCACCGGTTTCCGCATCCCCGAGCAGATCGCCCAGACCGCCGAGCGGCTCGCCGCGGAAGGCATCGTGATCCGGCCCGCCGTCGCCACCGACATTCCCCAAGTCCTCGATTTTGCCGCGCGTCTGTTCTCCTGGGACTGGTGGTCGAACGCGACGGAGGTGCTGGGGGCGCTCTTTGCCGGAGGTTCCAGCCGCGGCGTCGGCATGTGGGTCGCCTACAACGGCGGCCAACTCCTGGGCTATAGCATGCATCGCGCTGAGCGATTCGGGCCATTCGGGGTTGACCCGGCGTTGCGCAGCCGGGGCATCGGTCGGGTCTTGCTCGCGGAGACGCTGCTAGGGATGCGCCGCCAGCAGTTTCACGCGGCGCGGTTCCTGTGGACGAGCGATAGCGCGGCGCGGCTGTATGCCCAGTGCGGCTTTCGCGAGGTCCGCCGCTTCGCAGTGATGGAGAAGCAACTTGGATAGCGGGAAGCGAATCATGGTGATCGGTGGGCACGCCGCCGATGCCGAGGTCATGGCCGGCGCGCTCGTGCTGAAGCATCGCCGGGCGGGTTGGCAGCCCGTCTTTGTCCACATGACGCCGGGCGAGAAGGGGCATCCCCGCCTCAGCGCGGCCGAGTACCTGACACAGAAGCGTCAGGAGGCCGAAGCCGCCGCAACCGCCTTTGGCGGCATCCAGGTGATGATGCCCTGGGGCGACGGTGAGCTGCCGGTCAACGACGAGGTACAATGGGCCATCGCCGATACCATCCGCGAGCACCGGCCCGAGGTCATCGTGACGCACTGGCGCGGAAGCATGCACAAGGATCACCGCAACACGCACGACAACGTGATGGAGGCACTATTTTACGCAGCCTTGCCCGCCTTCCAGCGCCGCCATCCGGCCCACCGCGCTCGCGCCGTGTACTACGCCGAAAACTGGGAAGACCCGACCGGCTTCGAGCCCAGCGTCTACGTCGACGTCACCGAGGTCTTTCCCGACTACCTGCAGGCGATCCAAGCCTACGAGCTGTTTCGCGGCGGCATCTCCAGCTTCCCCTACGCGCGCTATTACGATGCGCTCGGCACGACACGCGGCTGCCTTGGCGGCTACGAGAAGGCGGTGGCGCTAATGACACCGCCGGGTACCGGCCGTCGCAAGCTGGATCTCCTGTGACCGGCCGATGTGGGTGCGGAGTGTGTCGCTCCAACGGGGTCGTGACTGTGCCCACACTGTCTGTTTGTCAACGGCGATTCCGATCCGGTTGGAGGCTGGGTTTATGCCAAGTGGCCTGAGAGCGCTGCATCGGGTCTTATCGTTACGCTGGCGGTGCCGGGGCGGGGACTGCGGTCCGCCGCCAGAGCACGCGACTGCCGTCGGGACAG
>CALBSQ010000092.1 GCA_937967325.1 uncultured Chloroflexota bacterium
CTTGCGGGGTGCGCATGCCGCGTCCCGGGTGGGTTCGACTCCCATATGCCTCCGCCCGACAACTATTTGTAGGCCGGTCCATCCAGTGGAGTTGCGCTGCAATGGCGCCTGACGCGGTGCGGGAACCGAATTGATGGCGCTCACGCTCGAGGCGGTCCGCGCCGCCGTGGGAGCGGGGCACTGGCGGCTCAGCGGCCATGCTCACCACAACATGCTGGCTCGGCACATCGTGGACACGGAGCTGCTGTCGGCGCTTGCCGGCGGTGAGTTGGTGGAGGACTATCCGACGGACCCGCGCGGCCCCTCGACGCTGGTGCTGGGCCACACGGTATCGGATCGGGCGCTCTACGCGGTGGTCGCCTTTGCGCCGGATGGTACGCTCCTTGTCATCACGACCTACGAACCGATGCTGCTCTGGTGGCTGGATGAACGCACCCGCGGGCCGCGCTAGGAGGGATAGATTGGCTATGCGCTGCTACTTCTGCGGCGCCGACACGGTGCGGCGCTGCGTCGCCGTGGACGAACGCTGGGACGGTCGCCTCGTCGTCGTCGAGGACATGCCGGCCGACGTCTGCCCCCAGTGCGGCGAGGTCTACTACCCGCCGGAGGCGGTCAAGCGGCTCGACGCGCTGCGCCGGCAGCCGCCGCCCGCCGACGCGCTGGTGGAGACGCCCGTCTATCGCGCCCGGCAACCGGCGTAGGGCGTTGTCGCGCGTGTAGGCAATGTGGAATAGTGGCCCGCAAATGTCTTTGCCCACGCCGGGCGGGCCGTAGTACAGGCGGGCACAACGGTCGCGCCGCAGGCGGTCCGCGTCGCACGCGGTGGAGCCTACTGGCGCCGCTCGGGTGTTAGTCGCGCTGCCCTACGCGGAGGTCGGTGGCGGTGCGGGCGTCAAACCGTGCCGCCGCATCACCTCCGCCATCTTGGCGCGATCCGGTGGCCCGCCGGCCGCGGCATCGACCACCGCCGCCATCTCGCGAAAGTACGCCGGGCCGAGCATCCCCGGACTCACTGTTGCCAGTACCCGCGCATCCACCGCGCCGCGATTCATGAACGCGTGCACCGCCCCGCGCGGGATGCACAGCGCTTGCCCCGGTCCGACGCCGATCGCCTCGCCGTCGACGGTCCAGGTCGAGGCGCCTTCCACCCCGTAGATCGTCTCCTCGTAGCCGTCGTGGCTGTGCGGCGGCGCGGGGAGCCCGACGCCCGCGGGGATCGTCACCTCGAAGAGGGCCACGCTGCCGTCGAAGTCGGCGCCCGTGACGAGGAAGCGGATGCCGGTCCTCCCCGCTTGGATCGTCTCCTCCGCTGGGTTCACCATTACCTTGGTGGTGTGTGTCGGCATCGATCCATCCTTGTCTCTAGCGGATGCGCCAGGTGTGTCGCGCATCCGCGGAGCATAACGGTGGCGCAGTCTATCACGCTGAGCAAGCCGTCTTGGCCTGGCCATCGTCACCACACAGATACCGGGCCACTCGTACGGCCAAGCCCATAACAACGAGCCGCAAAGAGGTAACCCACCCCATGCCGCCAGAGCTTCGGGAAGGCGAAGTGCATGACATACTCTCCGATTGTGGCCTGATTGCCAGGGATCACAGCCGGGAGGAGGCCAGCAGATGGAGATCAGATCGATCCGGGCTGCCGCTGTCGACATCGCGCCCCGGCCCGGAACGCCGCCGCGGGTACCGCGCCAGGCGGTCGGAGGCTTCGTGAGTCCGATGGAACGCTACCCCGAGTTGCCCCGGCCGAGCTGGGCGGCCCCCTGGAAGCGATGCGCCTGCGTCGTCACTGCCGAGGACGGCACTTGGGGGCTTGGCCTCACCATCCACGGCGGGCCGGTCGAGCGGGTGATCAACGACCACTTTGCCCCGGTGCTCGGCGGGCAGAACTGCCTGGCGACCGAGAAGCTCTGGGACATGATGCAGCGGATCAGCGCTCCCTACGGGGCGTCGGGCCTGGCAAGCTACGCGATCAGTGCCGTCGACCTCGCCCTCTGGGACCTGAAGGGCAAGCTCCTGGGCCGGCCGGTCTACGAGCTGCTGGGCGGCCCGCAGAAGGAGCGGATCTTCTGCTACGCGAGCAACACGGACCTCGCCTACGGGACCGAGCACAGCATCGCCTGGTTCCTGGAGCTGGGATTCCGGGCGGTGAAGCTCTTCCTCCGCGAGGGGCCCGAAGCGGGCGTCGCCGGGCTCCGGCGGAGCGAGGAGCTGGTGGCGCGGGCGCGCGAGCAGGTCGGCGGCGACGTGGAACTGATGGTGGATGGCTGGATGTCCCTCGACGTGGAGTACACCGTGCGCCTCGCGGAAGCCCTGCGCCCATATCGGGTGAAGTGGCTGGAAGACGCCCTCCTGCCCAACGATCTCGAGAGTTACTCCAGATTGCGCCAGCGCTTGCCCGGAGCCATCCTGGCCACCGGCGAGCATTGGTACACCGTTGCCCCATTCGCCGCGGCGGCCGGCCGCGGCCTGGTCGACATTCTCCAACCGGACGTGGCCTGGGTCGGCGGGATCAGCGCTGCCGTCCGCATCTGCCACCTGGCCGAGGCGCATGGGCAGAGCGTCATCTCCCACGGGGGCATGAACTATCCCTGGGGGCAGCATCTGGCCTACGCCATGCCGGCGATCCCGTGGGGCGAGCGATCCGAGGGGGTCGCCCCGCCCGGTGTCCCGCTCGACGAGATGGTGGCGCTGCCCGGCACGGCGCCGATCCGAGGCGGCTACGTGCGGCCGAGCGATGCCCCAGGCTTTGGCCTCGAGGTCACCAGGGAGTGGCTGGAGCAAAGAGCCCTATAGGTACCGGATCTGGTCCGCTGTCTCGAAGATCGGCCGCGCCGCGGCCAGATCATGGTGACATCGCCGTGGAGACGCGGAGCCCCGATTTGCAGCGCCCGGCAACAGGCGCTATGCCGTTGGTTCCAGAGGACGCGCGTCGTCTCGCTGGAGCTCGGCCCTGAAGTTGACCAACCAGCGCCGGGTGGGTTCGACTCCCATATGCCTCCGCTCGGCCTCACGGGGCGGAGGCGCAGAAGCGGGCTGGTGATTCGCTACTTGCCGATCTTTCGCGCCGTGGGTGGCGTCGCGTTGTAGAACGTCGCGCGGCTCACTCCAGCTTGCTTGATCATGGATTGCAGAAGGAAGGCGTCGAACTCGTTCTCGCCCATGTCAACTGTGACGGTATAGGCGCGTTGGCTGGTGCGACGCACGTAGATGTCGTGGTCGCCTCTGCCATGCCGGAGGAACTGGAAGCCAAGCGCCTGCAGAATTGCCACCACCTCCTGAGACGTCAGTGGTGGGTATGCCCTAGGCATGCGGGCGGGGCGACGCTTCGATCTGGAGCGAAATGCCGGGAGGATGGTGGAGAATCGCTGCCAGCTTGCCTTGCAGCGGCAGCAGCCAGTAGCGTATGCGGTGACTCAGGGGGGACGGCCGATGTAGGAGCGAAATAGGTAGTCGCTCCTCCAATACCGTGGTGACGTGGAGCCCCATTTGGTCCTGCAACGCTGCAATCGCCTCCTCTGCTGTGGAGCGGAACACGGCCAGGCTTAAGTCAACACACTCCGCATACCACCGATTTCCACGATGGAAGACCATCGCACGGAAGACCAGGCGCGGTAGCGCTGAAGCGTTGATCGTTGCCGTATTTGTGCTTGTGGCCATGCGTGTAGCATAGCGCAATAGCGCAGGTTGCGTTGCCGGCGTGCGTTGCGGGAGCTAAACTCAGGCTGCGATGGGATCTGCATCTCCCTGGCAAGCGGGGTGCGTCTAGGTGAGGGCTTCGGTGATCCCTACCGCCGTCGTGGCATCCCGTGAATCATCCAGGTCCCGGCGAGCGAGATCCGCGTGCAGGTCGTTTACGCTCGCTCCCCCCTCCGCTAAAGGCAGAGTCGGAACATACTGCCCCCCCTTTTGGTCCCATCGTGGCTTGAGTCTAGACGGGGAATGATGTGTCTCAACTCGAACAAACAAGCATGCTCTCAACCGCCGCCAGTGGCCCAGCACGGTCAAACGGACCGGGCGACCTCGGCTTTGAGGCCAAGCTCTGGGCGGCCGCCGACCTGTTGCGCAACAACATGGACGCGGCCGAGTACAAACACGTCGTCCTCGGACTGATCTTCCTCAAGTACATCTCCGACGCTTTCGAGGCCAAGCACGCGGAGCTGGATGCCCAGCGCGCTGAGGGCGCCGACCCCGAGGACCCCGACGAGTATCGCGCCGTCAGCATATTCTGGGTGCCCAAGAAGGCGCGTTGGTCGCACCTGATGGCGAGTGCCCCGCAGCCGACCATCGGTACGCTGGTGGACGAGGCGATGAGCGCCATCGAGCACGACAATCCTTCGCTCAAGGGCGTGCTGCCCAAGGATTTTGCCCGCCCCGGTCTCGACAAGGAGCGTCTCGCTGAGCTTATCAATCAGGTGAGCAGCATCGCGCTGGGGAGCGCGGCCGATCGCGCGAAGGACACACTCGGCCGCGTCTACGAGTACTTCCTCGCGCGCTTTGCGAGCGCGGAGGGCAAGAGCGGCGGACAGTTCTACACGCCTTCGAGTGTCGTGCGCCTGTTGGTCGAGATGCTTGCCCCCTACAAGGGCCGCATCTACGACCCCTGCTGCGGCTCTGGTGGCATGTTCGTCTCCAGCGAGAAGTTCATCGAGGCGCACAGCGGCAAGATCGGCGACATCGCAATATACGGCCAGGAGTCCAACTACACCACCTGGCGGCTCGCCAAGATGAACCTCGCTATCCGCGGCATCGAAGCGCAGATCGCCCACGGCGACACCTTCCTCAACGACCGCCACCCCGACCTGAAGGCCGACTACGTGCTGGCCAACCCGCCTTTCAACGACAGCGACTGGCGGGGTGCGCTGCTGAAGGACGACAAGCGCTGGGTGTATGGCGTGCCGCCTGTGGGCAATGCCAACTACGCCTGGATGCAGCACTTCATCTACCACCTGGCTCCCACCGGGCTGGCGGGGTTCGTGCTCGCCAACGGCTCGATGTCGTCCAACCAGTCGGGCGAGGGCGAGATCCGCAAAGCCATCATTGAAGCCGACCTCGTCGATTGCATGGTCGCGCTGCCGGGTCAACTCTTCTACTCCACGCAGATTCCGGTCTGCCTCTGGTTCCTCGCCCGCAACAAGCGCAACGGCCGCTTCCGCGACCGGCGCGGCGAAACGCTTTTCATCGACGCGCGCAAGCTCGGCTCGCTGGTGGATCGCGTACACCGCGAACTGACCGACGCGGACATCGCCAAGATCGCCGGCGCCTACCACGCCTGGCGCGGCGACTATGGCGCGGGCGAGTATGACGACGTGCCCGGATTCTGCAAGGCCGCCAAGCTCGACGACATCCGCAAGCGCGGCCACGTACTGACGCCGGCACGCTACGTCGAGGCCGAGACGGCCGAGGAAGAAGATGAGCCATTCGGGGAGAAAATGAAACGGCTCGCCGCGGCGCTGCGACGGCAGCAAGCAGAAGCCGCCAAGCTCGATGCCGCTATCGCCGCCAACCTGAAGGAGCTTGGATATGGTGGCTGAATGGCAAACAGTTCCTTTTGAGCGCCTGCTTGCGATGCCAGTCCGTAATGGCCTGTACAAGCCAAAAGAGTTTCACGGCCGTGGCGCGAAGATCGTGAACATGGGCGAGCTGTTTGAGTACCCGCGACTTCACGCAGTTCCAATGAGAAGGGTTGAGCTATCTCGCTCCGAAGGCGAGCGCTTCATGCTCTCTAAAGGTGACTTACTTTTTGCACGTCGTTCATTGGTCGCCGAGGGCGCTGGGAAGTGCAGTATCGTTCTCGATATCGACGAACCCACCACCTTCGAATCATCCATAATACGCGCTCGGCCCGACCCGACCGTTGCGTTACCGCTTTATCTGTACTATTTCTTCAGCTCGCCCGTCGGACTCCATGCTCTCGATACCATTCGTCGCCAGGTGGCGGTCGCCGGCATTACAGGTGGTGACCTTTCGCGACTGGAGATCCCTGTACCGAGAGTGCCCGAACAACGCGCGATTGCCGACATCCTCGGCTCGCTGGATGACAAAATCGAGCTGAACCGACGGGCAAACGAGACGCTAGAAGCGATCGCGCGAACGCTCTTCACGTCATGGTTCGTCGCCTTCGATCCTGTCCGCGCCAAGGTCGAAGGCCGCGACCTCGGCCTGCCCAAACCCGTCGCTGACGTGTTCCCGGACTCCTTCGAGGACTCGGAACTCGGGGAGATTCCGAAAGGGTGGCGGGTCCGCCCGATCCGCGAAGTCGCGAGCGTCGTCGGAGGGACCACACCAAGCACGAAAAAGACTGCGTTCTGGAGCAACGGCCGCCACTTCTGGGCCACCCCCAAGGATCTGTCCGGCCTAGCAACACCGGTCCTGCTTGAGACAGAACGCAAAATTACAGACGCGGGGCTGGCTCAAATCGGATCGGGCCTCCTGCCACCCGGTACCGTGCTCCTCTCGTCGCGTGCGCCGATTGGTTACCTCGCCGTGTCGGAAGTGCCGATTGCCATCAATCAGGGATTCATCGCCATTTTGCCCGAGGAGGGTGTCTCTAATCTGTTTATTCTCAAGTGGGCGGAGTGGGCGCGCGAAGAAATCCTCAGCCGGGCGAACGGCTCGACATTTCTTGAAATCAGCAAAGCCAACTTCCGGCCAATTCCGATCGTTGTGCCGCCAGGCTCCATACTTGGAGCGTTTGACCAAGTGGTGCGGCCGATACACGAGCGCGTTGTTACAAACGAACGAGAGTCCCATACGCTCGCCGCATTGCGCAATGCGCTACTGCCTAAGCTCATCTCCGGCGAACTTCGCATTGGTGATGCTGAGCGTTTCATTGGAAGACATGCTTGATGTTGCCTGCGCCGCCGACGAGCGATTACACAATGCACGGTGCCCGCACAGCCATCGCCAGTGGGCTGTCTCACATCGAGGAGCAAGTCAAAGGTATCGAGCGCGCCGTCGTCGAAAACCCGGGGCTGGCATTCGACCTCGCAAAGACAGTGGTCGAAAGTGTATGCAGGACGATTCTCACCGAACGCAAGATCGCCTTCATCTCCGACGATAACCTACCGAAGCTCTTCAAGGCAGTGACCACGAATCTGCCACTGTTGCCCGTCGGGGCAAGCAGCGAAGCAGAGGCTCGGAAGAGCTTAGCGCAGACACTAAACGGCTTGCACACGGCCCTTCAAGGCGTGTGCGAGTTGCGCAACGCTTTTGGATTCGCATCTCACGGCACGGATGGTCCGCGGCCAGGCATGGAAGGTGTCCAGGCCTTGCTTGCTGCGCAGGCGGCGGATGCCATTGTTGGATTCCTCCATCGAGTTCACAGTCAGGAACGCGCGACGCCCCCGGGGACGCGGCCGGCGTACGACGACAACGATGCTTTCAATACATATCTGGACGAGGCAAACGAGGTCGTGCGAATATTCGATCTGGAGTATCGCCCGAGTGAGGTGCTCTTCAGTGTCGATCAGGAGGCCTACCGCGACCTCCTGGCTGGCTTTAATCCCGATGAGGAAGACGAAGGTGACGTGGAGATGGTAGACGATGGTGCAGGAGCGCCCTCGTGAGTGACGGCGATTTCAGCGAGTCGGTGGTCGAGCAAGCTGCCCTTGCCTGGCTAGAGGCACTAGGCTACACGGTATTGCACGGCCCGGCCATCGCGACCGGCGAACCCGGTGCCGAGCGCACCGGCCCGAACTACCGCGAGGTGGTTCTGGAGGACCGACTTCGCCAGACATTCGTGCGCCTGAATCCTGACCTGCCCCCCGAGGCTCTGGAAGACGCCTACCGCAAGCTCACGCGTGCCGACGCGCCATCACTCGTGGAGCGCAACCGCGCCATGCACCGCATGTTCGTGGACGGCGTCATGGTGGAGTACCGCCGGAACGATGGGTCCATTGCGGGCACGCAGGCGCGGGTGCTCGACTTCGACACACCCGACAACAACGACTGGCTGGCCGTCAACCAGTTCACGGTAGCTGAAGGTCAACACACGCGACGTCCCGACGTGGTGCTGTTCGTCAATGGCCTGCCGCTGGCGGTGATTGAGCTCAAGAACCCGGCCGACGAGAACGCCACGATCTGGTCCGCCTTCCAGCAGCTCCAGACCTACCAGGCGCAGATCCCTGCACTCTTTGTCACGAACGCCGCGCTGGTCGTCTCCGACGGCGTCCAGGCGCGGATCGGCGCGTTGGGCGCGGGACGAGAGTGGTTCAAGCCCTGGCGCACCATCACTGGGCGCGACGATGCCTCGGCGAACCTGGCCGAGCTGCAGGTGGTGCTGGAGGGGATATTCGAGAAGCGCCGCTTCCTTGATCTGGTGCGCTTTTTCGTGGTGTTCGAGGACCTGGGCGGTGGGAAGTTGGCCAAGAAGATGGCTGGCTACCACCAGTTCCACGCGGCTAACGTGGCGGTGGAGGAAACGCTGCGCGCCTCGGACGTTCCGAGGGCTGGTCGCATCCGCGAAGAACCTGGACGTTTCGAGGCGGGCCGCACGCCGGGGGGCGACTTAGGCGACCGGCGCGTGGGCGTGGTATGGCACACTCAGGGCTCCGGCAAGAGCCTGACGATGGCCTTCTACGCCGGACGGATGATCCTGCATCCTCGAATGGCGAATCCGACGATTGTGGTAATCACCGATCGCAACGATCTGGACGATCAGCTCTTCGGCACCTTCGCCCGCTGCCACGACCTACTTCGCCAATCGCCGGTACAAGCCACTGACCGCGCCGATCTGCGCGCGAAGCTCTCCGTCGCGTCCGGCGGCGTCGTGTTTACCACTATCCAGAAGTTCTTCCCCGAGGAGAACGGCGATCGGTACCCGGCACTCTCGGATCGGCGCAACATCGTCGTCATCGCCGACGAAGCGCACCGCAGCCAGTACGACTTCATCGACGGCTTCGCGCGGCACATGCGCGACGCGCTGCCCCATGCCTCATTCGTCGGGTTCACCGGCACACCCATCGAAATGACTGACGCCAACACGCGCGCCGTGTTCGGCGACTACATCAGCGTTTACGACATCCAAAGGGCGGTCCGGGACGGCGCGACGGTGCCAATCTATTACGAAAGCCGGCTGGCAAAGTTGGGGCTCAAGGAGTCCGAGCGACCCAGGATCGACCCCGATTTCGAGGAGGCCACCGAAGGTGAGGAGGTTGACCGCAAGGAGAAGCTCAAGACCAAGTGGGCGCAGCAAGAAGCCGTGGTCGGATCCGAGAACCGTGTGAAGCTCATCGCCCGCGACCTGGTGGAGCATTTCGAGAACCGTCTCGCCGTGATGGACGGCAAGGCCATGGTCGTCTGCATGAGTCGCCGTATCTGCGTGGAGCTTTACCGCGAGATCGTGGCCTTGCGGCCACAGTGGCTTGGCGCGGGAGACAGCCATGGTGCTCTCAAGGTGGTGATGACTGGCTCGGCGTCCGATCCGCTCGATTGGCAGCCGCACATCCGCAGCAAGCAGCGCCGCGAAACGCTCGCCCAGCGATTCCGTGACCCGTCCGACCCGTTCATGATCGTGATCGTGCGCGACATGTGGCTCACCGGCTTCGATGCGCCGAGCCTGCACACGATGTACCTCGACAAGCCCATGCGCGGGCACGGCCTGATGCAGACCATTGCCCGCGTGAACCGCGTGTTCAAGGACAAGCCCGGCGGCCTCGTGGTCGACTATCTCGGCCTCGCCGACGAGCTGAAGCAGGCCCTGGCGACCTACACCGAGAGCCACGGTACCGGGCAGCCTACCGTCAATCAGGACGAGGCGGTCGCAACTATGTTGGAGAAGTACGAGGTCTGTCGGGGGCTCTTCTATCGGTTCGACTGGTCACGGTGGACCAGCGGCACGCCGCAAGAACGCCTGTCGCTCCTTCCGGCGGGGCAAGAGCATATCCTCGCTCAGGAGGACGGCAAGGCCCGGCTGTTGGACGCCGTAACGGAGCTGTCTCAAGCGTTTGCGCTCGCGGTGCCACACGAGGAAGCGCTCCGAATCCGGGACGACGTCGGGTTCTTCCAGGCGGTGAGGGCCGGGCTGGCGAAGAGTGCGCCCGGCGAGCCTAAGACTAACTACGAGTTGGACCATGCCATCCGGCAGATTGTTTCGAAGGCGGTCGTCTCGGATGAGGTGATGGACATCTTCGCCGTCGCCGGGCTCAAGAAGCCGGATATTTCGATTCTCTCGGACGAGTTCTTAGCCGAGGTGCGCGATATGCCGCAGCGGAACCTCGCCGTCGAGCTCTTGGAGAAGTTGCTCAAGGGTGAGATCAGGAACCGCTCACGGCGTAACGTGGTCCAGGCGCGCTCGTTCGCCGAGCTCCTGGAGCAGGCGGTGCGGAGATACCAGAACCGGGCGATCGAGACGGCGCAGGTGATCGAGGAGCTCATCCAACTCGCCAAAGACATGCGGGCGGCCGAGACCCGTGGCGAGAAGCTTGGCTTGTCGGACGCCGAGCTGGCCTTCTACGATGCCCTTGAGGCCAACGACAGCGCGGTTATGGTGCTCGGCGAGCCCATCCTCAAAACAATTGCCCGTGAGCTCGTGGCGACCGTGCGAAAGAACGTCACCATCGACTGGACGCTCCGCGAAAACGTCCGCGCGCAGCTCCGCGTCCTGGTGAAGCGCACTTTGCGCAAATACGGCTATCCGCCAGACAAGCAGGCGCAGGCCACGCAAACAGTGCTGGAGCAGGCCGAGCTCTTCAGCGATGAATGGGCCACGGAGGCTGTCGCTTAGGATGGAATAGGTATCGGGACGAAGGGAAAAGCGTGCTATCGCGTCATTTGCATTACGAGAAGGTCCAGCTCTGTATCGATAGAGACGTGTCGAACCGCAACGATCTCCCGCGCATGCTATCGGCGATGTAGGCCTGTTACCGACTCGCCTTCACGCTCAGCGCGGAAGGAACGAAGAAGGCGGCCATGACCAACTATGTGAGGCTCGTGAAAGAGTCGGACCAACAACCGATTATGATGTACGAGAGCGCCTTTCTTCGGTCTGCTGACCTGGAGTATCTGGACGCCTCGGACCAAGCGGTTGTGGTTGATCATCTGTTGGCGCAGTTCTCCGAGAACGCTGCGGGGATGATCACCAAAACCATGGTGGGCATTTCCCGATACCTTACAGACGGCGATGTGAGAAGGTTCCTTGATCCTATTGCCTCGATTATGTCAACGTCGGAGACACAGGACACGGATTGGGACGTGCATCGTTTCCTGCGATCCGAGTATTCCACAGCGACGGCTGACGTTCAAGAAGCCATACTCCGCAGGCTTGATATGTGGGTCGCCCACGAAACAATGACCAAGAACGAAGACGGGGCCAACAGACTGAATGATACGAAATCGTACGTCATTGATGCGGTCCCATTCTGATGGGCTGACGCGCCGTGTCTCGGACAACCGTCGCATGGGTACAAGGCCCGCAAAGGGCGTGCCTCAAGCGGTTTCTGTCAGTCGCCGCCGTTGTGGCTCAGTTGGCCACTCTGGTGGGATTCACCCGGGGACGTTGATACCGCGCCGTCGAGGCGGCGATGCAGATAGGAAGTGAGCGACAGCAAGTCCTGCGCGTCCTGCTCGCTGACGGGCCACATGATGCGCGGCGCGTGGGCGGCTGTGTTGCGGAACACCCCAAACATGCCGATAAGCAAGTTCAGGAATCCGCGCTGCTCCGACTTCTCGGTGTCGGATCGCAGCGTATTAATTGCGAGTAGTGGTGAAGTGCCACCGAAGGCGACCTGAGCGAGCTCCGCGCCATCCGATGTCAGATGGGACTTGGCGCGGATCTTCTCGGCGACGCTCTTCGTCGCCTCAAACACCGCATGGAAGTAGTTATCTTGCAGGAGCTCGGCCTTACAGAAGCGTAGGACGTCTGGATGCACGCCGCGTCGACTCATCTCGTGGGAAAGTCTGGCGGCTCTGTTCTCAGCTTCCGTTATCGTGCGGGCCTCGTCCCGTAGCCTGACCTTGCCGTCCTCGCCCAGCGCATAGCCCATGAAGGCAAGAACGGAATTCAGGCGGGAGCGGAGATCATCGAAGCGGTTTGAGAAGCCGGCATGCTGAGCCGGGTCCATTGCGACCTCAATGAAGCGCACGACGTAGTTGCCGCTGCTATCCCGCTGCTGCCTTGCCCAGAGCGCCTCAAACAGGCGCTCGCGCTTCGAGAGAGTCGGCTGGGGGTCGCCGAGTTGGAGTCCTGTCAGGACCCTACCTATTTCACTGCCTGTTAGCCCATCGTCAGTGGCAGCGAGAACATCGCAGATGGCATGCAGACGACCGTGCTGAAACTCAGGAACCACCATAGGCTCTGGCTATCCTTTCCATCCGTTGCCGGTCGCTTCACCTAGACCGACGCGCCGGGGCGATGATCCCGACTACTTGACAGCGCATTGACTGCGACTGTCCCGACGTCCTGGGAGACAATCCCCCGAGCCACAACCGCGCTGCTTTGGTCCTCAGCGGCAGGGGAAGAGCGCCGACATGGCCGCCCACCGCTCCACAACCTGCCCCCGCGCATTGTAGATGCTGCCCGTGATGCCGGCATACACGCACAGCCCGGGCGTGCCCGCGACGGAGACAATGGGGCCGTAGGTGACGCACGTGGTCAGAAGGCTGGCCGGGTCGTAGGTGCAGGTGGTCCCCGGCGATGGGCGCCGCAGCTGGACCTGGGGCGCGGGCGGGCGCTGGGCGGGCGTCCGGGCCGCTACCTGCGAGGCCGGCAGTCGGATCCTGGCTGCGGACCCGGCCACCTGTGAAGCCGTGCCGTGGGCCGTGGCCGGAGACGGGGCAGCGCTGGCGGTGGCCGGCCAGAGCGCGCAGGTGACAATCAGCGGGGTAGCGGCGACACGGCGCATGGGGACCTCCTTCGCTTGGACATCGCCGTTATACACGGACAGCCGGTGTTGTCAAGGTCGAGAAGCGACCGCGGCGGGAACTACCAGCCTTTACGCGTCACCGGTCCTCCCGGACCGCTACAACGCCGACCCCTGCCTCCTCGCGCCAGCGCATGTGGCCCCGGCCGCATCACCGCGGCTCGCGTCACGCTCGCGCGTCCGGTTGCGCCGCGAGCCGTTCCAGCTCGTCCAGGATGGCGGCCACGTGCGCCCGGATCGTCCCCAGCGCCACCAAGTCACGCTCCGACGCCGTCGCTTTGGCCATCCACCCCAGCGCGCCTTCGGTCAGCCCCCACCAGGCCTGCAGCTCCTCGGCGCGGCGGGCCATGTCCACCTCCCCCGGCACCGGCATCGTCTGGTCGGTGACCCTGCCGTCCGCGTCGGTCCCCTCCTCCGCCAACTCCCCGACCATGGGCTCCGCGTCCCAGTCCTGCGCCTCGGCCTCGTCCTTGGTCAGCGTCAGGTAGACGCGCTCGCCTTCCAGGCGCTGGATGGCCGCGAAGGGGACATAGCGCCGCTTGGGAAAGAAGAGGCCCGCCTCGATCTCCAAGTATCCGTCGCGCACGGCCTCGACCATGCCGACTTCCTGGTCGTCTAGCGCGTAGACCGCCCACTCGGACTGAATGTCGGCGAACTGGGGGCGTCGGGCCTGCTCCATCGTCGGGGCTCCCTCCATGCTACTGGGCATCGGCTGACCGCTCCAAAGGGCAAGAACGATGCCAGGCCGGCCCCTGGCACGGGCTGTGCGGCCAGTCGCCGTACCAACGAGAAGGAGGCGGCCGATGTGCGACGCGCGGCGGGTGCTGGTGGTGGAGGACCAGTCCGACATCCGCTCCTTGCTGGAGACGGTCCTGGGCCTGGAGGGGTACGCGGTGCGGGTGGCCGATCACGGGCAGGCGGCCCTGGCGGTGGCGCGCTCGTTCCGCCCCTGCCTGATCCTGCTCGACCTGATAATGCCGGTCCTGGATGGTCCGGCCTTCCTCCGCGCCTACCGCCGCCGGGGCGAGCCCGACGCGCGCATCCTCACCATGAGCGCGAGCGACGAGGAGGCCCGACGGGCCGCGGCCGTGGGCGTCCTCGGCCACGTGCGCAAGCCGTTCGACCTGGACGAATGGCAGGTGCAGGTGGAGCGCCACGTCCGGGCCCATCGCGCCGTCTGAGCATCGCGCCAGACCGGCTAGGCGATGCCGCGCCCGTTTGACACGGGCTCCGCGGATGCGCTAGACTCGCCCGCACTGGCGGTCCCGCCACCGGGTCCGCCAGAGGTCACGACGGGCAAGATGCGCGTGTTCGCCATCGCCTGAGGCGAGCCGGCAGCCCGTGCCGCGGCACGAGTGGCCTGGACCGGGCCGGGGGGGCCGCCGCCACGGCCGTGGCGCGAGGCACGCTTGCCCTGACGGGCCGATGGGGTGAGGAGCAAAGTAGTGCCGCCACCTCGCTTGGCTCTCTTCCGCGGCGAGGTGGCGACGTCGGGGCTGCCGGTGCTCAAGAAGGCCGCGACGCGCTAGACCGGCATCGTGGCGTGGTCGCCTTCGGGCGCAAGGGAGGATCGAGATGGACACCACCGGGCGAGTCGCCCAAGCGCAGGACGGCTGGTACCTCGTCTGCGGCGACGAGCGGCGAGGCCCCTACCGCGACCGGCCGACGCTGGCGCTGGCGGATTCCCTGCCGGTGTCGCCCGGATTCGCCGGCAGCGATGGGACCCGAATCACGAGGCACCTGGAGCAGTGGGAAGTCGACGGGGCCCGGGTATCCCTCGTGCGCGAGGTGACGGAAACCATCGACGCCGAGCCCCAGAGCAAGGCCTACTTCCTGGAGCCCGGGCCGGCGTGACCGGCCGCCAGCGGGTCGCCCCGGTCGAAGTCCTGGCGCGTTAGGTCGGCCAGACGGGGCATGACCTCCGTCGCCAGCAGGCGCATGGAGCGCTTCCAGCGCTCGGGGTCGTCCCAGTCGTGGGCGATCATCAGGAGGGTGCCGAAGCCGCCGGTGTAGATGTACAGCTCGCGGAGCTGCCGGGCCACGTCGTCCGGGCTGCCGATCAGGCAGAGGTTGTCGAGCACGTAGTCGAGCGTGACGTCGCTCGCCGGCACGTCGTCGCTCGCCTTGAAGAGGCCAAGCTGGCCGTTCTTGGCGAACATGCGCAGGAAATAGTCGCGGAACCCGCGCCCCATGCTGCCCCGTCGCGCGAAGTCGCGCGCCGCCTCCGTCGTCTCGTCGACGTAGACCTCCCGGCAGATCCGCCAGGCGGACCGGTCCGGGGCCCGCCCGCCTTTCTCCGCCCCCTTGGAAATCTGCTCCCAATGGCCGCGCAGGTGGCGTCGGTGGGGCAGGTTCGACGACATCGGCATCCAGCCCCGCTCTCCCGCAGTGAACAGCAAGCGCGATTGCCCGCCCATGCCCGGCAAGCCGATCGGCGGGTGCGGCTGCTGGTAGGGCTTGAGCGGACCGCCGAGCCCGATGTCGGGTTGGGGGTTGCGCACGCGGATCGGCCAGAACTGGCCCGGCATGTCATAGGGCGGGTCCTGGGTCCAGAGCGTCAGGATGATGTCCAGCGCCCGGAAGAGCATGATCCCCGGCAGGCCGCCGGCCCCGTCGATACCGAAGAGCTCCAGATCGGTGGAGATGTTGCCGGTGCCGGCGCCGAAATTGATCCGCCCCTTGGTGAGGTGATCGAGCTGGGCGATGCGGTTCGCCGTGTTGGCGGGATGGTGCTGGGCCATCAGTACAACGCCGATGCCGAAGCGCATCTGCTTCGTGAAGGGGGCGACCCGGGCGATGAATTGGTCGGGCGCGGGGATGTTCTCCCAGGCCATGGTGGCGTGCTCGCCGATCCAGGCCTCGCGGTAGCCCAGCTCGTCGGCGAGGATCAGCAGCTCGGCGTCCTCGTCGTAGCTCTGGGCGATGGGCTTGCCCGGCGGGTGCAGGGGCATCATGAACACTCCGAGTTCCACCCGAACCTCCTCGCTTGGATCGATTGGCCGAGTCCCGACTCGGTCGAGCTCCGTCATCGCGCGGACACGACACCGGCACGAGCCTACTCGGCGGCAGCACGGAACTGCCGGCCAGATTGTAGCCTGGATTGTTCACGGATTGAAGCCACGACCACGGTGAACACGGTGATTGCCGTGGCGGCGCGGTCACCTGAGTGTCGCTGGCGCCTGCTGCACAAGGAATGGTGGCCTCCGCGACGGCGCGTTGCTATCATGCCTCCCGCGGGGACGGCTTCACCCTGCACTGAGGAGCAGGTGAACGATGGCGACATCCACGAGCGGGGCGATCGCGACCACGGCGGGCCGCCATACGCTTGCGTACCGCGTCCGCAACCACGACCTGGCGGATCCCTGGCGGCACGTCGAGGTGGTCGCCACGCCGGAGGAGATCGGCAAGTTCGCCCGCGATGGCTTCCTGGTCCGCGAGCGGCTGCTCAACGGGGAGCACACCGAGCAGCTGCGTCGTGCGCTGGATGAGGTAGCCGCGGTCGAGCTCGGCATCGGCGCCAAGGTCAACCGGTCCTCGCGGTTTGGGGGACTGTTCTTGCGCCACCTGATGGACAAGCACCAAGCCTTTCTTGACATGCTGCGGTTTCCGCCGCTCCTCTCCGTGGCTCGGGCGGTGCTGGGGCCGCAAGTGGCCCTGCGAGGCTTCTCGGCGCGGATCAGCTACCCCGACGAGCCGCACCAGGAGACGCATTGGCACTTTCACCAGCGCCTGGTTCCCGACCCGCTGCCACCCTTCTTCACGCGCCCACAGACCATCGAGGCGCTGCTCTACCTGGACGGCGCCACCGACGCCAACGGCCCGCTCTGTGTCATGCCCGGCTCCCACCAGCGCATCGAGGAGGACCTGGCGGCGGAGCGCTACGACGACCTACCGGGGCAGGTGACGCTGCGATTGCCACCGGGGAGCTGCGTGTTCCTGCATGGCTCGGCCTGGCACCGCGCCATGCCGAACACACCCGCCGGCACCGTGCGCCGCCTCCTCATCATCGGCTACGGCCCGACCTGGCTCAAGCCTTCCATTTACGGGCAGAAGCCCGAGCACGAGCTCACCGAGCGCCTCCTCGCCGATAACCCGGATCAGGAGACGAAGGAGCTGCTCGGCGTCGCCGGCTGGATGTAGGGCGCCCTAATGGTGGCGCGCCACCCGAGGGAAAGAGCATGAGCGGCGCATTGAGCGCAATTCGGCAGCATGTATCGGTGATGCATCCACGAAGGCGAAGTTGCTTTTCACTGTCATCCTGAGCGGAGCGAAGGACCCCCGGCACGACCGGCCAGCCGCTTGGCATGGCCGCGCAGCGCCGACGGCCTTGCCGGGGGTCCTTCGCTCCGCTCAGGATGACAGCGGCGGGATTCGCCGGGCATTGGAAATTTCCGCGAACCTGCCGAACGCCCCACTCACGCCCTGGCGGCTACCCGCGCCGGGGCTGCTCCAGGTCCATCAATAGGGGGCAGGTCGTACTCCGACAGCGGCCGTCGCCACGAGCCGAACCGCCCCGCCAGGTCGGCGTTCCAGGGCAGCGCCAGGATGGCGTCGACCAGTTGCTCGGCGTGCTCCAGGGATCGCGCGCGGTAGTCGTCGATCAGCAGGCAGCTCAGCATGACGTCGCGGTCGCCGGTCCGGAAGGCGAGCAGCTCGCGCTCCATCTTCTCCACACGCGGTCGCAGCACCATGTGCATCAGCTTGTCCGGCAGCTTGCCCACCGGCAACAGCCGGACGCCGCTGGCGTCGACCAGGGCCTTCCCTTCGACCACGATGTCGTCGGCGATCCCCACGATCGCGCCGTTATTGGGCACGTTCACCTGCAGGACGTACTGGTGATCGTTGGCGATGCCGTCCATGATCGGCACGTGCAACTCCGACTTCGACCGCTGGGGCGGGAACACCTCGGTGACGTGGGCCGATAGATCGTTCGCCGCGCGCTGGATCTCCTCGACCCGACGCTGCAGCCCCTCCAGGTACCTGGCCCAGCCGAGCTCGCTGTCGAAGCCGCCCAGGTGGCCGAACCAGCGCTGCTTGGCAGCCAGGTCGCTGTGGTAGTACCACTCGGAGAAGGTGCGAGAGGCGTCGCCGATGGGCATCAGGCCGACACGACGGTAATGGTCCATGGCGGCGCGGGAGAGCTGCGTGTCGCTGAAGCCGCCGCGGAAGCTAGCCCAGTAGGCGGCCGCCCTCGTCGCGATCCACTCGTCGATGAGCGGATAGAGGTCTTTCCCACGATGGCGGAGCTCGGTGAGGTAAATCCAATGATTGACCCCGGGCGCTTCCCAGCGCAGCTCGTCGTGCTCTTCTGCCGCGATGCCCAGCGCCGACGCCAGCCGGTAGACCCCCATGAAGCCGTGGCAGAGGCCGACAACCTTGACCTTCGTCTCGCGAGTCATGATTGTGCAACCTTCAAATACCGGGTTGGAGGACTGGATCAGCCAGGCGTCGGGACAGAGCCGCTCCATGTCGCGCGCCACGGCGAGCATCAGGGCATACTGGTGGAAGTTGGTCTGCAGTCGCGTGCCGCGGTAGAAGCCGAGGTCGGTGGCGAGCCGGCGCGCCGCCTCCTCCGGCTCGTGGCCGCCATGCAAGGCCGTGTTGACGACGAAGTCGGCGTCGCGCAGCGCCCGCTCCCGTTCCAGCGTGGCCTCGAACCGTATATCCACGCCCAGCTCGCGGGCGTAGCGCTCGGCCAGCCGGTGGACCACGCCGAGGCGGGTTGCATCGACGTCCATGAAGGTGACGGCGCTGCCGTGTAGCCCCTCCGCCAGGCAGAGGTCGCGGACCAGGGTGAGTGAGAAGGTGGCGCTGCCGGCGCCGATAATCCCGAGCTTGATGGACTTGCCCACGAGGTCTTCCCTTCTGGTAGTAGGCTACGGCGGCTTGCCCCCTATCGCTCGGCACGTCGCCGACGTCGCTCACGCCTGCTGTGCGAGCAAGGCGTCGGTCTGTGCCTTGATCGTACTGAGCGCGTCCGTGACGGTCGCGGAACCGCCGCGCACCTTGGCAAACGCCGCCCCGTAGATCTTGCCGTAGTCCTGCCATTGCGGGATGAGGGGGATGGGCGTCACCTCTCCCTTGGTATAGGCGTCCATGAACACGTGCGCGTCACGCACCGGGCTCTTCTGCAAGAAGTAGGCGACCTGCGACTTCAGGTTGGTGATCTGCTGCCCCACGTCGATCTGCGCCTTCTGGTAGCCCGGACCGGCGATGAATTTGGCCAACTCCCAGGCATCGGCGGCCGCCTGGCCGGTCACGCCGACCGGGATGGTCGAGGCGTTGGGCTTGGCCACGGTCTTGCGCACCCCCTTCGGGCTGGCCGGCAACGGGGCGATGCCGTAGTCGAAGTTGGGCCGGGTGAAGAGCGTGGCGGCGCGCCAGACCCCGTCCTCGATCGAGGCGATGCGCCCGGGGATGAAGGGATCGGTGCTGCCGAGGTTGTCGCTCGGCCTCGGCGCCGCGTTTTGCTTGAGGATCAGATCGGCCTGGAACTGCAGCGCCTCCACCGTTTCCGGCACATCCCCGACGAAGCTCTTCCGGTCGTCCGAGAGCGACCTGCCGCCATTGGACAGAATCCAGGTCTGCGGCTCCGGCTGGAAGCCGAGCTGCGCGGTGGTCCCGAAGGTGCGCTCCGTACCCGCACCCGTGCTAACTTTCTGCATGGCCTCCAGGAAGGCGTCCCAGGTCCACTTGCCCTGCGCTTCCAGATCGTTCGGCAGCGGCAGGCCGGCGTTCTGCCACTTCGTTTTGTTGTAGAACAGCACGCGCGGGCTCTCCGGGCTGTTGGGGACGGCGTAGTAGACGCCTTTGAAGACCTGATGGTCCTCCAGAAAGGCCCCCGGCAAGAAATCGTCCAGATTGAACGACTTGTCGTTCTTGATGGTCGCGTCCAGCCGCTGGATGATCTGTCTCTGGACGAAGTACGGCATGTCGTAGGCGTCGACCTGCGTGAGCGTCGGCGGCGTGGCGGCGCTGATGAGCGACACGACCTTGGAGCGGTAATCCCCGTTCTGGACGAAGATCGCCTCGACCTTGACGTCGGGGTGGGCGGTGTTGAAATCCTTGACGCGAGCCAGCATGTTGTCGGCCTGCTCCTGGCTCACCGCCCAGAACGACCAGGTAATAGTCCGTTGCGCCGTGCCGCCTGCAGCGGAGGCGCTCTGCGCCGCTGCGACCGAAACCGTGGCAGTGCCGCTGCTGGACGCTGCCGATGATGTCGTCGAGGCCGGCGACGACGCCACGGCAATGCTGGTCGGCGCCGCGACGGGAGCCGCGGTGGAGGCGCCGGACGGCGTGGTCGTCGCGGCGGCCCGGCCGCCGCCGCACGCGGCCAGGCCGGTGGCCAAGGCGCCGCCGCCCAGGATAGCTCCTGCCGCTCGGAGTAGGGATCGCCGGCCGATGAGGGACTGGCGCGAATGATCGCCGTGCATGATTGACCGCCTTTTCTTCACCCACCGCGAGTCTCGCTCGTTATGCTGATTCTACAATCGTTGATTCTACGATCGTTACCTAGTATCAGCCCAAGGGAGTCTTCACGATGCGCTGGTTTTACCGATTGCTCCATTGGTTCTATCTCGGGCGCGCCGTCAGCCGCGGCCCGGGCTACTTTGCCCGCTACGAGCTGCGGCGCCAGGGGCGAAAGGCGCTGTATCGCGCCACCCGGCGACGTCGCCGCTGAGGAAGCCGCGGAATGTACGGTCCGGTACCATGTCCTGGATTGGCCTACCGGCCATTCAAATGCCTGCTTGACGATGAACAGTCAGATAGGGGGTCGCGACAGTGCATCGAGTCCCCATCACCGAGGCGCTGCTGCGGCATCTGGATCGCGCGCAGCTCGAGGCCGTCCTGCTGCGGCTGGTCGAGCGCGAGCCACAACTGGCCGACGTGGTCGAGCGTGAAGTCACGCTGCTGGTCGCCGCTCCCAAGCCCGCGGAGCGGGCGGCGCGCCGGACACCGGTGGACGTTGCTTCCTATCGCCGGCAGGTGCGCAGCGTCACCCACGGGTTCGATCGCCGGTCATCGTTTGACGAGTACGGGATCATGACCGGTGTGGTGGCTGAACCGAGTCGCGTGCTGGAGCAGGCCGCTGCCTTCGTCCGACAGGGTGATGGGCAGAGCGGACTGACGATCCTCGAAGTGATCACCGAGGAGTTTGAGGCTGCCTATGAGTCCCTGGACGACTCCGATGGTGAGGGCGGCGATTTCTTCAATGCGCTGGGCGCCATGTGGACGGAAGCGCTACTCAGCCCGGATGTGACGCCGTCCGATCGCCACACCTGGGCGGCTAAGCTGGAGTCCTGGCAGGAGTGGCTGGACGATTACGGCATGGACGACTCCTTCACGGCGGCGCTGCTGGCGGCGGAGCAGGGCTGGGAGGATCAGCAGGTCCAGCGCCTCTTGCGTGGTGAAGCTGCCGGCGATGGATCGGTCGAAGAGGATGTTGAGGACGATGAGCATGATGAGGACGACGAGGATGATATAAGCGACAGCGCTACTCAAGTGCTGGCCAACGCCCGACTCAACATATTGGAGCGGCAGGGGCGGCGGCAGGAGTTCTTGAATCTGGCGGCGGCTACCGGGCAGGCCCGGCGCTACGCGGCCATGTTGGTGCAGCTCGGGCGGGTGGATGATGCAGTTGCCCATGCCCTCGAACATCTCACGACAGTGGAGGAGGCGCGAGCGCTGGCGGAGGACCTGCGCGAGCAGGGGCAGCTCGAGGCAGCGCTGCGCGTGGGCGAGCACGGGCTGACGCTGGAGGGCAGCAAGACCCAGCTCGCTCCCTGGGTGCGCGACCTGGCCGACGGTATGGGAGCGCGGGAGCGGGCGCTGGCCGCTGCCCAGGTGGCAGTCCGTGCCGACGCTAGTCTGGCCAACTTCCTCCGGACGGGCGAGCTCGCCGGTGACGAGTGGCCTCAACTCCGTGAGGAGTTGCTGACCTGGCTCCGTCGTACCCACACCTATTATCCGCAAGGGCAGGTGGACATCTTCTTGCACGAGGGGTTGCTGGAGGATGCCATGGCCGCGGTCGAAGGTGGGGCGACCCACACGCTCGTTGAGCAGGTCGTAGACGCCGTCCTGTCGAAGCATCCCGACTGGGCCATCCGCATGAGCCGGCAGCAGGCGGAGCCGATTATGGACGGGGGCAAGGCGCAGTACTATGACGCCGCCGCGGCCTGGCTCGGCAAGGCCCGCGACGCCTACCGCCAGGAGATGCTCAGTCGCCACCAACGCAAGTACAAGCTACGACCTCTCATCGAGGCGCTCGGCTGAGGCGATGCATCGCAAGGATGGGTCAGGCGGCACAAGGGCTCCATCTTCGGACGGTCCGGGGTGAGGGCGACTGAGGTGTCGTGATGCCCTTGCTCGGCTAGTCGCGACCTGGTCATAACTCCCCAGGAGGCACCGAGCAGGCTGGCCGGCCATCGGCACCGCCGCCGCTGTTCGCTTCACGGTCGCACCAGATCGCCAGAGGCGTACGATTTATGACCGGGGCTCAGTGACGCGCGAGCGTCGAGGCGGGGAACGCTGCCGGCTCGTGGTGGTGGACGGCGGTCACCCGGCGGAGGATCTCGGTGATCGGCCGGTGGTCGCGGGCGAAGATGCGCAGCTCGTCGGGATCGCGGAACGTGGCGTACCGGACCGGATCGGCCCCGACCCTCCTGGTACCGACGAGCACCTCGAACGTGCGCACCATCGAGTCGATTGCAATCGTCACGTCGTAGACGGCTTCGTGACGGCCGTGGATCTTGGTGTCATTGCGCTCGATCGTCAGCACCTGTACGTCCATGCTACGCCTCCTCTTCGGGTGAGGGGTCTTGCCAAATGGCTGCCCAGGTCCAGTAGCCCAAGAAGTCTTCTATCTTCATTCTATAGGATGTTGCCTCAAAAGGGTCCCGCACGCGCACGGTGTCGTCGTCGCCCAGACCGTCGACCACCACCGCGTGGTCGATCTTCGCTCCGAACTCGCGCATCGCGGCAACCCAGCTGCCGGAGGTGCTGAGGATCGCGACGGCCTTGCCTCCTCCCATCCTGGGAACATCGAGATAGTCTCCCCGCCAGCCCGCGCGGTGCGAGAGGCGATTGAGCACGTCCGCGAGCCGCAGGGTGATCGCCGGCGCGCCGAGATGGGAGCCGCCTCTAGGCTCCCACATCCCGCAGATCAGGCGATCGCCAGCGGGCGGATCGGCGATCCCGTCCCCCCGACGATCTTCA